>DASYQZ010000112.1:0-47382 GCA_036004865.1 Vicinamibacterales bacterium
GGGTCGACCGGCTTCAGCAGATAGAAGTCGGCGCTGAACTCGACCTCGCCGCGCGCGTTTCGCGGCGCGAGCTTCAAATCGACAATCGCGGCGTTACCGGGAAGATCCGGATCCAGCGCGAAGTCGACTTTGCCGACGAGCTTTTCGTACGGCCCCGCTGTACCGAACGCGCGACCGTTGAGGACCGCCTCACGCCGCTCGACGCGCAGGCGCACGACCCGCGCCTCCATGATCGAAGGCGTGAGCACGAACGCCAGCACCGCGGCCAGGGCCATCCTCATTCAGCACCTCACACTGTCACGCTGCCATCGAGCCCACGGACGGTTGAACGCAGAGACCGCTGAGCCCGCAAAGACGAAAAGCTTAAACCACGAAGGCGACGAAGGCCACGACGACCACTTCGTGGTGAAGTCTGCTACTGCGTGATCGTGCGCATCGTCGGCGCCCTGGGCTTCGCCTCGGCATTCGCGATGTCCCAGCTCGCCTGATGCACGAGCCGCGCGATCTTTTCCATCTTCACGTAGTTGATCTTCTCCGGCCGGTCGTACTGCGTGTGATAGTCCGGATGCAGACCGGTCATGAACCCCACGGCGGGCACGCCGCGCTGCAGGAACGGCCACTGGTCGCTGCGCCGGACGAGATTCGAGCTGTTATTGTCGTACCGCTTCCTGACCTCGAGCCTGGAGGCGACGTCCGCGGCGTTGGCCCTGTCGACCGCCGCGGTGATGTCCGGCACCTTCGAGAACGCCATCAGGTTGACGGCGTTGCTGTTTGACTCGGCCGTCTGCACTTCGAACCCCGCGAAGCGTCCGCCGCCGCCAACGGGGATCTCTTCGTTCCTGCCAATCATGTCCATGTTGAGTACGGCGGCGATGCTGGCGAGCGGCGCCAGCGGCTGCTCCGTGTACGCCCACGCGCCGAGCAGCCCGCGCTCCTCCGAGTTCCACGCAGCGAACAGGATGCTGCGCTTCGGACGCTGACCCTCTTTCGCCGCGAGCGCATACGCCTCCGCGATTTCGAGCAGCGCGACCGTGCCGGATCCGTTGTCGTCCGCGCCGTTGAAAATCTGCGTCGCGTCGGCGCCGTTGTGATCGAAGTGCGCCGAGACGATGACCCATTCGTTCTTCAGCCGCGGATCGCTGCCTTCGAGGAGCGCGACGACGTTGCGGTCCGGGACGATATGACGGTCGACGGCCGCGCGGATCTCAACGTTCATGGCCGGGACCGCAATCGGCGTCACGCCCCTCGGCGTCTCCGCCGACTTCGCGAGCTCGTCGAGCGTCTTCCCTGTCGACGCGACGATCGATGCGGCCAGCGCCGGCGAAATCTGCACGACGGGAATGCGGATGCGATCGGCCCACGCCGCCAGCGTGTAGTTGAGAATGCGCGGCGGTTTCTCGGGCCAGACGTTGCGCGCGACGCCTTCGAAGTTTGCCGGACCCGGATGGTTGTGCACGTCGGCGACGAACATCAGCGCCGCCGCGCCCTTTGCCTGCGCGGCGAGCGCCTTTCGCCATGCGGTCGACCACTCGGACGTGACCACGCCGTCGAATGGACTGTCGGGATCGCGCTCGCTTGGCTCATGGTCGAGCGCGAGGACGATCTTCCCCGTGATGTTGTCTCCAGGTCCGTTGTAGTCGTCGTGCGACAACGGCGGCGCGCTGATGCCGAAGCCGGCGAATGTCACGGGCCCCGAGGCGTGACCGCTGGCGCTGAACCGCTGCGGGTAGAACTCCTGACCGGGCCGGAAGCGCCGGCTCGCGCCGTCGCCCGAGACGTCGAGCGTGTTGCCCTCGCCGAGCGTCGCGGTCATCAGGTTGTACGGCTGGTAGTACGAGTTGTTCGGACCCGCCGGCTTCAATCCCATCCGCTCGAAGCGCGACTTGATGAAGTCGGCGGCGGCGCGATTCTCTTCCGTATCGGTGAGCCGCCCGCGCAGCGAATCGCCGGCGAGGAAGAACAGATCGGCGCGCAGGTCGGCCTGCGTAATCGAGGCGTTCCCGGGCGCGCGCGTCTGCGCGCCGAGCGTCGCCACCAGCGCCGTCGCGAGCGAGAGGGAGAACAATTTCCTGGTCATGGCGGGGATTATACTGACCGCGATTCTGTATGCGCAGCTCACGCCGGGACTTCCTGAAAGCCGCATCCGCCGCTCCGGCGCTGACGTTGCCGCAGGCGGCCGTACGGCCACGCATCGCCACGATCCGCGACTCGTCATTCGATCCGTGGGTCGAGATCGACGCGGCCAGGCTGCGGCATAACGTCGCGGAGATTCATCGCCGCGCGAATCGGCCGATCCTCGCGGTCATCAAGAACAACGGCTACGGCTGCGGCGTGGCGAACGTCGCTCGCGCGCTCGAGCCGATCGACGCGGTGGCCGGCTTCGCGGTCGTGAAGCTCCACGAAGCCATGGTGCTCCGCGATGCGCGCATCACCAAACCGATTCTGCTCATGGGGCCGTTCGACCCGCGTGAGCTCTCGACCATCGTCGCGCGCCGCATCATGCCGATGGTGTATACGCCGATCGGCGACGCCATCGATCGTGTGGCCGCCGCGCGAAACCGTCGCGTGACCTTGATGATCTGCGTCGACACCGGCATCGGCCGCGTCGGCGTGCCGTTTCGCAAGGCGGCCGCGCTCGTTCGCGACCTGGCCTCGCGCAAGTCGGTGGAAATCACCGGCACGATGATGACGTTCACGGAGGATCCGGACTTCGATCCAGAACAGCTCCGGCGATTCGAGTCGCTGACCGCCGAGCTGCAGCGCGACGGCATCAAGCTCGGTCGCCGCCATGCGGCGTCGAGCTTCGCGCTGTTCCAACGCCCGGATGCGTTTCTCGACATGGTGCGGCCGGGGATGGCTCTCTACGGCGTGTATTCGGAAGACGCGTTCCGCCGCATGGGCGTGATGGATTTGCAGCCGGCGATCAGCCTGAAGGCGCGAGTCGCATACGTGAAGATGCTCGAACCGGGTGACAGCGCCGGCTACGAGCGTGCGTACAAGGCCGATCGTCCGGTGTGGATCGCGACGCTGCCGGTCGGGCACGCAGATGGGTTGCCGCGCAACGCCGCGAAAGGAGGACGCGTCCGCATCGGCGGCGCGATGTATCCGATCGTCGCCTCCGTCTCCGCGAGCCATTCCATCGTCGAAATCGGCAGCCAGCCGCGCGTCAACATCGGCGACGTCGCGACGATTTTCGACGCGCAGGATGGATCGCGGCCCGAGGACCTCGCGCTGTCGTGCAACAGCTCGGTCTACGACCTCACGATGCACCTGCACGCGGACCTGCCTCGACGCGTTATCTGAACGCCGCTCGCACGCGCTTCGAGCGGAACAGATACAGCAACCAGATGGCGTGGTAAGCGAGCGACGCGGCCAGAACGATGGTTGTATCGCCCGGCATTCGATTGTTCGGAAAGTACGACGTCGTGTAGACGAACACGTCAGTCACGGCCGACGCGACAAGCGATGCCGTCGCCATTGACACCGCCGCCGGATGGCGGCCGAGCAGTGCGAGACCCGCCGCGATCCCAAAGGCCGTGACGACGACTCGCAGCGTCAGCACGAGCGCGAACGGCCATCCGCGAATCACCAGCCTGTTGAGCAGACCCGAAGCGACCAGTCCGAAACTGATCGGCTGCCACACGATGAGCAGGAAACACAGGGCCAGCACAAGAGCCGGAAGGGCAGGCCGTTCCTGCCTCCCGTCCAGCCTATCCTGCCCATCCTGCCCCTCCTGCTCCATACTAGTTGCATGATGTTACGCAATCTGCTCGCAGTCATCATGATGCTCAGCGCCGCACCGGATCCCACACACGTCAGGAAAGTCGAGGAGTGGCGCGCGAAGCACGAGGCCGATTACCGGCGCGACTGGGTGACCGTCGCGGGCCTGCATTTCCTCAAGCCCGGCGCCAACACGGCCGGCAGCGCGAAATCGAACGACATCGTCGTCTCGAATGTCCCGCCGACCGTCGGTCGCTTCGTGCTCGACGGCGAGCGTGTGCGATTCGAGCCGCAGGCGGGCGTCACGGTCCTGCTCAAGGATCGACCGGTTACGACCGCAATCGAGCTGAAGGACGACGGTCAGCCGGCCGCCGACGAGCTCGTGATCGGCAAGGTCCGCCTGGTGATCCATTTGAGCGGCGAAAAGCGGTCGCTGCGCGTCCGCGATCCGAACAGCGAGCTCGCGCGGGGCTTCCGCGGGTTCAAATGGTTTCCAATCGACGAGAAGTACCGCGTCGTCGGCCGCTTCATCAAGGACGCGCAGCCGAGCACCCGGCAGGTCGTCAATACGCTCGGCGACATCGACACGTACACGACGGAAGGCGTCATCGAGTTCACGCTGCTCGGCACGAAGACGACCGTTCGTCCGTTCACGACGCGGCCCAAGCGCTTCTATATCGTGTTCAAGGACGAATCGAGCGGAAAGGAAACCTACGAGACGGCGCGCTTCCTCTACGCCGATCTCGCGGACGACGGCACGACGGTGCTCGACTTCAACGAAGCGTACAATCCACCGTGCTCGTTCAATCCCTACACCACGTGCCCGATTCCGCTGAAGGAAAACCGGCTGCCGGTGAAAATCCTCGCCGGCGAACGGGCGTATCCGCATCCGCCGAAGCCCACCGCACCCCAGTAGTACCAGTCGCGTGTTGCTGTTCTTGATCCATCACGGCGAGGCGGTCGGGCCGGACGTCGATCCGCGCCGTCCGTTGTCGCCGCGCGGACAGGAGCAGGCCGAACGGGTCGCGGCCGAGGCCGCTTCACGCGGCGCGCGCCCGCTCGTGGTCTGGCACAGCGGAAAGCTCCGCGCGAAGCAGACCGGCGAGGCGTTCTGGCGGGCGTGCAACCCGCTGGCGGAATTCGCCGCGACGCGCGATGTACAGCCGGACGATCCACCGCAGTGGATTCGCGATCGCCTGCGCGCGGAAACGCGCGATATCGCGATCGCCGGCCACTTCCCACATCTTCCTGAGCTTGTCGGGTTATTGCTGGGCGGCCTGAGAGACTTTCCGCCGCATGGCGTCGTCGCCCTCGCCACCGACGACGAGGGCGACACCTGGAGAGAACTCTGGCGAATCGAAGCGGAAGCTTCGAACTGAGAACTCAGAACTCGGAACCAATATTCTGAATCCAAAGTTCTGAGTTCTGCGTTCTCAGTTCTGAATTCTGCGCGTCAGCGCAGAACGACGCCGATCGCCGCGCGCCAGAAATGGAGCTGGCCGGGGCCGTTGGCGTCGATGACAACGATTCCCGTATTCGTGTCCTCGAAGCCGCGCAGATACTTGAAGTCGCCGCGCAGACCGACGTGATCGTTGAAGTAGCCCATCACGCCCGCGCCCACATCCCAGCCGAACATGTTGTTGTGCGACGACACGTTCGTGCCGGTCAGCGATCCGCCGTCGATCTGCGTCCGGATGAGGCCGAGTCCGCCCGTCACGAACGGCCGGATCCCCGCGCCGTGCGTTCCGCCGATCGGCACGCCGACGATGACGTTGCCCATGAGGTCGAGGACGCTGTTGTTGCCGAAGTCATTCTTCGTTCCGAAGAAGCTTGGACTCCAGCCAAAGCCGAGCTCACCACCGATGACGCCCGCGCCCATGCCGCCGGCATTCACGCCGAAGCCGGCGCGGCCGTTGTCGAAGTTGGTCCAGTTGCTGCCGGTATTGGCAGCCACCCACGGACTCACGTACCCTTCGGCCCGCGCCAGCGCTGGCGCCGACACGAATGCGACCGCCGTCGCCACAATCAAAGCCTTCAGTACACACCGCATGATCTTTCGCTCCTTCAAGTGGCCGGACTCGCCCCGGCAGTTCCTCACCGTGCCCGAAACGGGTGCAAGCGATGTGCCCTTAATGATTTCCAGACGGCTGGCTGAGCTCGGCATGCTCGACAAGTAACTCCCACGCACGCCGCACATGTCGTTCGGTCGTCTTCAAGTGGCCGATCGCGACGCGGAGTGCGAGGCGGCCGTTGAGCCGGGTGTGCGAGAGAAACACCTCGCCCGTGCGGTTGACGGCATCGAGGAGTTTTTCATTCGCGGTATCGAGGTGGGCTTCGGTCAGCGCGACACGCGCGGGTTTCCAGCGAAAGCAGACGACGCTCAAAGGGACCGGCGCGAGGCGCTCGAAATCGGGATGCGCGTCGACCCAGCTCGCGAATCGCTGTGCGAGACGAATGTGTTCGGCCACGTGCTCGCGGATCGCGCGCGCGCCGTACGATCGCAGAATCATCCACAACTTCAGCGCACGGAAGCGGCGGCCGAGCTGCACGCCGGTGTCCATCAGGTTTTTCACCGCGCCCGCCTCGCGCGTCCGCAGGTACTCGGGCGTCAACGCGAACGCGTCGCGTACTACGTCCATACGCCGGCAGTAGAACACTGACAAGTCGAACGGCGTCAGGAGCCACTTGTGCGCGTTGACGACGAGCGAGTCGGCGCGCGGCGCGCCGTCCAGGATGTGCGCGTGCGACGGCAGCATCGCCGCGACGCCGCCGTACGCCGCGTCGACGTGCATCCAGAGGCGCTCGCGCTCGCAGATGTCGGCGATGGCCGGCACAGGATCGATGCTCGTACTCGACGTCGTACCGACGGTCGGCACGACGGCAATCGGCAGCACGCGCGCCGCGCGATCCTCGGCGATCGCCTCCGCGAGCGCGTCGACGCGCATGCGAAATCGATCGTCGGACGGAATCTTCCTCAGCGATTCATGACCGAGGCCGATGGCGATCACCGCCTTGTCGATCGACGAGTGCGTCTGATCGGAGCAGTAGACGCGAACGCGCGTGATTTCCGGCCGTCCCGCGAGTCCCTTCGTCCGGACGTCCGCAATCGCGGCCTGGCGCGCCGCGACCAGCGCGTGCATGGTTGCGATCGACGCGGTGTCGTAGATGACGCCTTCGAACGCCTCCGGCAGACCGATCAGCCGCCGCAGCCAGCCAAGCGTGACCGCCTCGAGCTCGGTCGCCGCCGGCGAGGTGCGCCACAACATCGCCTGCTGATTGAGCGCAGCGGACAGAAAATCGGCGAGCACGCCGGGCGGGCTTGCCGTGATCGCGAAGTACGCCATGAAGCCGGGATGGTTCCAATGGGTGATGCCGGGGAGCAGCACGCGCTCGACGTCCGCCATGATGGCGTCGAACGGTTCGGGTTCTTCGGGCGCAGCGTCAGGAAGCGCGGCGGTGATCTCGCCCGGCTTGACGCGCGCGAGGACCGGATACTTTTCAGAGTGTTCGAGGTACTCGGCGATCCAATCGACGAGCTCGTGGCCGTGCGCGCGAAATGCTCGCGAATCCATCAATCCAGCAACGTGCGGCCGAACAACGGCTCGCCGCCGCGCGAGGCGTAGAACCCGTACGCCGCCAGCGCCGCGATCGCGAGCAGGACGACGGCCGATGTCCCCGCGTACGGCCGCGACAGGTCGGTGGTCAGCGGAAAGATCTCCATTGCGAGGAACGTGTAGAACGTGACGATCACCGCGAGCAGACCGAACCGGAGGAGAACGCCGATGCGACCCGGACTTCGTTGTGAAACTGCGCGAGCCGCGCGGGATCGTGCGCGAGCGCGTCGGGCAGGAACTTCAGCGCGACCGTCTGGTCGAGCTTGAGGTCGTCGGCCCGGTAGACTTCGCCCATCCCACCGCGACCGAGCGGCGCGACGATGCGGAAGCGGCCCGCGAGCAGGGTGCCGGGTGAGAACTGTCCCGAGCGGCCCCAGTCACTGGCGGGTGTCCTGACGACCGAGGCCGCTCGCTCGGGCAATCGGGTGACGTCTTCCATCGAAGACAGGTGTCAGACGTGACAGACGTGTCTGACACCGACCGCTCATCGCTTGTGCGATTCCGCGTAGCTGACGGCGAACCGCTGCAGCGCGGGGCTCGTCATCCCGAGCGCCTTGGCTTCCTCCGTCGCGCGATCGGTGTCCCAGTGATCGACGACCAGGCGTTTGATCATCCACATCGCGGCGGCGCGATTGCCCGCGCCGCAGTGGATGTACGCCGGCGCGTTGCCCGGCGCCGTGATCGTGTCGAGGAACTTGTCGGCGACCGCCGGATCCGGCGACTGGCCGTTGAACGGGATGCTGAAGAAGCGGATGTTCGCGGTCTTGGCAGCGGCCGCTTCGGCGTCGATGTCCGAGCCGGGTTCCGACGGCTGGCGCAGGTTGATGATCGAGGCGAACCCGAGCTTCTTGATCTCCGGGACCGCTTCGGGCTTCGTCGCCCCGGCGCAGGCCACCGTGGTCTCGAGGCGCACGACGTTGATGGCGCCCGGCACATCCGGCTTGGTGATCTGCTGCGCGCCGGCCGACCGGGTATTGAAGAACGCGACGCCGACGACGAGGAACAACGCAAGGCGTAGGGTCATGGATTACTCCTGAAAAAGAGGCTCCATCATCCTATGAAAGGCGCCGGTTCCGCCACCAGATCAGAAACCGCTTCGTGCCGCGATAGTTGAGCACCAGAAACAGGAGGCCGGCGAACAGCGAGATGGGGATGATCCAGTAGCCAAGGATGATGTGTTCGTCTACGGGCGCCGGGAACCGCATGCCGAGGTCGTGTGGAATGCCGCTCTCGTTATAGACCCACAGCCCGACGTTGTCCGGAAAGAGCGGCTTCATGACGGCGATGGCCAAAAACGCGAAGCTGATCACGAATCCGGCAAAGATCCCCAACGCCGCCCCGAAGCCCACCATCGTCGTGACCGCGAGCCGCCACACCGCGCGGAACATCGGCACGAGGTGACCGGTCAGGATCGCTTCGTCGATCGTGCGCTCCACCGAATACGCCTGCGCGACGCGGAGCGGCGGGCCGAGCTCGGCGAGAATCTTCTCGAGCGCCGCGCGCTCGTCGGGCAGGCCGTCAGACGCGGCGAGGCGCTCGCGCACGTGCGATTCGATCTCGCGGACCGCATCGCGGACGACGTCGGGCGGCAGGAACGTCTTCAGCGATCGCTCGAGGACGAAGAGATAGCCGTTGATGCGCGACTCGCCGGCTTCGCTGAGCATCATGATCCGCTCCCCGCGGCGTCCATCAGTCGATCGATCTTCGTGACGAATGCCTGCCACTCCGATTTCATGTCGGCGAGCCGCTTCGCGCCGGCGCGTGTGAGCTTGTAGTACTTGCGCGGATGCGGCGCCTCGCCCTCGACCCATTTCGCCTCGAGGAGTCCTTCGCGCGTCAGCCGGCCGAGGATCGGATAAATCGTGCCCTCGGTGACGACCAGGTCCGTGAAGGCTTCGAGATGCTGGATGATGGCGAGCCCGTAGCGCGGGACCGCGGAGACCGTCAGGAGAATCGCGAGGTCGAGGGTTCCGCGCCGAAGTTGTTCCTGCCAGGTTTCGCGCGACATACCTTGTGACGCAAGGTATGACGAGGAGGGCTCGGGGAAAGTTCGCCGGGACGGTTTAACGGCCGTCCCCTACCGCAGCATCGCGTCGAGCAGCGGGTGGCGCGACGGCGAGAACGGATTGGTGACCGTCACGCCGCTCCACGTGAATCCGTCCTGAAGATCTTCGGACAGGAGCAGCCGGCACCGTGCGTCGGCCGCGGCGGCGAGAATCACGGCATCCCACCAACCGAGCTGATGGCGCACGGTGAGCTCGCCCGCCATCAGCACGATCGACTGCGACGTTTCAATGAGCGAAAAGGTGTCGCCCCAATTGACAACGGCATCGCGCGCGCGCTCGCGAGATCGCTTGGCCTTCTTGACCAGCACGCTGAACAACTCGCCAAGCGCCTGCACGGGAATCAGCGTCGACTCGGGCGGCAGCTTGTCCAGCAGGTCGAGCGCGGCCTTCTTCTTCACCGGTCCGTTCGTGTCCTCGGCGTACGCGAGCACGTTCGTGTCGAGCGCGACGAGTACTGCCGTGGCCACTCAGTCCTCGTACAGGTCGTCGCGCGTCCAGCGTCCGATGTCGGCGCCGCGTTGCGCGCGCAGGCGCTTGAGCAGCGCGGTCTTCGCCGCCGCGGCGACCGCATCGCGCGCCGTAAAGGGGACGATCCGCGCGACGGGCCTGCCGTGCGTCGTGATCACGTAAGAACCGCCATCGCGGACGCGGCGAAGGAGCTGCGAGAAGTTGCGATTGGCTTCAGCGGCCGATACAGCTTTTCCCATTGAGCCCTCGATGTAGTGATATTACCTACATTTTGTGGAGGGCGCCACAAAAAAAGGCGGGAGGACTGTTGAAGCCCTTCCCGCCGTTGCTGCGTTTTTCCGTCGTGCCTTGTATGTTATTCGCGCTCGATCGTGACCGTCACCGGCGAGAGGATGCGCACCGTCATCGGCGTGCCGGGCGCGAGCACGACGGCGCTGCGATCGCCGGCCATCACGGTGGCCGCGCCACCGCCGGCGCCTGCCGATGCGCCGATCGCGGCGCCCTTCGCGCCGCCGAGGATCGCGCCGAGAATGGCGCCGCCGACCGCGCCGCCGCCAATCTTCGCCGCGCTGCTGTTGGCCGGCGAGTCGCCGTCGCGATAAATCGTTTCGGTGCTCATCGGGATGCGCGTGCCGTCGGCGAGCACGAGCGTGTGGAAGCGGACGCCGAGGCGCGCGCGCTCCTTGAACTTGCCGCCGCGTTCGACCTGCGTCACGGTGCCGAGCGCTCGCGCGCCGGCGGGAATCGCCACGCGATCGCCCACCTTGACGTCGCGCGTCACACGCGCTTCGACGCGATCTTCCACGCGAGCGGTCTCACTCGTAATCCGATTTTCGGTCTGCAGCCCGATGACCGAATCGCTCGACACGACGAGCTCTTCGAACGTTTTCTGCGGCGGCTCGGGGGCGCGCGGCGCTTCCTGAATCGGGGGCGCTTCCGCGGGGCGGACCGGCTGCGCACCGGCCTCGGGCGACGTGGCGGGCGCGGCCGGCGCCGGCGGCTGCGCGGACGCACTGCTCGGCCACGAGCTCGACAGGCTCGGAGGCTGCGCCGGTTCCTGACGCGCGGCCGTCGATCGCGAATCGCGCGACGAGATCGCAGGGGCGCGCGGCGCGGGCTCGGCGCGTCGCGGCGCCGGCGTCCTCGCGCTCACGGGCGGAGCCGCGATCGCGACCGGCGCTGACGCCTCTGCCGGTTTCTGAGCCGCAGTATCCGCGACCACTGCTTCCGTTTCCTGCACCGGCTTGTCGGGTGTCAGCGCCGCTGCGGGCGCGGGCGTCGAGCTTGCCGCCACCGGAGCCGGAACCGCGTTTTGCCGCGTGGCGAGATAGCCGCCGCCGGCCGCCGCCGCGATGCAGGCGATACCGAATGCAGCAAACGCGAGTCGATTCGAAGACATGAAGAACTCTCCTTGCACCTGAACGGGAGCAACGCAAGCCGCGTACCCGTGAATCGCATCGCCGACCGTCCGTAACTGGCTGTAAACCGAGAGCTTACCTAATCAGCCGGGACGCGTCGACTGTCCCATTCGCATGAATGTGTCCTGCGACGAGAGCATCGGACGCGGTAGAATCCTTAGGCTTTTTCATGTCCCTCGACTGGCGAGATCGTTGCAGCCCAAGGATACCGTCCTCTATGCGCGTGCTTCCATCCTTCCTGCTGTTTCTCCTGCTTGCGCTCGCGCCGGCGGCGGCGGCGTCTGCCGTCACCCTCGACCAGATCGTCGCCTTGTCCAAGGCCGGCATTTCCGAGCCGATCATCCTCGCGATGATCGAGCGCGACAAGACGGTGTTCACGATCGATCCCGATCAGCTCGTCGCGCTGAAGCGCGACGGCGTCAGCGAGACCGTCATCCTCGCGATGCTGAAGAGTGGACGTGAGGAAGGCGAGGCCGCCGCCAACGCCGCAGCCGCGCTCAACACCGCGGCGATTATGAGCACGCTCTCGCCGTACCCCGAAGTCGTCATCGTGGGGCACGGTCCCGATCGACCGAACACGTATTCCAACGACTACCGGTTCGGCTCGCCGATTCCGGATTTCATCCCCGGTCCGATGTTTTACGACGCGCCATACTACGGAAGTCCGTCGTTCGTCTATGGAGGCCCGCCGTTCGGTTATGGAAGTCCATCGTTCGGATCGAGGCGTTTCCCACGACGATCGTTCACGAGCGCGAACACTTTTCCGCCGTCGACGATAACGCCGGTGCCGCCGCCGCCATCGTTGTCGTCGCCCGCGGTCTGCATCGCGCAGTCAACGGGCAGCGCGGTGCCGCCACAGGTCGGCTCGCGCGGGTTTGTCACCACTTGTCCGCCCGCGCTTCAGCTGCAGCCGCGTCGACACCGCTGAAATCGCAGATTTTCAGATTAGGATTGCGGACGAGGAGTCCGCATGAACATCCGGGTTGCCGCGGCCGGTCGCGCCGTTCTGTCGCTCGCGCTCACCATCGGCCTTGTCTCGCCGCCTCTTGCCGCGCAGTCGAAAAGCGCAAAGGCCCCGCAGAGGATCGACGACGAATACACCCAGACCATCAGGCAGAACTTACAGGATCCGCGGATCACGACCGAGCTCGTCGATCATCTGCCCGCGTCCGACACGATCGATTTGATCGTCGTCTCGTCCGCGAGATGCCGAGCGTCAGCTTGGCGGTGAGCTCGTGCGTCAGCGCCGAGTTCGCCGGATGGAATCGTCCGGCGCGGCAGTCGCGGAAGAGACGCTCCAGCTCGCTCTTCTTGAACATGCCGTAGCCGCCCGAGATGTCGAGCGCGCGATCGACGATGCGGAACGCGCCTTCGACGGCGTGATACTTCGCCGCCACGATCTTCACCGGCCAGTCCGGATGCTGCACGCCTTCCGACCAGTCGCGTGCGATCGCCTCGAGATGAGGGCCGATCGACTCGAGCTCGAGGACGATCTCGGCGATGCCGTGCTGAACTTCCGCGTGATACGTCATCGGCCGGGTCATCGCGACCGACGTCTTCGTCTTGAGGTAATCGACGATGATGTTTTTCACCCGCGTGGCGAGGCCGTAGTACACGTTGCCGAAGTTGAGCAGCGCCCACGCGAAAATTCCGAGCACGAACGGATCGACGCCCGCCGCGCCGGCCGGGACGACGCGCGCGATGTACTTGTTGGGGACGAACGCGCCGTCGAGCACCGTGTCGTCGCTTCGCGTGGCGCGCATCCCGAGCACGTCCCAGGTCTCCTTGATCGTGAAGCCCTTGCCGTCGCGCGGCAGGAACCCGTGGACGACTTTCGGCGCGGCGGGATCGCTCGTGTCCATCCCGTGCACGCCGAGCCGCGTCCACACCGGCGTCAGACTGCCGAAGGATTTCCGTCCGGTGAATTTATAGCCGCCGTCGACTTTTTCGGCCTTCGTCGACCGAGAGGAGCACCGGGATGTCGTTGCCGTGCTCGGCGTGGCCGGCCGCGAAGATCTCACCCGCTGCCGCTTCGCGCAGCAGCCACTCGTTGGATTTGTCGCCGGCGCGCCAGGTGTCGGCGACGAGGCCGACCCAGTAGTTGTGCATGTTCAGGCCGAGCGCGGTCGCCGGCGCATACTCCGCGAGCCGCCGCGTCTCGCGCGCAACCTGCGCGAGGCTCATGCCGAGGCCGCCCAGATCCTTCGGAACCGCCATCTGGAGATAGCCAGCCGCTTTCAGCGCGTCGAAGTCTTCCTGAAAGAACCGGTTCTCGCGGTCGTAGATCGGCGCGCGCTCACGACACGCGTCCAGCAACTCCTGACTGAGAATGGGCTCCGTCGCCGTCAACATCTGACTTCCTCCTGGGAACCTGGGGGACGCGAAAGGCGCCGAAGTATATAAGATCGGCGCGTGAACCGCGACATCATCGTCGTCGGCGCGGGCATCGTCGGATGCGCGGTTGCATATGAGCTCGCGCGCCGCGGCGCCTCGGTCGAGATCGTCGACGCGCGGCATCCGGTCGGAATGGGCGCGACGCAAGCATCGGCGGGGGTCCTCGCGCCGTACATCGAAGCGCGCGACGGCAATCCGCTGCTCGATCTCGCGGTCCGCAGCCTGGATCTCTTTGATGAGTTCCTGACCGACGTTTCATCCAGCAGCGGCGTCGACGTGCCGTATCGGCGGACCGGCACCATCGACGTCGCGATCGACGAATCGGAGATGCACACGCTCCGGACGACGGCCGACGTGCTCGCGCGTCGCGGCGTGCCGGCGCGGATGATCGATCGTGCCGGCGTGTGCGACGAAGAACCGCGCGTCGCGGGCGACGTGGTGGGCGCGCTGGTGATCGATCCGCACGGGTTCGTCGCGGCGGGCGATCTGACGCGCGCGCTCTCGGTGGCGGCGCGCCGTCACGGCGCGCAGCTCATCGAGCAGAGCCACGTCCGCCGGATCGTGCGCGCGCGTACGGAGGTCATCGTCGAAACCGATCGCGGATCGTTGAGTGGATCCGCCGTCGTACTCGCGGCCGGAAGCTGGAGCGGCACGATTGAAATCGAGGGTGTCGCGCCGCGCGTGCCGGTGCGGCCGGTGCGCGGGCAGCTGCTGCACCTGGCGTGGGAGGGACGTCCGCTGAAGCGCGTGACGTGGAGCCGGCGCTGCTATCTCGTCCCGTGGGACGACGGATCGCTGCTCGTCGGCGCGACCGTCGAGGAGGCGGGGTTCGACGAGCGCGCGACGGTGGCGGGCGTTCGCGATCTGCTCGAAGCGGCGTGCGACGTGATTCCGCATGCGTGGACCGCGGGCTTCCGCGCGGCGCGCGTCGGCCTGCGGCCGGGGACGCCCGACGACATGCCAATCATCGGACCGTCGTCCACGATGCCGGGTCTCATGTATGCCACGGGTCACTATCGCAACGGCGTGCTGCTGGCGCCGCTGACCGCGCAGCTCGTCGCCGCCTCGATGCTCGACAACCGGCTCGATCCGATGCTGGCGCGCGTCAGCCCGGCACGCTTTGGGTTATGAAACACATTTCGTTCGGCGACCGGCGCTACCGTCTCGTGGCCGCGGAGCGCGAGGGGCAGTGGGTGGCTCACGCCGTGCGCGACGACAACGGCGATCCGTTCGGTGTGGAATGCGCCGCCCCGACGGAAACGGCGGCGGTCGATCGGCTGGTGCGCTGGCTCGAGTGGCAGCACGAGCACGCAGCGGCGCTCGAGGAACTGCAGCGCGCCGAGCGCGCGTATCATCGCACCATCGCGGGCAGCGCGTTCGCGAGCCCGACGGAAGGTCCGAGCGCGCTGGAGCTGCAGAAGGAGTCGCTGGAATCGCTCGAAGCGGCGCGCGTCCGCCTCGACGAGATCCGCGCGCGTGAACCGGAGTGAAACTATTCACCACGGTGGACGCGGAGGACACGGAGGCACAGTCTTTTCGGACGGCAGGTTCCATACTCCGTGTCCCCCGTGTCCTCCGTGGTGGAGAGGTACGACGATGCCAAAACTCGAACGACAACAGATCGAACAGCGGCTCAAGGGCCTGAGCGGCTGGACGCTCGATGGCGACGCGATCAAGAAGCAGTACACGTTCAAGGATTTCCCCGAGGCGATCGCGTTCGTGAATCGCCTGGCGCCCGAAGCCGAAGCGGCGGATCACCATCCCGACATCCAGATCAACTACAAGCGCGTGACGCTGACGTATTCGACGCACAGCGAAGGCGGCCTGACGACGAAGGACTTCGAGGGCGCGGCAACGGCCGATAGGTTGGCCTAGCGAATCTGGTAATTGGATGATCTGGTAATCGGGTAATTCTCCCGATTATCCGATGACCCGATTACTCGATTACCCAATGCGATTGAAAAAAACCTATAGTTCGCGCGAGGTCGCCGCGCAGACCGGCCTGAGCGCGCGACAGCTCCAGATCTGGGACGCCAGTGGACTGCTGACGCCGACCGTACGCCCGCACCGGACCGAGGCCGGCGGCTACACCGAGCGGCGCTATACGCCGATCGAGCTGTTCGAGCTGCTCGTGCTCGCCGATCTTCGGCGCCGCGGATTCTCAATCCAGCAGCTCCATCGGATTCTGCGGATTCTGAAAGAGCAGTTCGGCCAGCGGCTCTTCGACGCCACGGGGGGCGGCGGATCGGTGCAGCTCCTCACCGACGGACGCGAGATCTACGCGCGCGCCGCGAATGGCGCGTTCTTCAATCTGCTGAACGACCCCGCACAGCCGCTGCTCGTCGTCGGAGACGAGGCGGTGCTGAAAACGCTCAGCGGGCGTCTAAGGGCCAGAAGGAGAAAAGCCCCTGCTTCAGGATCTGCGAATCGGTAGCCGCATTCTCACGCAATCGCCCGGTTTGAGCGCGACGGCGGTGACGCTGCTGATGCTCGTCATCGGCGGCAACACGACGATCTTCTCGGTCGTCCACGGCCTGATGACGAAGCCGGCGCCGGGCGTGCAGGCCGATCGTCTCGTCAGCCTCGAATTCAACATCGAGGGCCGGCCCCTCGACTACGAGCGCGACATCGACAGCTATCCGAACTACGTCGACATCGCCGCGCAGGCGCAAACGATTCGTCCGGTGCTCGCCTTCCAGTTCGAACGCCTGACGCTCGTGGCGCGCGACGGCAGCTACGCCGTCAGCGGCGCGCTCGCGTCGCCAAACTACTTCGACGTGCTCGGCGTGCGCCTCGCGAAGGGCCGGCCGATCGCAGACGAGGAGGGTCGCGTCGACGCCGCTGGATTGACAGCGGTCATCAGTCACCGCGTGTGGCAGACGCATTTTCGCGGCGCCGAGGACGTGCTCGGACAATCAATCGTCCTCAACGGTCATCCGGCCACCGTCGTCGGCGTGGCACCGCCGCGGTTTCAGGGGCCGTGGTTCGGGAATTTCGTTGATGTCTGGGTTCCACTGGTGAGCTACGCGAGAATCCGCGGCGCCGCCCGATTGCTGAGCGACCGGTCGCACCGCGCCGTCACGATGTTCGGCCGGTTGGCGCCGGACGCCTCGCTGTCGCAGGCGCAGGCGGAGCTCGACACGATTTTCAGACGTCTGCGGACGACGTATCCCGACACGCAGCGAAACAAGGTGGTGACCGTCCGCCCGTACGCGGCCATTCCGAGCGGGACTGGCGCGGCGGAACAAGGTCCGCGGTTCATCGTCATCTTCGCGATCGTGGCGCTGTTGACCGTGCTGATTGTCTGCGCGAACGTGGCGAACCTGATGCTGGCGCGCGCCGTCGCGCGGCAGCGCGAGATGGCCGTGCGGCAATCGCTCGGCGCGTCGCGCCTTCGTCTCGTCCGCATGCTGATCGCCGAAGGGCTCGTGCTGTCGCTCGTCGCGTGGGTCGCGGCGTGTCTCTTCGCGGTCGGCATGGCGCGTGTGCTCGCGGCGCTCATCCCGCCTGCCGAAGCGCTCGACGCCCGTTCGATGTTCGCGCCGGACTGGACCGTCGCGGCGTACGCGATGGGACTCGCCGTGTTCGGCACGATGGCGTTCACGCTTGCGCCGGCGATCCATGCCTTCCGGCAGGACCTGCTGCCGTGGCTGAAGGCCGGCGAACAGGGTATCGTGCCGGGCCGCTCGATCCTCTCGAGCGTGCTCGTCGTCGCGCAGCTCGCCATGGCCGTGCTGTTGCTGACCGGCGCCGGCCTCGCCTATCGATCGCTCTCGCTGGTCGACACGTTCGACTTCGGCTTCTCGCCCGACCACGTGCTGCTGGCGCGGATCAGTACCTCGGGCAGTGCGACGAGCGCGGGCACGCACGCGTTGCTGCTGGAAACGGTGCGAGATCGGATGCGCACGGTTCCCGGTGTTCGAGCCTCGTCCTATCAGGGCGGTTTCTGGAATGGCACAACGGTGCGAGGCGTTCGAGTCCTCGCGGCCGCTGCCGGCCGAGTCCGTTGCGGTGGGTCCGGATTTCCTCCGCGTGCTCGGGCTGGCTCCGATCGCGGGCCGCGAATTCGTCAAGGAAGACGAGCATCGCTTGGCGCGAGGCGCGCTCGTCAGCCGGAATCTGGCGGACGCGCTGTGGCCCGGTCAGTCGGCGCTCGGAGGGACGATCCGGATCGGTCCCCAGGGCGAGCTGGCTGAAGTGATCGGCGTCACGCCGAACGGGTTCTTCAGCGGCCTGCGTCGCGGCGCGCCGCCGCATGTCGTGTTTCTGTCGATGCAGCCGCAGCCGCCTGCGCCGGGAGAAACGATCCTCTACGCACGGCACGACGGAGACCTCGCCGCGATCGCGCCGGCGATCGGGCGCGCGCTCAAGGACGTCGACGCCAGAATTCCCGTCGAGCAGATGCAGAGGCTCGCCGCGGCATCGGACGCGTTCACATGGCCGGCACGGGTGATCACGATCCTGCTGACGATCTTTGCCGTGGGATCGCCGCTGCATCAGGAGCTGTTGAAAGACGTGCCGTATCCGCGCGCCGACATCCTCTTCGATCGAGAGCATCGGATCGATTTGGGCGGCGTGCACGTGCGATTGCTCTGGCGCGGCCCGATGCACACGCGGGGCGACACGCTCATCTTCGTCGAGGAAGACAAGGTGCTGTTCTCGGGCGATGTGGTGATGAATCGCGCGTTCCTCGCAGCCGGCGCGACGTCGAGCATCAACACCTGGCTCACCACGCTCGACGAGCTCGCGGCCCTCGGGCCTACCGTCGTCGTGCCAAGCCATGGAGCGATCGGCGACGCCTCGCTGATTGCCAGGGATCGCGACTACCTGAGGGCCGTGCGGACTCGCGTCAGCGAGCTGAAGGCGCAAGGCAAGTCAGCCGACGATGCCGCGCAAACAGTCGTGGCGGAGATTCAGGCGAAGTTCCCGGACTGGACCGCGCCGATGCGGATTGGCGCCGCCGCGCGCGCCGCATATGCGGAGCGATGAAATTGCAGATTGCAAATTGCAGATTGGATTGCAGATTGTTGTTATTGGATTCAATCAGCAATACGGGTGAGCAATCGACATCAACACACGGCAATCTCACCGAATTGGAAAGATTTTTTCGAGATCGTCTGAGGGCCGCGGGATCACATGGACGCCGACGAGCTCGCCGACGCGGCGGGCGGCGGCGGCGCCTGCATCGGTCGCGGCTTTCACCGATCCGACGTCGCCTCTCACGATGGCGGTGACGAGGCCGGCATCGACTTTCTGCCAGCCGACGAAGACGACGTTCGCCGCCTTCACCATCGCATCGGCCGCTTCGATCATCCCGACGAGCCCGCGCGTTTCCACCATGCCGAGCGCGTCGCCGATGTCGCGTTTCTCTTTGTTGTCAGCCATGAGTTATTGAATTCTACCTCGCGCGGAGACCGGCAGCGTGTCGATCACGCGATCGCCGTCGACGAGCCGCACGGCGTCGACCAGGTTCGACACGACGCACGAATGATTCGGGACGACGCGGACGCGATCGCCGGGTTCGAGCGAGGTGGCACCGATCACCCGGACGGTGGCGTGTTCTTCCGACAGGCGCTCGATCGAGAGCGACTCGTCGATCGCCCGCGGCGATTCGCCGTCGCCGATCAGGACCGCTCCGTATCCGGCCGCCGGTGTGATGCCACGCGCCTGATCGTTCGTCAGCGTCTTGCTGCCGCAGTCCAGGATGATGCGCCCTGGATGTTTGGACACGACGGTGGCGATCACGGTGAGCGCACACTCGTCGAGCGTCGCGGCGCCGAGCGCGACCTGCGTGCGATCGAAGTAGACGTAGTTGCCGGGGCGCAGCTCGGTGAGCCCGCGTTGGCGAACGCTGAAACGGAGCGTGGGAGTTGCGCCGACGGAAATCTCTTCGAGCGCAATGCCGGACGACATCGCCCGGTCGCGCAGCGTGGTCAGCGTTTCCGCCTCGCGCTGGGCGACGTCGCACAGTTCCTGCTCCGAGGAAGCGTGATAGCCGTGGCCGGCGTGGCTGAGGAGCCCGCGCAATCGAAGACCGGGCATCGCGGCGATCGCCTGAAGGAATCCGAGCGCGTCGCCGCCGGGGTCGATGCCGCAGCGATGAAAGCCGACGTCGACCTTGACGAGGACGTCGAGCGTGCGCCCGGCGCGCTGCATCGCGCCGGACCAGCCGCGCGCCACGTCGAGATGATCGACGATGATCGAGATCTTCGCGCGGTCCATCAACGCCAGCAGGCGCGGCGCGTTCGACGGATTGACGGGATAGGGCAGCCGGATGTCGCCGATGCCGGCGGCGGCAAAAACCTCGGCCTCCCCGACCTTTGCGCAGCACACGCCCGCGGCGCCCCGATCGATCTGCCACTTCGCGATGACCGGAGACTTGTGGGTCTTGGCGTGCGGACGAAGCTTCACTCGCGCCGATGAGGCGAGCTGCTGCGCATAGTCCATGTTGCGCATCAGGCGAGGGCGATCGATGAGCACCTGCGGCGTCGGCAGATCGGCGAGCTGCATCCGCGGACTGTAGCACGACACGCCGAACGGGGCGGACACACGGGTCCGCCCCTACGACCGTGCCCTCAAAGATCTGACGCGCAGGTGTAGGGGCCGACCCACGTGTCGGCCCCGAGCGTAGGGCGGACCCATCGGTCCGTCCTACGCGAAGAGGCCCGGAAATTTCGCCGGCTGCGCCGCGTATCCCGGAAAGATCGGACGCGCGTCGGCGACGCCGAGATGTCGCACCACGATCTCGCCGAAGACGTCGCGGAAGTCTGTGGTGACCGCGAGATCGCGTCCTTCGTACCGCCGATCGACCGAGAGTCCGGGCCACTTGCCGTACACGTGGCCGCCGCGGACGCCGCCGCCGATGACGATCATCGCGTTGCCGTGCCCGTGGTCGGTGCCGCGATTGCCGTTCTCGCTCACCGCCCGTCCGAATTCCGACATCGTCAGCACGACCGTGTCTTCCATACGATCGCCGAGGTCGGTGACGAGCGCCGCGATCGATCGAGCGAAGTCGTCGAGCCGCGTCGCGAGCTGCCCCTGGCCGGCGCCCTGGTTCACGTGCGTGTCCCACCCGCCGACATCGGCGAACGCGATCTCGAGGCCGACGTTCGATTTCGTGAGCTGCGCGATCTGTTTCAGCGCCTGGCCGAACGGGCTGCGCGGATACTCGGCGCCATTAGCCGCCTGATAGCTCGAGGGATCGGCCGCCTTCAACATCTTGATGGCGTCGAACGCTTCGCGGCCCGTGCCGTTGAGCACGCGGTCCGCGGCGTCCGCGTACTCTGCTTCGAACGACGCGCCGACAGTCTCGCTCGCCCGTCCAGCGCGAATGCCGAACTGGCCGAGCTGATTCACGGCCAGCGCCGGCGCGGTTCCCTGCAGCATGCGCGGAAGCTGCTGCGTCAAGGCGACTGCACGAAACGGCGTGGTCGGATTGGCGCGCGCCTGCAGATAGCGATTCAGCCAGCCGTCCGACGTGCTCTTGACGCCGGGCGTCGCCGTCTCCATGTAGTCCTGCGCGTCGAAATGCGATCGCGTGCTGTCGGGCGAACCGCACGCGTGGACGAGGGCGAGCTGACGCGCGTCCCAGAAGGGTTTGAGCGGCTGCAGCCGCGGGTTGAAGCCGAAGAAGCCGTCGAGATCGACCGCGGCCCCTTCACCGCCATTCGGCCGCGGAATGGCGATGCTCGGGCGCACGCGGTAGTACTCGCTCTCGCCGAACGGCACGACGACGCTCAGGCCGTCGACCGCGCCGCGCTGGAAGATCGCAATCAACTGCTTCGGGCGGCCCGAGCGACCGGCCGCGTACGCGGTCCGCGCGAGAAACGCCGGCGCGAAACCGAGGCTGACGAGCGTGAACGCGCCGTTCTTCAAGAAAACACGCCGTGAAGTCATCAGTCCCAATCTCCAAATCCCAAATCACGAATCACAAATCGCCAATTCGCAATCGTCGATAAATCCGCAATCCGCAATCCTCAATCCGCAATGTCATCGCCTCTGAAACTCCGGCGAGCCAAGCGTGAGCGCCGCCATCTGCTGCGGTGTGGTCGCCTTCGCGATCGTCGCGCGCGTCGAATCCGACAGATCGTCGCCCACGAGCGATCGCGGGACTGGCTGAGGATCGTCCCCGACCAACGCGGTTGTGACGCTGACGCCGCGAAGCTGGTTGTTCGTCAGCGAGACCGCGAAGTTCATGCGATTCACCAGCGCGCCGGTGTTCACCCACGCGTCGGCGGTGTCCTTGTAGCCGGTGGGCGGCTGGCATTGATACAGCGGCATGCCGAGCTGCTGCATGGTCCGCACGAGCAGTGACGCGTCCCGGACCTCGGCGGACGTGGCGCGCACGGCGCTCGCGACGAACTCCAGCGGCGTTTTGATCTTCGCGCGGTAGGCGTCGGGCGACAGAAATTCCGGTGACGTCAGGATCGTGCGCGTCACCTCGCGCAGATCGCCGTTGGTGTCGCGGAAGCGCGCCGCGGCGCGATCGACGAGCGACGCCGGCGGCGTGTCGCTGACGAAGCGGCGTGCGAGCTTGGTCGCGATGAACCGCGCGGTGGACGGATGCCGCGCGAGGATATCCAGCACCTGCTCGCCGTCGCTGATGCCGCCGCCCGATTTGAGGCGGTGGCCGAGCACGACCTTCTCGCCTGTATCGTGCAGGCGCGGATTGAACATGAAGCCGCCGCCCTGCCGAGGATTCTCAATCGTCCATCCCGTGAACGCGCGCGCGACCTCGGTCACGTCCTTCTGCGTGTAGCCGCCGTCGACGCCGAGCGTGTGCAGCTCCATCAGCTCGCGCCCGTAATTCTCGTTGAGACCTTTGTTTACTCCGGGGGCCCCTGCCCCCCGGACACGCTCCGCGGGGACCCCGAGCGCCCCGCTCCGCGGCGCGTTCGTGCCCTGCTGTTGCGGCCGCACTCGAGCGATGCCGCGGCGGTTCATCGTCATCTCCCTGGAAGAAATATCAGGACCGTTGGGACTGGCGCTCATCCAGTTGTCGAGATAGAAGAGCATCGCGGGACTCTTCGCGGTCGCTTCGAGGAGATCGCGGAACTTCCCGAGCACGTGCGGGCGGATCGTCTCGCGCTCGTACTCGGTCAGCATGAAGCGGTCCGGTCCCTTGCGCGCGTCGACGTTGAAGTGGTTGAACCAGAAGTCGGTGAGCACTTCCTGGAGCTGCCGCTCGCTGTAGATGGCGCGCAGCATCTTCTGCTCGGAGAGCTCGAGCATCACGCGGCTCGCTCGTTCCTGCTCGGGATCTTTTCGCCTCGGCGTTTGGGGGCTATCGTCTTTCGCGTTCCGTTTCCGTTCGCGCTGGGCTTCGAGCGCCGGCAGCGCGAACTTCCCGGCGATCTCGCGCGAGCTCATGCCAATCGTCGTCAGCTCCGACAGGCGCGCGATCATCGCCGCGTCGGAAATCCGGTCGGGATGACGCTGCAGCTCGAGGTATCGGTCAAGTCCCATCGTGCGGACTTTCTCGACGTCGCCTGGCCGTGGTCCGAAGCCGATGCGGTTCAGGACATGGACGATTGCGCGATCGCTATCCGCTGCCGCGCCGCCCGTCGAGACCATCGGCGACGCAGAGAGTCCGGGGGAGAGGGGCCCCGGGAGTAAACAAAGTGCAAGCGTGAGAACGAGGAATTTCCGCATGTTGTCCCGGTTAGACCGGACGGGGAAGCCGAACGTTTAATGAATTGCCCTACAATCTCGGCGTCATGACACTTCGCGTCATCTTCCTCAGCTTGTTGGCAGTTTTTGCCCAGACGGCTCGTCAGCCTCCGTCAGGCCTCCTCATCAAGAATGCACAGCTCGTCGACGGGACTGGAGCGCCGGCCCGCCAGGCGGACGTCCGCGTGGCGGGCGACACGATTGCCGCCGTTGGCGACAATCTCGCCGCGCAACCCGGCGAGCGCGTGATTGATGCGACCGGGAAGGTCCTGGCGCCCGGATTCATCGACATGCACAGCCATGCCGATCGCGGGATGGACGAGACGCCCGACGTCGCGACTCAGGTGATGCAGGGCATCACGACGGCCCTCGTCGGACAGGACGGCGGCAGTGAACTGCCGATCGCGGATTTCTACGAGCGCCTCGCGCGCGTGAAGCCCGCGATCAACTACGCGACCTCGGTAGGCCACGGCACGGTCCGCAAGCTCGTGATGGGCGGCGACTACAAGCGCGCGGCGACCGCCGCCGAGATCGAGACGATGAAAGTCCTGGTCGATCGCGGCATGCGCGACGGCGCGATCGGGTTGTCGAGCGGCCTCGAATACGATCCCGGCTTCTACTCGAAGACCGACGAGCTCGTCGCGCTCGGATCGGTCGTCGCGAAGTACGGCGGCATCTACTCCAGCCACGTGCGCAACGAGAACGAGGGTGCGTTCGATGCGTGGCGCGAAGCGATCGAGGTGGGCCGCCGCAACAACATTCCGGTCGAGATCTCGCACATCAAGCTTGCCGTCAAGCCGGCGTGGGGTCGTGCGGCGGAGGGACTGAAGATTCTCGAGGATGCGCGCCGCGAGGGCGTCAAGGTGATGGCGGACTGGTATCCGTACACGTACTGGCAGTCATCGATGTACGTGTTGATCGAGACGCGCGACTGGGAGAATCGCGCGGCGTGGGAGAAGGGATTCGCCGACATCGGCGGCGCGCAGAATGTGCTGATCACGAACTATCGGCCCGACCCCTCGTACAACGGGAAGACGCTCGCGCAGATCGCGGCGGCGCGCGGGCAGAACGCGGTGACGACGGCGATCGAGATGATGCGCGAAGCGGGCCCCGGCACCGGCGTGATCGGGACGTCGATGTCCGAAGACGACCTCACCACGTTCGTGAAGCATCCGCTCGTGCTGATTTGCTCCGATGGCTCGTTGAGCGGCCGTCACCCGCGTGGGTACGGCACGTTCCCGCGTGTGCTGGCGCACTACGTGCGCGGCCTGGGCGCCGTCACGCTGCCGGATGCGATCGCGAAGATGACGGGACGCTCAGCGGCGCAACTGGGTCTCGCCGATCGCGGCATCGTCGCGGCCGGCAAGAAAGCCGACCTGACGATTTTCGATCCGGCGGCCGTTCAGGATCGCGGCGTTCCCGGGAATGCCGCTCAAGCGCCCGTTGGGATTCTCTACGTCGTCGTGAACGGTCAGCTCGTCCTCGACAACGGCAAGATGACGGAGGCGCGGCCGGGACGGGGGATCACGCGGCGGTGAATTTCTGCCCGCCGCGGCGAAATTGTTGATTGCAGATTGTTGACTGTTGATTGATTGTTGATTGAATTCATTGGGGCCGGTGGTGACTCGATCGGACGGCATGTGCGCGGCATCGTGCCTGCAGATGCCGTAGTCATGAACTCCGAAACAGAAGCTCTCAGAGCGCGGACAAAGAGATTTACGTTGGAGGTCCTCAGCTTCTTGAGGACACTGCCCGGCACCGACGAATGTCGAGATATCGCCGGCCAACTGCGTCGGTCAGCCGGTGGAGTCGGTGCGAACTATCGAGCGACCTGCCGAGCGCGATCGCGTCCTGAATTCATTGCGCGCATCAATGTGGCTCTGGAGGAGGCGGACGAGTCGGGCTTCTGGCTCGAGGTGATTGCAGAAGGCAAGCTGTCGCCGAGTTCACGTGCGAATGAACTGCTGGACGAATCCAACCAGTTATGCGCGATCTTTACTGCGTCGAGCATTACCGCGACTGAAGCCGAGCGCCGCGGTGACCCCGATCCTCATCGACGCGGCGTGAAGCGTCACTGAATCGAATCAACAATCGAATCAACAATCACCAATCAACAATCACCAATCTCACGACGCTGTGTTTATTTTGAGGTCCAGCGTCTTCGTCTCCCCTTCATCGAGCGACAGTCTGGACGCCTTCGTCCGGATGCGCTCGAGGAACTCGGGATCGCCGGCTTCGCCGGTGTCGATGCGATCGAGCGCGATGATGTAGTAGTCGCCGGGCGGCAGGCCGCTGATCTTGAACCGGCCGTCCTGGTCGGGGCGCCCCATGGACTGATATCGCGGGTTGACGCCCCAGCGCGCCGAATCCTGCGCGAAGACGAGCGTCGAGTAATCTTTCAACGTGTCGCCGCGGGCGTTGGTCACGAGGCCTGAGATCGTCGTCAGCTTGTTGGTCAGCTCGACTTCGAGACCGCCGATCTCCTGGTTGCCCTTGATCTCGAATCCCGCGTCGGTCACGTCGACAGCGTTCAGACGCACGGAGCGAATCGCCCATCCCATTCCGACAGTCGCAAGGTTGAGACGATAGACGCCTGGCGGCGACTTCAGCTCGAACGTCATGTCGTCCTGCACCGGCGCAGGCGCCACGCCCATCATCGGCATCGGCTGCGCGGGAGACGCCGACACCATGAGGCGCGGCGGCAGCGACGACATCGCCGCCGGATCGACGATGACGCGTCCACGCACGATCGTCGGTTTGAGGGCGACGAGCCGGAGGTCGGTGATGTCTTCGGTGGCCACGGTGATGCGAGCGGTCGCGACCTCCGAATCCATCGGATTGCCCATCTGCTGCGCGCGCAGAACGTAGTCGCCCGGCGCGACGCCGTTCAGGCTGAACGTGCTGTCGGGCCGGATCATCGCCGCCATGTTCGTGAAGCCGAAGCCCGACGACTGCGTGAACATCAACATCCCGCTCATCGGCCGCCCCTGCGAATCGACTACCGTGCCGGTGACGCGGACGGCTTTGACCGGCTTCATCGTCATGACCACGTCGCTGACTTCCGTACCGACGGCGATCGTCAGCCGCTGCGCCTGCGACACCTCGAGCGTGCCTGGAAAAAACATCGGCGCGTAGCCGGTGCGCTCTTCGTTGTTGGGGCTCATCGGATTCTGGGCGCGCCACGTCGCCTGCAGGTAGTACTGGCCGGGCGGCACCGCGAAGATCCGGAACTCGCCGAGGTCGTCCGTGTACACCGTTCGTCCGGACGGCACGAGGCGACGCTGGCCCTGGATGTACTGGAAACGCTGCGGCGCGACCGTGACGTCCGACAGCGGCTCGCCGAACTCGTCGAGAATCCGTCCCGTGATGACGCCGCCGCGCGGCAGCGAGAAGTCGACGCGCTCGATCGTCTGGTTGTCGAGGATCTGGATCGGCTTGCCCGGTTCGGTCGGGCGCGTCTGCCCGTACTGCATGGACACGTAGCTGCCCTTGTTCGCCATGATGGTGTAGCGGCCCGCGCGCACCTCTTTGAATTCGTAGACGCCCTGCGCGTCCGTTGTCGCCAACCGGTTGTCTCGCGCGATGAACGTCACAGGACCGCCCGGCGCCGCGTCCATCTGCTGCATGATGCGCACCTGCGCCCTGCGCAGCGGCTGACCGGTGTCGGCGGCGAACACGCGTCCGCGCAGCGTCGCCGTGCCCGGCGGTTGATCGGCGGCGGCGTTCGGCTGCGGCATCCGTGCGCCGGGCTGAGGCATCTGCGTGGGAAAGCCGGGGGGCTGCTGTGTGGTGAAGATCGCTTGGGCCACGGCGGGCGCTGCCGCGAGCGCGTACGAGACCGCGCAAACGATGCCGATGATGACCGGTCGTCGCATGTTCACCTCGCCACTTTCAGATCGACGGTCTTGTGCTCGCCGTCCGCAATCGTCACCCGCGCCGCACGCTCGCGAAGCTGCGCGAGGACATCCGGATCGTTCCACTCGCCCGGCTCGATGTCCGTGACCGCGACGATGAAGTAGTCGCCCGCAGGGACGTTCACGGTGTACACGTTGTTCGCGTTGGGCCGGCTCGCGCCCATGTACCGCGTCTGCGACGCCCGGCGCTGCGCGTCCTGCGCGAACATCACGACCCAGGCGTCACGCGCCGGCTGGCCGTTCTCGTCGACGACCGTTCCGGTCGCGCCCGATTGCCTCGTCGTCATCTCGACGGTGACATCCGAAACGACTGCATTGGCCGGCACCTCGATGCCGGTGTCGGTCACGTCGATGCCGTTGAGCCTCACGGCGTGGATGTGCCAGGTTTCCTGCGACCCCAACGCACGGATGATGTAATGTCCCGCCGGCGCTTTCAGCTCGAATGTGAAGTCGTCCTTCACCCGGGTCTGGCCGCCGCCCATCATCGGTTCGGTCGAGGCGGCGTAGAACTGGAGCGTCGACGGTGTGGGCGGCGTCGCGCCGCGGTCGATGAGGACCCGGCCGCGGATCGCGGAGGGCTTCGCCGCGATCAACTGCACATCGGTGACGTCGCCGTCGGTCACCGTGACGGGCACGACGGCGGTTTCGTCGAGTCCCGGCATGCCGATCCTGACGATGTAGTTGCCCGGCGTGATGCCGGTGAGCGTGAAGCTGCCATCAGGTCGGATCTGGGCCGGGCTCCGCATCGCCATCGCCATCATGCCCATCCGCTCCATCGCCATCACCATGCCGCCGATGAGCGGCTTGCCGTCCGCGTCCAGCGCCTTCCCCGTGATTCGCGACGTGCGGACCGGCAGCAGCGTCATGTTCACGCCGTTCATCGTCTGACCGGCGGCGATCGTCAGACGTTGCGCTTCCGCGACGCTGCCCGTGCCCGGGTAATATGTCGGCGCATATCCCGATCGATCGTCGGTCGCGCCCATCATCATGAGGTTCCTCAGCGTCGCGGTCACGTAGTACTGACCGGGAGCGAGCCCGTAGATCCGATAGTCGCCGAGATCGTTCGTTTCCGCCGGACGCCCGCCGGCCGGCATCATGCGGCGCTCGCCGTTCATGAACTGCGAGCGCATCGCCATCACCTGCACGTCGGTGACGGGTTCGCCGAACTCGTCGACGACGCGTCCCGTAATCGCGCCCGTGCGCTGCAGCACGAAGCTGATGTTCGCGAGCGTCTGGCCGTCGGCGAGTTCGATCACCTTCCCCTGACCCTGCGGCCGGGTCTGTCCATACGCGACGCGGACGTAGTTGGGCTTGGACGCGGCGACGGTGAACTTGCCGGCCGGGAGACCGGCGATCTCGTACCGTCCGTTGACGTCGGTCGTCGCGGTCTTGCCGGCCGGCGACTCGGCCGAGCCGATTCGGACTTCGACTCGCGAGACGGGCGTATTGCTTCCGTCGGCGACGACGCGGCCGCGGATGGTGGCGGTGCCGGTCTTGAGCGGTGCGTCACGGGTGACCGCCGGTGGTGGCGGCGGCGGAGGCGGTGGCGGCGGCGGAACCTGCGCGCGCGCAGCCGATGCAACCAGGAGGAGCCAGACGCCGACGATAGACAATCGCCGCATACGTATACCTCGCCTGTCGAATCTTAGACGTCTGAAACGGCGGAACGGCCTATTTCGAATCGAGTTTTCTCCCGGCGTCAAGCTGATCGAAATTCATAATCGCGTTGTACACGAGGAAGTAGCTGCCCAGCGTCTCGCCGCGCCAGATCGGGTTGTTCGAGAAGATGACGACGTGGCCTTTGTCGAGCGTCGCGTCGACCACGGCCGGATGCTGCGCGATCTCGGAGCCGTTTTCGACGAGACCCGACACGAGCAGATCGCGATTGTCGGCGTAGCGCAGCACGACACGAGGCCGCGCTGACGGCGGAATGACGTTGATGCCGTTGCGCAGTTGCTCGTCGGTGACCGGCGTCGCCTGCCACGCCTCGACCCGCGGCTCGGGCGTGATCTCCGCGCCGAGACGCCCCTGCGGCACGTCAGGATCGTCGGCCGTCCCGCGCCCCGTCGGGCGGTTGCCGCCATCGTCCGGCCCGAGCCGCCGCCCGCCGCGGCCGCCATAGATGTTCGACACGTTGATGATCGGTCCGTTGTCGCACCAGATGCCGAGGTTGTCGGTGTAGCCGTACGCGATCGGGCTCGTGGCATCGACCATCTTCGAGCGCACGACGCTGCCGACGATGCGCAGGCGCTGCCGCGCCGCGATCGAGACGCCCGGCGTGAAGCCGGTGCCGACAGCCAGGTCGGCCGTGTCCATCGACGTGATCAGCAGGCCGCCTTTGCGCACGAAATCCTGCAGATGCGCGACGCCCATCCAGCCGAGGCCCGGCCGCATGTCGTCGGTCTCGTCTTCCGATCCGAGGTTGGGCGTCTCCGCCGTCTTCTTCCACGGCAGCGGGTTGCCCCACATCGGCATGCCGTTGACGATCGCGTCGGTGCCGCGGCCGACCGGCGGAAAGATGATGACGTCGAACTTCGCGCTGAGGTTGCTGTCGGCGGCCGCGTCCTGCGTGCTGATGTAGGTGAACGGCACCTTCGCGAGATCGAACGCCTGCCGCCACCACCCTTCCGTCTGCGTCGTCGCCCACGTGTGCATGATCGCGATGCGAGGCGCGCGGATCGGATGCGTTTTCACCGACGGCGCCGTCGCCGTTGCGACGATGTTCAAGCCGAGCTCGCTCGCGGCTCTCTGCATGTCGCCGGCGGCAACACCCTCGCCAGCGGCAACGCCCTGCACGTCGCCAGCGGCGACGCCCTGCACGTCGCCAGCGGCGACGCTCTTTATAATAAAAGTCCCGCGGCTGAATTTCTTGCCCTCCGCCTCGAACGGCTCCTCGGCCGCCTCGAACGACGCATCCTTGAACCTGTAGCGGAGCGTGATGAGCGCCGTGTCGGCGTTGTGGTTGATCAGGAAGATCGACCCGGTATTCGTCAGGCCGCCGTTCACGCGGACTTCGGTGACCTTTTCCGCCGGCGCGTCGAGCACCTTGAGGTCGGCGACGCGAACCGCTTGCACGTTGAACAGCTCAGGGAACGTCCAGCCGGTATCGTCGTACGGCGTGCGCTGCGGATCGTTCGGGCTCCAATACTGATAGTCGAGCAGCGAGTCGGCGATACGGCTGTACGGTTGATCCATCCTGACGAGGTACGTGCCGGCAGGAAACGTTCGCGTCGTCGGCTGCGGCTTTGCGTCCTGCTTGTCCTGTCGATCCTGAGAATCTTGCGCGTCAGGCCCACCCGACCCACCTGGCCCACCCGCCCCATCGGTCGTAGTCGTCGAGGGACGCGGCGGAGTTTTCTTCGACGGCACCGTCACCGTGAATGACGAAGTGGCGCGCGTGATCTCGACGCCTTGCTTCTGCAGCACACGCAGCAGGTCCGCCTGCGCGCCGGGCCGCGGATCGTCGGCGGGGAAGACGTACGCCGCGGGGCCTTCGATCTTCGCTTTGAGGATCGAGCGTTTGCTCTTCGTGTAGAAGTTGCGCAGGAAGAGCTGCTTGTTCGCCGCGAAATAGTGCAGCGACGTGAGCAGACCGGTCTGTTGATAGTTGTTGTTGTTGCGCTGCGACCAGACCGTCTTCGGCAGCGGCGGATTCTGCTTGTACCAGGTGCGCGCGTAATCGTTCGGCTGCAGCGTGCGTTCGACGGTGTCGGCGCCGCCGTTGCCGAACGTTTCGTACAGGCGGCTGATCCCGTTGTGCAGCGCCGCGATGAACATCAGGTAGCCCGGCGACCAGGTGTCGAAGTTGCCGTGCGTGAAGACGCCGGGCATCCCGAACTTCGTCATCTCCGAGACGTTGTTCCAGCCGATCATCTGCCACTCGTCGGCGAGAATCGGATCGATCCACGCGTTGTAGGGACCGTCGCCAACCGTGTTGTCATACAGATACGGCACCGACTCGTGCAGGTCGTGCAGCACCTGCGGGCGCCACTGGATGTAGGTCTTCATCACGTTCTCGGTGAGCTTCAACGTGACGCCCATCGCGTCGCGGTTGTTGTCGTGCGCGACGTACTTGCCCCAGTACACGAGGCCCGGCCAGTTCTTTCCCGGGTTGGCCAGGTGCCACTTGTAGATGTCGACCATCTTGTTGCGGCCGTCGACCTCGATGACTGGCGTGATGAGCGTAATCAGGTTGTCGCGGATCGACTTGATGTACGAATGGTCGTCCACGGCGAGGCGATACGCGAGCTCCATCAGCGCCGTCGGCGATCCGGTCTCGGGCGAATGAATCGTGCCGGTGATGTAGTAGACCGGCACGGCGCCGTCGAGCAGCTTCTCCGCTTGCGCATCGTCCATGTCGATCGTGCGCGGATCGGCGAGCTTCGCGAGGCGGTCGCTGTTCTGCTGCAGCTTCGCCATGTTGGCTTCGGAGGTCACGGCGACCGCAATCATCTCGCGGCCTTCTTCCGTCTGTCCGATCGAGTACACCTTGACGCGCGGGCTCGCTTTCTCGAGCATCCGCATGTACTGGTAGACCTCCTCGGCATACGGCAGCCTGCCCGGCGCGCCCGCGACGTCGCCGAGCACCGTCTTCGGGGTCGGCACGGTCTTCGACGCCGGCAGATAATCCACGAGCGGTGAGGTGAAGAAGGGCTGCGTCGTGTACTCCTTGATCTTCTTCGTGTAGTCCTCGTCGATCGCGACCTTCGGATCGCGGGCGAACGGCTGCTGCGCGGTGAGCGACACGGAGACGAGGCCGGCGAACGCCAGCAGCACGGCGAGCTTCTTCATGAAATCCTCACAGGGGCTCAGCGAAACTTTGTGATCTTAGCGCACTCCGCGTGGCACCTATCCCCCTGGAAACATTGACCGCGGCGATCAGGAAGCGCGCCAGCGAATACAGCAGCACGAGAGCCAGCCCTGCGAAGAACCAGGACTGAAGCGGCCGGCTGGCGTACGCCACGAAGAACACGAGCCAGATGGCGACGAGCGGCCACAGTTCGACGTGCCGTTGTCGCCGGTTGATCCACTCGGCGGCGGCGCGCTGCTTCGCGCGCAACACGGCGGCACATCCAGCGTAAAAGAGCAGACCGACGGCGATGACGGCCGGGTAGCCGCCGGGGCCGTCGATGTTGGCGCCGGAGGTGGCGATCGTCAGCAGCCCGACGCAAATGAAGTGAATCGTCTGCGACACCACGAATGCCGTGAACGTCGCAACATCGAGTCGCCGCATCTCGTTCGAGTGCAGGCTGCTCTTTTCACCCCTCGACGAGCTCGGGGTGCCCTGAGCTTGTCGAAGGGCAGCGCCAATGCGCCGCGCCGCGACCAGAAGACTCGCCGACAGGATGACCGCCGACACTCGGGCCGTTGCACGCACAAGCAGCGCTGCCAGGCCGGCGTCGATGGACATGGGGGTATCTTAGACGCGAGATAAACGAATGACTTCCTTAATTACCGGCGCGTCGAGCGGGATCGGCCTCGAGCTCGCGCGTGTCTTCGCGGAACACGGTTGTGACGTCGTGCTCGTCGCGCGCAGCGAAGCCAGGCTGCAGACGCTCGCCGCAGAACTGCAGACGAAAGGTGTCCGCGCGCACGTCATCGTCAGCGACCTGTCCACGCCCGGCGGCGCCGCGTTGGTCGCGCAGCGTGTCGCCGACCTCGGGCTCGCGATCGACGTGCTCGTCAACAACGCCGGCCACGGCACCTACGGACCGTTTCTCCAAACGCCGTGGGAGACCGAGCTGAGCATCATCCAGGTCAACATCGTCGCGCTGACCGAGCTGACCAAGCGTCTCTTGCCCGCGATGGTCGCGAGGAAGAGCGGGCGGATTCTCAATGTCGCGTCGACGGCGGCATTTCTCCCGGGCCCGTTGATGGCGGTGTACTACGCAAGCAAAGCGTACGTGCTCTCGTTCAGCGAGGGGATCGCGAACGAGCTCGAAGGCAGTGGCGTCACCGTGACGGTGCTCGCGCCGGGACCGACGGCGTCAGGATTTCAAACGGCCGCCGCACTCGAGGAATCCAAGCTCGTGGCCGGCCGGAAGCTCCCGACGTCGCGCGAAGTCGCGCGCGCCGCGTACGAGGGCGTGATGGCCGGCAAGCCGCTCGTGGTGCCAGGCCTCATGAACAAGCTGACGATTCAACTCCCGCGATTCACGCCGCGGCGCCTCGTCGCATCGATCGTTCGCAGCGTGCAGGAGCGGCGGCGGTAAAAACTGCGACGCATGAACCGCAGGGAGATTGTCAGTTTTCCTTGGCGCGCTGATCTCAGCTGCGATCTGTAAAGAGCATCTGGATTCGCTAATTCGTCGCGCTACGATTTCGAAAAGATCGTGGCCGACCCTCCATGTGTCGGAGCAAATCCGACCGCCTGCTTCAGATCCCAGAATCGGATGACGTCGAATTTCAAACGCGTCGGCGACAATGTTCGAAAGCTTCAAACGATCGTCGCGCTCTCAAACACCCGCGGCGGAATCCTGGTGCTTGGGATCGAAGACGAGGACAAGGCGACCGGCCGCGACCGCGTTCACGGGATTCAAGAGAATTCGGCATCCGTTGACGAGCTCGGGAGACTGATCGGTCACAGGATCGCTCCCGCCCTCAGACCACCGGAATTCGCGGCGCCAATCTTCACGCAAATCGGATGCACGCTTCGAGACGGCCGGATGGGTTCTATTGTTGTCGTTCGCGTCGAAAAAAGCGTCGGCGTCCATTCGCTGGTCGACGGTGGGACCCACGTGCGGATGTCTCGAACAAACCGGCAGATTTCCGCCGCCGAGATCACCGATCTCTCGATGCAGCGCGGGATCCGGAGTTGGGTGGCCGGTCTCGCCGACGTGTCTATCGATTTGATCGACACTTCTGCATGGCGTGAGTACGCGGGTGCGCGACGGCTCACGCGTCCGACCCCTGAAGCGCTCAGGCACTTGGGCCTCGCTCGGACAGATGTGGACGGGCAGCTTCGACCGACGCGTGCGGCGATTCTCCTTTTTGCCGAGGATCCAGGCGGCCTGCTCGATTCCAAGTGCGGTATCCGCGTATTTCAGTACCGCGGAGACCGCATCGAACACACGCGCTGACGCCCGACTTGTTTTCAATGGCGTCAGGAAAACAAGCCAAGGTCGGCTCGTAAGTGTCAGCCTATCAAGGCATTGCGCGAAGGCGCATTTTCGCGAGGGCGTTTTCAACGAGAAACCGGTGCCTCGATCAAACTATCGCCATGAGAATACGGCCGAGTTCATCCGGCCGCGGTTCTCGGAGCCAGGCTCACCGTCCGGCTGAAGTTCGCCACATCCATCGTGAGAAGCCGGCGCTAGGAGAGCGCCTGGGCGAGCTCGCGAACGTTCGCGAGCTTCTCGACCGATTCGATCGTCTCGAGCGCGCGGCGGATGCGGTCTGCTGACAGCACGAGGCTCGCGCAGTCGGTGAACTTCGCGTGGAGGTCGGCGCGGGTGAACGGATTCTCCGGGCCGCCGCGATAGCGCTCGTCGGACGCCTGCTTCAGCGTCCGGCCGTCCTGCAGATCCACTTCGACGATGCTGCGCATCTTGTCGAAGCCGCGCGCTTCGATGTCGCGATCGAACACCGTCTCGACCCGCGTCATCATCGCCTGCACCGGCGCCGACGCGACGAACTCGTCGGTGAACTCGCGAATGCCGGCGCGCCGCCGCAGGACGATCGCCGACATCATGAACGGCAGACAGAACTTCGCTTCGAGCTCGGTCTTCGCCGTCTTGTAGCGCAGCGGGTTCAGGATGTTCGAACCGGCGCGGACGCGCGCGCGCACGACCTGGTCGGGCTTCACGTCGTGGTCGGTCACCAGCTTCAACATCGCATCCATCGTCGGATGACCGAGCGAGCCGCACGGATACGGTTTGAATGAGATGCCCGGGTCGACGATCGAATATGGCTTCCCGAGCGTCGCGGCGATGCGCGCGACGTCGGCGCCGCCGCCGAATACCCGGAAGAACCCCCACTCGCCGTCGAGCGCTTCGTCACCAGCCGTGAAGCCGCGCGATGCGAGCTCCGCGGCGGTCACGCCGTTTTCCGCTGCCCGGCCGGCGTGCAGCGGCTTGGTCATCGATCCGAAGTTGACGCGGATGCCGCTGCTCATGCTCGCGGCGATGCCGAGCGCGTGCGCCGTCTGGGCCGGCGTCAGCTTCAGGAGCTTCGCCGCGCTCGCGGCCCCGCCGAACGTGCCCATCGTGCCGGTGCTGTGAAAGCCGCGGAGGTAATGATCGGGATTGATGGCTTCGGCGATCTTGCATTCCACCTCGAAGCCGGTGAGAAACGCTTCGAGAAACGTCCGGCCCGAGACGCCGAGCCGCTCGCCCACGGCGAGCGAGGCGGCGAGCACCGGGACAGTCGGATGCGTGAGCAGGCCGAACACCCGATCGGGCGTCGACGACAGTTGCGTGTCGTCGTAGTCCATCGCGTGTCCGCTCGCGCCGTTGGCGAGCGCCGCGTGCGCGGCGGTGGCGGAGATTTTCTCGGCGCCGAGGATCGTCGCTGACGGCTGCGCGTCGGGACGGTCTGACCTTCCCCTACCTGAGTCGGACGCTTTGATGTACTCGCGAACGATCGCGCTTCCATGAACGGTTGCGCCGGCGAGCACGACGCCAAGCCCATCGATGAGGCAGCGCTTCGCCTCGACGATGGCCTTCTCGGGAATAGTGTCGAAGCGAGTGGTGTCGATGAAGGCCGTCACGGCCCTCGTCACGCCGCTGGGATAGGCCGGTGGTCGTTGGCCGCTGGTTCCGGATCCGCCCTGCTGTGGGTAAGCGGAGGGGACGGCCATGGAGCCGAGCGACCCACCGGCGAGCAGCCGGAGAAATTGCTGGCGAGTCACGGGGGGTAGTGTAATCGAGACAGTCGACAGTTAACAGTTCACAGTCGACAGTGAGTCGCACAGTTCGTCGACAGGGCTGTCAACGGCTGTCGACTGTTCACTGGTTCAGTGCACTGTTACCCGCTCTGAATCGAACGTATCGAGCACCCACCCCTCGTCGAGCAGGGTTCGCTCGATCATCGCGTGCCGCTGAAACGCGGTGAGCGCATCGTCGAAGCACTCGATCGAACGATGGGTCGGGCTCCACTCGGCGGGCACGCGCAACTCGTACTCGCGATCCTCGCCGGTGAGCGCGAGCTCGCACACCACCCGTTCGTCCTCGTCGCGGCGAAATGTCCAGCGGAGCACACGGATGTGATAGTGCCGGCGGCGTTCGACGGGTGAGACGTACGCTTCGATAGTCGAGATAGCCGCTACGCGGTCCATGCCTCGACTGTTTGCAAACCGTAGTCCACTGTTGACCAGTGGCCCGTATTCGCCGAAACAGTACCAAGAACGCAAAGGCCGCGAAGACCGCAAAGAACAAAAACCCCAAGTCTTTCTTTGCGATCTTTGCGTCCTTTGCGTCCATCGTGCGGGGCGCGTCCGGTCCTGATTCAGTGGAACCGCGCCACTAGGTGTGCCAGACGACCTTCCGCCGGCGATGACGGCGGCGCTCGCGGGGTGCGGCGGCGTGGGCCGCCGCCTTCGCTTTGCCTCGCGGCTTCAGCAGCGTGTCGAGATCTTCGCGCAGGCGATCGTGAACTTTCCCGTCGCGATCGATCGCCCACTGCAGGAGGGACCCGCCAATCATCGTCTGTACGGCGCGTGCGAGGCGTGACGTGTCGCGGCACACCAGGTCCCCCTGGGACACCGCTTCGTCGAGCAGCGCCTTGAGGCCGGCCTGCATCGCGCGCGAGTGCGCGTGGGCGTGCTTCTGGAAGTCCGGGTCGGTGAGATCGATCTGCAGAAACGCGACGCTGTTCGCCAGCATCTGCGGCGTCTCGGCCATCGACGCCATGCAGTCGGCCGTCGCATACACGGCGGCGAGCGCCGATCGGCTGTGCTGGCGGATGCGCGCGAACTCGGCGCTCATGCCGGCTGAGCCGCTGGCCGCGAAGGCGAGCAGCAGGCCGCGCTTCGATCCGAAGCGCTGGACCAGCGTCGCGGCCGAGACGCCCGCTTCTTTGGCGACGTCGGCGAGCGTCAGGTTCGGGCCGAGCCGCATGACGACGCGGTGGGCGGCCGCGAGGAGGTCGGCGTCGCTGGTCGCTTTCGGTCGAGACATTTTTGCACTGGCGCCGGGGCGCGCCTCGCCTGGGCGCGCCTCATTATAAACGGCCGTTCAGTTTCCGCTTGATTAGTAAATGACCGTTCATTTATGATCCGCCGCCATGCCACCAGACGCGCGGCCGCTCGCAGGACACGTGGCCGTGGTCGCCGGCGCAACGCGCGGCGCCGGTCGAGGCATCGCCTCCATGCTCGGCGAAGCGGGCGCCACGGTGTACTGCACAGGCCGCAGCACTCGCGATCATCCGCCTGCCGCCGGCACGTACGCCGGCCGGCCCGAGACGATCGACGAAACCGCGGAGATGGTCACGACACGCGGCGGCGCCGGCATCGCCGTCCGCGTCGACCATCTCGTGCCGGAGCAGGTCGAGGCGCTGTTCGCGCGCGTCCGCGCCGAACAGGGGCGGCTCGACGTGCTCGTCAACGACATCTCGGAGGGCGAGATTCACGATTGGAAACCGTTCTGGGCGCTGTCGCTCGACAAGGGATTCCGGGCGTTGCGGCAAGGGGTGCACTCACACATCATCACGAGCCGCTACGCCACGCCGCTGATGATCGAGCGGCGCCGCGGCCTCATCGTCGAAGTCGGCGACGGCGACACGCTGGGCTACCGCCAGACGCTGTTCTTCGATCTGGTGAAGATCGCGGTGAGCCGTCTCGCGTACGCGATGGCCGAGGAACTGGCGCCGCACGGCGTCGCCGCGCTGGCGATCTCGCCCGGCTTCATGCGCACCGAGATGATGCTCGAGCACTTCGGCGTGACCGAGGCGAACTGGCGCGACGGGGCGAAAACGGATCCGAACTTCATCGCGTCCGAAACTCCGTGCTTCGTCGGCCGCGCGGTCGCGGCGCTCGCCGCCGATCCCGCCGTGCAGAACAAATCGGGCGGCCTCTACAGCTCGTGGGGGCTCGCGAAGGAGTACGGCTTCACCGACCTCGACGGGTCGCGGCCCGACATGGGCGCGCAGTTCGACTTCGAGGCCTATTTCGCGCAGTCCGCCCGCACACCGTTTCACTGGAGGATTGTGCGGCGATGAAGACCGAGCCGCGAAAGATCAGCCATCCACGTCGTGCCGGCCTTTCATCGGCGAAGGGATTCCGCTCGGATCGCGCCGCGGCACCGGAACGATGCTGAAGTCGACGAAAAAATTCTCCGACGGCGTCGTGCGGCTGCACCGCGCCGTCGGGAGGACTTCGTCGATCAGAATGGGTCTACGGCCATCCTCGCGTTGATGACGCCGGCGCCGTAGGCCTCGCGATTCGAAATCGCGGCGCCGTCGAGATGGCAATAGCCGGTGGGACACGATCCACCTGTCAAATCGCCGCCGGACATGTCGGTAGCGCTGAGCGGCTGTGTCCTGTTGTTCGCGTCGGTCGCCGTCAGGCGAAGCCATTCCCGCAGCAACGCGGGCCTGTGACGTGCGAACGGAAACCGGCTCGCGATGAGCGCGACAACCGCGGCCGCATGCGGCGCCGCCATCGAGGTGCCCTGAATCGTCGAGTAGCACTGGTCTGCTGGAAAGCCGCCGCCTGTGAACATGAAGCAGGGGATGTCGATGGCCCAGTTCGAGGTGGTGCTGAACGCCTGCCACACATTGAAGCCGTCGTCATCGGTGTACGGGAAACCGGGCGTGCCGCCGCGATCGAACCCCGGCAGATTGAACTTGCGCGCGCCGCCTGGCGCCGCCACGTCGATGCGGGGACCGTAGTTGCTGTAGTAAGCGAGCTGGTTTTCCCGGCCCATGCCTTTCGCCTGATGCGGGTCGCTCGCAGGTTTGCAGACCGGGAAGTCGCCGACGCTCGTGCCCGGCGCGCACGCGGGCGCCGACGCGTTCACGACATTGTTGGTCGCCGCGACGTCGATGACACCCGGGATGCCGCCCGGGACTTCGTATAGACCAAACGGGTCGAACAGTTCTGGGCAACTATCGTCGTCGGAGCAGTTGGGAACGGCGGGAATCGTCAGGCTGCCGTGACTGAGCACGAGCCCGCCAGCGCCGATCCGCGCGTGTTCGTTCCCGGCCGCGGCGACAATCGTCGTCCCGTGCTGGCGCGCGTACCGAACCGCCGCCAGGTACTGCGTGTACGCCAGGTCCTGATCGGGATCCGATCGGTCGAGATATCCGCCGAACGAAATATTCACCACGTCGATGCCGTGGTCGGCTGCGTAGAGGAACGCCGCGATGATCTCGGAATCAAAGGCCGCACCGCACCATTGCGAGATTTTCAGGGCGACCAGGCCCACTCTCGGCGCGATGCCGTTGACGCCCTGCGTGTCCAGCGCCGCCCCGATGTTGCCGCCAATCCACGACCCATGGCCGTTCCAATCGGTCTTCTCGGGTCCGCCGAAGGCCGCCGCCAGATCCGCGTCGGAGAATCCGAAGATAGTCTTGCAGATCGGCGGATCTTCGGTCGTCGTGAAATCGACGACGTCGACCACGCGGTCCTTGAGCTCCGAGTGCGTGAAATCAAGGCCGGTGTCGGCGACGCCCACCTTGACCGCCTTCGATCCGAGCGTTGTTCTCCACGCCTCGGGCGCATCGATCCGGTTGATGTTCCACATCAATCCAGGGAGGCTGAACGCTGGGTCGCCTTGGATCGCGCGGCGGCGCCGGCTGGCCTCAAATGGTGCGTGGCGACCGGCGGCCACGCCGTTGAACATCTCCTGTGCGTGCGCCGGATCGATGAGCCGGATCACGTGGTCCGTCGCCACGCCCGCGGCGAACGCGCTGGTCCTCAGGCGATTCCGCAGCGCGTCGGAGCCCGATACCACCAACGTATCAATCTGCTGGAGATCGCTGACGACGGTCCCACCCGCGGTCGCGACTTCGGCGCGCAGGGCCTCGACGTCCGCCGCCGTTCTGGCGACGACGAGGAAGCGCTGGTTATTGCCACGCTGGCGTGCGGCCTGCTGAGGCGCGCCGGCGATGGGGATCGTGAAGACGGCAGCGGACAGAGTGGCGACGACCGCAATCCGGCGAATCAAACGTGGGGGCATCGGTGGTTCCTCCTGCGCAAGAACATACCCGAGCGGGCGGGACCGATTTCACGCTTTATTTGCGGTTTACAGGATCGATACGCAGCCGGGAGCGAACGCGTACGAGCCGGACGACAGGCCGGCGCGGCGTGTGAGATCGGCGAAGCGCGGATCGTTCCGCACGCTTCGAACAGCGGGTCGACTCACCGGATGCGGACGCGTGACTGTTCCCGCATGAACTGCTGGACGTAGTACGGCCCGCCGGTGCCGCGGCCCGTCGATCCGCTCGCCTTCCAGCCGCCGAAGGAGTTGATGCCGGGCCACGCGCCGGTGGTGGCGCCGGCGCGGCGGTTCGCGTACGTCACGCCTGCCTGAATGCGATCGAAGAATTTTTCGATCTCGCGGTCGTCCTCCGAGAAGATGCCGGCGGTCAGCCCGTACTCCGTGCTGTTCGCGAGATCGATCGCCTCGTCGAGCGTCATCACGTCGCCGACGACGGTAATCGGCACGAACAGCTCTTCGCTGAAGAGCGGGTGACTGGTCGGCAGGCCGTCGATGATCGTCGGCTCGACGAAGTATCCGTGCGCGAGCTCGCCCTCGGTGAGCCGGCGCCCGCCCGTGAGGATCTTCCCCCCGTCGGCCTTCGCCTGCGCGATCGCGCGCTCGTAGGTCTTCACCGCGTCCTCGTTGATGACCGGTCCGAGGTACACGTCGCGGTGCAGCGGGTTCCCGACTTTGATTTTCTTCGTCTTCTCGACGAGCAGGCGCACGAACTCGTCGCGAATCTCCTTCGCGACATACACGCGCGAGCACGCCGAGCATTTCTGTCCCTGCGCGCCGAACGCCGACCGCATCACGCCGTCGGTCGCCTTCTCGAGATCCGCGGTCCGCATGATGAGCGCGGGGTTCTTCCCGCCCATCTCGATGATCAGCGGCCGCGGAATCGGCCGCGTGGCGTTGTCGCGGATCAACTTCATCCCGACTTCCTTCGATCCGGTGAAAACGATGCCGGAGATGTCCTGGTTGTCGATCAGTTCCTGGCCGGCGGTGCTGCCGCCGCCCGTGATGAAATTGAAGACGCCATCAGGCATCCCCGCTGCCTTCATCATTTCGTAGAGCTTGTACCCAAGCAGCGGCGTCACCGATGCCGGTTTGAAGACGACGGTGTTGCCGGCGACGAGCGCACCGCCCGACGGACCGGCGGCAAGCGCGAGCGGGAAATTGAACGGCGAGATGACCGCCCATGCGCCGTACGGCCGCAGCACGCTGGCGTTCTCCTCGCCGGGTCCGAGCGACCCGAGCTTCGTCGCGAAGCCTTCGTGCTGCTCCATCTGGATGCAGTAGTACTCGATGAGGTCGGCTGACTCTTCGACGTCGCCGACGCACTCCAGCCGGTTCTTGCCGGCTTCGTATCCCATCAACGCGGACAGCTCCCAGCGATGCTCGCGAATCTGATCGGCGACCTTCTTCAGCAGCGCCACGCGGTCGCGCCACGGCCGCGCGCTCCACGCCGGATACGCTGCCTTCGCCGCGGCGACGGCGTCGCGCACGTGATCGCGCCCGCCGCTCTGGAACTTGCCAATCAGGATCCGCGTGTCGATCGGGCTGCGATCCTCGAACTCGCTCGAGGCCTGGATTGCCTTGCCGCCGATGATCAGCGGATAGCTCTTGCCGAACGTCGACTTCGCCCGCTCGATCGCGGTATCGAGCTCGCGATGCAGATCCTCCATCCGATCGGCGGTCATCGTGGCGTATGTGATCTTCGTCTGCGTGGCCATACATGTTCCTCGTCAATGGCTGATGGCTCATGGCTCATGGCTATGGCTTGATGGTCGATGGAGCGTGTCCATCGACCATCACCATCAGCCATGAGCCATCAGCCATATCGTTATCGCGTGACCGGCGCGGTCAGCGTGGCAGCCGCGCGGTCGAGTGCCGCCGAGAGCCGCGCGATCTGGTCCGCGAGCCGTGTCCGATCGCCGGCGTCGATCGCTTCGGCGATACCGGGCAGCACCTCGGGAGCGTAGGTGGGCTTCGGCGCATAAATCAAGTGACGATACCACGGCCGGCCGGGAATGCCGTCGCGATCGAGGAGCGCGCGCTCGGCTTGCATGAGCGCGCGCGATATGACGGCCTGGCCAGCGACGGTCGCCGCGTCGGCCGTTCGCGCGCGCAATAGCGCGTCCACGCGTGTGGCCATCGCACGCGCCGCGCGCGTGAAACGATCGGACGAGGCTTCGAGCGGTGCGAATGCCGCGCGATCCGCGGGCCGGGCGCGCTCGATCGTTTCCTTGACGAACTCGCGCACGCGATCGGCATACGCGCGATAGTCGAGCGGCACAATGTCGGCGTTCGCCAGCCGCAGCGCCATCACACCCCAGAGCCTCGTCATCGCCGTGTGATAGAGGAATTTCGGATCGCCGTACTTCGTCATCCACGTGTGGTTGTCGTACACCGAGTGGTACACGCCGTACGGTCCGGTGAACGACATCTCGACCACGGGGATGCCGAGGAAATTGAGGAAGACGGTGTAGTCCGATCCGCTCCCGAGGCGATTGTTGACGAGATCGCTTCCGGCGCCGCCGGGCAGCGCGCCGCCCTCGTGCGACCCGCGTTGATGGGCCGCCGCAATCGAACGGCCGCTGTCGGGATCGATCACCGCATCGGCAGCCTCCGTCACGAGTCGATTGAGCGACGGCACCGCGGCCGAGCCGAAATTGATGCCCGACGCGGAGCTGTCGACGTTCAGATAGGCGACCGCCTGCTCGCCGAGATCCGCGGCGTGCTGCTCGCCCCATTCCGTCGACGAGGTCAGCGTGAATTCTTCGGCGTCCCAGCTCGCGAAGACGATCGTCCGCTTCGGCCTCGCGCCCTGTCTGGCGAGCGTGCCCAGCGACCGCGCGAGCTCCATCAACGACGCGCTGCCGCTCCCGGGATCGACGCCGCCGTAGACCCATGCGTCGCGATGGTTGCCGACGATGACGAGTTGATCGGGATCGGTCGTGCCGGTGATGCGGCCAGTGACCGTCCAGATCGGCCGGACTTTGTCGTCCGTCTGCACGCGCATGCGAACGGTTGCCGGTCCGCTGCCGACGCGGTAGGTGATCGGCAATCCACCCTGCCAGGCCGCCGGCGCTTCCGGTCCACGCAGCGCCTCGAGCAGCACGCGCGCATCCTTCCACGAGAGCGGCGCGCTCATGATGCCCGGCAGCGACGCGGCTTCGGTGCGCGCGATCCGTTTCGCGCCCGGCGTCGACGCCCAGCCCGGCGTCAGTGGATCGCCCGGCACGCGAAAGTCGTAGACGATGCCGCCGCGCTGAATGTGACTCTCCGGTCCCCACGGGCCCTCCGGATACGTCTTCCCCTTCTTGAACCCATCGTCTGCCGGATCGGAATAGATGAGGATGCCGGCGGCGCCGCGCTGTTCCGCGGTCAGCGCCTTGAAGCCGCGGTAGCTGTACGGAACGGAATACCGGACCAGCGCGATCTTGCCTTTGATGTCGATGCCGCGTTCGGCGAGCCAGTCGTAGTCGGCCGGATTGCCGCTGCCCGCGTACACGACCGGCGCGGTGACGTCGCCGGACGCGGAGTAGGCATGATAGGCGACGCCGACGTCACGCGTGGAAAAGTGATCGCCGGCGACCGGCTCTTCCTTCAGCGAGGCGCGCCATCGAGTCGGCGCGACCATTTCGACCTGAACCTCCGTCGCGTATGGCAGCAGCACTTCGTGTTCGGTGATCTCGATCCGCTCGAGGCCGTACTCGCGCCAGCGATCGCGCACCCACTCGGCCAGTACGCGATCGCGCGGTGACCCGGCGACGTGCGGCTCGGCGGTGAGGAACGCGTGCGCGGCGCGCGCCTTCTCGGGGGACGGAAGCGTCAGGAAGCGTCGCTCGAGCGAACGCTGTCGAGCCGCCGAGCGGGCCGTGAAACCGTAGATGGCGCCACCGGCTGATTCAGGCGCACCAGAGAGTACTGCCCGACCGACGAGAGACACCACGCCCAAAAGAACCGCTCCACCACAGAGGACACCGAGGACACGGAGGATCAGCCCTGTTTTTTTCATGAGGTTCCGTACCGTTTTGTTCCTTCGTGTCCTCCGTGGTGGAGAGCTTAGCTCGCGTGGCGAGGAGATTATCGTTTCAGATCGCGCGCGATCTGTTTCGCCGCCAGAGCCCCCGATCGGCCAGTGAGGCCGGTCCCGGGATGCGCTCCGGAGCCACATATATAAAGGTTACGGATGGGCGTCGCATAGCTCGCAAAACCGAGCAGCGGACGCGCCACGAACAACTGATCCAGCGCGAGCTCGCCGTGGAAGATGTGGCCGCCGGTCAGGCCGTACGTGCGCTCGAGATCGAGCGGCGTGATCACGTCGCGCGCGAGGACCGACGACTCGAAGCCGGGCGCATAGCGGGCGATGGTGCGCGTGGCCGCGTCGCCGAGGCGATCGCGCTCCGCGTCCCATGTCGTGCCGCGCAGATGATACGGCGCGTATTGCACGTACGCCGAGATGACGTGCCGCCCGGCCGCGGCCTGCGTCGGATCGGCGGCGGACGGCATCGTCAGCTCGAGCCAGGGTTCGCCGGCGAAGCCGCCGTACTTCGCTGCATCGAACGCACGCTCGATGCCATCGATGTCGCGCGCGAGGCGAATGCGTCCCGAACATGCGGCCGGCTGTTGAACGCCGGCGAACCGGGGCAACGACGACACCGTGTACGTGATCTGCGCGAGCGTGCCGTGCGTGCGGATGTTCTGCAGGCGCCGCACCAGCTCCGGCGCGAGATGGATCGGGTCGACCAGGCCGAGCAGCGTTCGCTTCGGGTCCGCGTTGGACGCGACCACGCGCGCGGTGATTTGTTCGCCGGAGGCGAGGGTCACGCCGGTCGCGGCGCCGTCTGCGGCGACGTCGACCTGCGCGATCTCGGCGCTCGTCCGGAGTTCGGCGCCGGCGCTGCGCGCCGCCGCGGCCAGCGCGTCGGCGACGGCGCCGATCCCGCCCTTCGCGTACCAGCCGCTCGCCACCGGCTGCCCTTCGCCGGCGCCGAGCAGCAACAGGACGGCGGCGCTGCCAGCGGACCATGGTCCCAGAAACGAGCCGAGCACGCCGCCTGCGGCAATCGTCGCGCGCAGCGGCTCGCTGTCGAACCACTCGCCGACGAGATCGGCGACCGCCATCGGCATCCACCGCAGCAATCGATAGGCGTCAGGCTTGCCGAGCGCGCGGAACGCGCGGCCGGTCTTCAAGAGCTCGATCAGATCGCCGGCCGTCGGGTCGTCAATCGACGGCGGCGCCGATCCGAGCACGGAGCGCAGGACGCGGCTGATGCGCGCGAAGCTCTCGAGAAATTTCAGGTACCGGTCGGCGTCTTTTGCGGACCACGCGCGGATTTCCTGCGCGGCGCGCGACCGATCGCGCCACAGCGTCAGCGCACGGCCGTCGGCGGTCGGCGCACAGACGTCCGCGTCGGGACGAATGATCTGCAGTCCGTGTTGCTCCAGCGCAAGCGCGCGCACGATCGCCGGATCGATCGCCGCCGTGTGCGCGAGCCGCGCGCATCCGCCGACGCGGTCGGATCGCTCGAGCACGAGCGTCTTCAGCCCGGCCTTCGCGAGAAAACCGGCCGCGACCAGGCCGTTGTGGCCGGCGCCGATGACGACGACGTCAACCGGCATCATTCGTGCGGCGTCCCAGAACGAAGATCGAAGTCTCCAGAACGATTCATGATTTCGTGAGGATTCTGAGCGCCGCGTTCCGCCCCGGCGCGCCCATGATCCCGCCGCCCGGATGCGTCGCCGAGCCGCACATCCACAGATTTTTAATCGGCGTGTTGTACTGCGCCCAGCCCGGCACCGGCCGCGCGAAGAACAGTTGCTCGAGTGTGAGCTCGCCCTGAAAGATGTTGCCTTCGGTCAGCCCGAACTCGCGCTCGAGATCGAGCGGCGTCAGCACTTGCCGGTGCAGGATGATGTCGCGGATGTTCGGCGCGTACTCCGCGATCGTGTCGATGACCGTGTCGCCGAACGCGTCGCGCTGCTCGTCCCACGTGCCCGACGCGAGCTTGTACGGCGCGTATTGCACGAAGCACGACAGGATGTGCTTGCCCGGCGGCGCGACCGACGGATCGGTCAGCGTCGGAATGACCATGTCGATGTACGGCCGGCGCGAGAACTCGCCGTACTTCGCCTGGTCGTACGCGCGCTCCATGTAGTCGACGCTCGGCGAGATCGACAGCGCCCCGCGCAGATGCGGACCCTCGCCCGGCAGGCAGGTGAAGTTCGGCAGCGCGTCGAGCGCGAGGTTCACTTTGCCCGACGATCCGCGGAACTTGTAGCGCCGGACTTCTTCAACGAACTCCGCCGGCAATTCCCTCGATTCGATGAACTTCAGAAACGTCAGATGCGGATCGACGCTGGACACCACGAGGTCCGCGTCCAGCTCGTCGCCGTTGGCCAGGACGACTCCGTTCGCCTGACCGCCCGTCACACGGATGCGCGCGACCGGCGCCTTCGTGCGAATCTCGACGCCCGCCTCGCGCGCCGCGCTCGCGATGGCGTTGGAGATCGCGCCGGTGCCGCCGCGCGCGAAGCCCCACGACCGGAACGCGCCGTCGATTTCGCCCATGTAGTGATGGAGCAGGACGTACGCGGTGCCGGGCGATCGCACGCCAAGAAACGTCCCGATAATCCCCGACGCCGACATCGTCGCCTTGAGCACGTCGGTCTCGAACCACTGGTCGAGAAAATCGACGGCGCTCATCGTCATCAGCTGGAGCTGGTTGTATCGATCGCCTTCCGCGAGGCCGCGAAACCGGTTGCCGAGGAAGAGCAGCTTCATCAGCTCGCGCGGATTCAACGACATGGGATCCGGCGGCGTCATGTTGAGGATCGGCTTGACGAAGCGCGCCATCTCGACCATCGCCTTGCCGTACTCGTCGTAGGCCTCGGCGTCGAGCTTCGAATGCCGCCGGATCTCGCGCTGGGTCCTGGCGTGGTCGTTCACCCGCCACAGGTGGTCGCCGTTCGGC
>DASYQZ010000113.1:0-23990 GCA_036004865.1 Vicinamibacterales bacterium
GTAGGCCGCGATCAGAGCGCCGCGGCCGATCGTCACGCGGCTCGCGGAGAACACCTCGCAGTTGAATCCGAGATTCGCGCCGTCAGCGACCTGAATGTCGCCATTCTTGCAGGAAAGGATCGTGTTGCGCCCGATGAACACGCCGTCGCCGATGCGGATCCCGAGATTGGTCTCCCCCTTCGCGTCGATCAGGCAGTGGTCGTCGATGACCACATGGCTGCCGATGTGGATCTTGTGTGGATGGCGCAGCACGACATGCTGACCGAACACGACGCCGCGCCCGCACGATCCGAGCAGCCAGGGATACATCACTTTCCGCAGCGCGAGTCCTGCTGCTCCCGCGAGGCCCTGCGACAGCATGACGACCACTTCGTACTTCGCGAGCGCCGCGAATCCCGGACGGCCGACGACGAGGTCCTGGTATTTTTCGCGGCTCGACCGACCCGGCGCAAAGAGCTGATCCTGCGCCCTCGCGATGGCTGCGTTCGCCACTGCCGGCGGCACCGTGCCGTGGGTCGTCGTCGGATCGTCGCGAGTCTCAGATCCATTCATGATCGCGATACCAGGTCAGTGTGCGGGTGATGCCCTCGCGCAAGCCAATCTGCGGCGCGTATCCCAGCTCGTGGCGCGCCCGCGCGATGTCGAATGCGCGGCTCTTCGTGAAAAAGTCGACGCGGCGACGATAGATCGGCGGCTCGATCCCCAGCGGCGCGCACAACGCCTCGCACGCCGCGCCGGCCATCCAGAACGGCCACACCGGCAGGTGCAGTCGAGGCGCCGGCACGGCTGCGACCTCCGCGATGAGCGCGACGAGCGCGTTCAGCGTGGTCACCTCCCCGCCGGCCAAGATGTATGTGCGATTGGCAGCCGCGGGGTGCTCGCCACACAACCGGAACCCCTCGACCAGATCGTCGATGTAGGTGAGATGGTAATAGATCTCGCCGCGGCCGAGCGTCACCCAACGCCGGCGGGCGACGCCGCGAAACAGCCTCAGGAGGCGCCGATCGCCCGGCCCGTAGATGCCGGTCGGCCGCACGATCGTCACCTCGACTGCGGTGCGGGCGCCGGCCTCGCGGGCGGCGCGTTCCCCTTCGAGCTTCGTCTCTTGATATACGTCGCCCGGCTTCAATGGCGCGTCTTCGTCGGCCGGAGGACCCTGCACGTCGCCGTGGACGCCGACCGTGCTGCAGTGCACGACGCGGCGCACGCCGCCGCGAGCGGCGGCCTCGATCAGGTCGCCGACGGCGGTCGCGTTCACCGCACGGTAGGTGTCGGTCGAGACGCCGGCTTGCCGGTAGATCGCGGCAATGTGGTAGACGACGTCGACGCCGGCGGTCGCGTCCGCGAGTGCACGCCGATCGCGCAGGTCGCCCGGCACGATGGCGATTCCTGCGTTTGTCAGCGATTGTGATGAGTCTGACTTGTCAGAGTCGTGACAAGTCCGCGGGCGGACGAGCGCGCGGACGTCATAGCCGCGCGCCGCGAGGCTGCGCGCGACATGGCCGCCGGTAAAGCCGGTCGCGCCGGTTACGAGAGCAACCGTTCGGCGCACACGGTCACCGGCGAGCCGAACACACGCAGCAGGCCGGCGCGATCGAGGACGTCCTCTGAATACAGCGTGAAGCGGCGGGAACCGATCGCGCGGTGCAATTGCATGGGGAGCGCGAACTGACGATGGACCGAGCGGACGCCGAATCCCGAGCGCGCGAGCTCGCGCGTGATCGTCGAATGCGCGAACACGCGATAGGCTTCGGTGCGCGCTCCGGCGGCGTGCATGGCACGGCGCGTCAGCGAGTGCAGCATCGCCGCGCTGGTCGCCGACGGATAGTCGAAGATCACCAGCCGTTGGGCGACCCGGCAGAGCTCACTCATCACTTTGCGCCAATCTGGCGCGTGCATCAGCACGCGCAGGCACACGGCGACGTCGAATGCGCCGTTGGCGAACTTCAGCGCGTGCGCATCGCCGCGAACGAAATTCACCCGGACGGCAGCCTCCTCGGCGCGCCGGCGCGCGACCTCGAGCATCTCTTCGGAGGCGTCGACCGCCGTCACCCTGGCGCCGCCCAGAGCCAGCATCACCGCCGCGCGGCCGGTGCCGGTGCCGACGTCGATGATGCCGCGGTCCTTGATGCGGCCGATCATGTTCGCGAGCACCCGGGCCTGCGTGCCGGCGACGAGCGCGCCGATCGGTCCGCCGAACCGGCGCTCGTCGAACGTGCGCGCCATGTCCTTGTCGGCGTAGATCGAGTAGCTGTAGTGCTGACGGCGATTCTTGCTCACGCGAGATCTTTTCGTTCCACGGCGAGCGCGCGATCCGCGTGGCGCGGGACGTCCGCCTTCGCATAAAGCTTCGGCGGACCACCGTAGCCTTGGCGAAGGTCAGCCCCGCGATCGCAGCTCTGAACGGCTGCGCCACACAGCGCGTCGCACGCCTCGCGCGTGCGTTCGAGGTACGCCTCGTAGCTGTACTTGGTCTCCGCGAGGTCACGCGCGCGACGTCCAATCGTCGCGGCGCGGGCGGAGTCGGTCAACGCCGTGACGATCCCGTCGGCGAATTCCTGCGGCGTCCCGCCGGTGAGGATCGCGGTGTCGTCGCTCAGGACCTGGGTATGCGTGAGCAGTCGCGTGGCCACGATCGGTTTACCGGCGCGCAGATACTGATAGATTTTCAGTGGCGTGTTCGTGCCGCGCGAGCGCGGCGAGACCAGCACGTCCGCCGCGAGCAGATACGCCGGAATGTCGGACGGCGGCCGTTCCCCGGCGAAGATCGTCACGGCCTCGATTCCCGCCGCGCGCGCCCGCGCGCGCTCGCGCGCGATCTGATCGGGCTTGCCGCCGGCCAGCACCAACCGCGCGTCCCTTCGCACGCGCGCGACGATGGCCATCGCATCGAACAGCAAATCGAGCCCCTGATACGCCTCGAACGTGCCCGTATACAGCACGACGCGTGTCGACGGCTCGAGCCCGAGCGTCCGCCGGATCTCGGACGCCTGCGCCGGCGTCGCGAGATCGTCCGCCGAACCAGGCGCGTTTTCGATGAGCACCGTCCGCGCGTGCGGATCGATCTCACGGACCGTCTCTTCGAGCGACGGGCAGATGACGATGACGACGCGCGAGCGCCGAATCATGAACCGTTCGATCGCGAGGAACACACGCCGGATGAGCCGCGACCGGCTGAAGGCGAAGTTCGTCAACTGCTGCGGCAGGCTCGAGTGCATGTCGTAGAGATGCGGCACGCGCAGTAGCGCCGCGAGCGGCGCGCCAATCAATCCGCCTTCTTCGTGCGAATGAATCGCGTCGTAGCGCGTCGACAGCGCGCGGCGGATGACCGTCAGCGCGAGCAGCGCGTCGAGCGGCAGCTTCGCGATCGAGGGACCGACCTTCACGCCGCGCACGAACGGCGGCCGCAGACTGCGGAAGAGTTGCAGTCCCGGCATCGCCACGTCCTGTCCGAACGGATAAGTGACGAGATCGACCTGGTGGCCGAGCGCCGTCAGCGCACGGATGCGATGGAACTCGCTGAACGGGGTGCCCCGCGGCTCGAAGAACGGCTCGGGCGCGATCATCAGGATGCGCACGGACGTGTGATTTTCGCACGAAAACGTAGTAAAGTGACGCGTCTTCCTGTGTCACCTGTCGTCGCCGACTCTTCCAGCGCGCCCTCAGTGCATCGTCACGTCTTCCTGGCGGTGAAAATCGCCGTCAGCGTCGTGCTGCTCGCCGTGCTGTTCTCGCGCATTGAGGTGGAGCGGCTGTGGATCGGCGCGCGCGGCGCCTCGCCGTGGTGGCTCGCGTTCGCGCTCGTCCTGCTCCTCGTCAATACGATCGCGGCCACGTGGCGCTGGCGCGTCCTCCTCGACGCCCAGGACATCTTCGTGCGGCGCAGACGGCTGTTCGCGTCGTGGCTCGTCGCGCAGTTCTTCAACAACTTTCTGCCGAGCAACGTGGGCGGCGACGTCATCCGCATCAGCGACACCGCGAAGCCCGCCGGCTCCAAAACGCTCGCGACCACCATCGTGCTCATCGATCGGGGCGTGGGTCTGCTCGGTCTCGGTCTCGTCGCCGCGCTTGGCGCCACGGCGGCCGGTACTGTCCATCCCGCGGCGTTGCCGATCTGGCCCGTCTGGCTCTGGGCGGGATTCCTCATCGGCGCGGTGGCCTCGGCGCCCGCCGTGATCGCACCGGGCGGATTCGGACGGCTGCTGCAGCCGCTGACGGTCTTTCATCCTGAATGGGTCGGCGAGCGCATCAACACCGTCACGACGGTGCTCGCGCGATTCCGCGAGCGTCCCGTTGCGCTGGCGGAGTGTTTTGGCGGCGCCGTCTTCGTCCAGGGCTCGCTCGTCGTCTTCTACTTCGTCGTGGCGTACGCGCTGCGCCTGCACCTGTCGATGTGGGACCTGGCGGTCATCGTGCCGGTGTCGTTCGTCGTGCAGTTGCTGCCGGTCTCGATCAACGGGTTCGGCGTGCGCGAGGCGACGTTCACGTTCTACTTCACCCGCATCGGCCAGCCGATTGAATCCGCCCTGCTCCTCTCGCTCGTGGCGCAGGCGCTCGTCATGATCTTTTCGCTCGCCGGCGCCGCCGTTTACGTCACGCGCCGCCGGCGGTAATCCTCGTCCGCCTGCACCGCGACTGTTGTTCGGTCCCAGCCTGACTTTCCTGGCAGCACTCTCGTTCGAGGCCGCTTTGCCTGTGTATCGCGCAGCCTTCCAATCGGCGCGAGCGTTGCTATCACCGTCATCAAAACCGAACCTTGGTCCGTTTCCTCTGGGTGTTCCTGGCGGCGATCGTCGTTGCGGAGAACGACGCATGGCTCGGCGCGGCCAGAGCACAGGCCCTTTCGGGCCATCAGGACGCCGCCGGCAGTGCCGCGCGCGCAGTGGCCGTCAGGTCACAGACCGGTCTGCGCGCCGACATCACTTGGAATCCATTTCAGGTCACGATCCACGACGCGGCGCGCGGGCGGATTGTCGGCCAGCTCGGAGGCGGCGCCTTGCCGGCGCTGTTTTTCGAAAGCGACACCGGCTCACGCGCGCTGCAGGGCGATCCGATCGTCGAGCGCACGGACGTGGACGGCTATCGCGCTTCGTACGGGCTTGACGGCGGACGGCGCGCTCACGTCGAGCTGCAGTGGACGCCGGCGGAGACGCTGCTCGTCACGCTGCGCGTCGATCCGAGCGACGACATCCGGCGGCTCGGCGCGCAGCTCGCGGTCGCGGCGGACGAACATTTCGTCGGTCTACTCGAGCGCACGATCGATAATCCAGACGCCGACGGCCGGCCGCTCTCGGCCGCTCTCGACCTTCGCGGTCAGATCGTGTCGATGGTCGTCAAGCCGACGGCAAGCCTGTACCTCCCGTTCTACATTTCATCGGCCGGGTACGGCCTCTTCGTCGAAGGCACGTGGCCCGGTGTCTTCGATCTCGCGGCGTCTCGCGGAGACGCGACGGCGTTCTCGTTCGAAGGCCCGGAACTGAAATTCCACGTTATTCCCGGCCCCAGTCCCGCGGCGATTCTCGCTCGCTACGTGCAACTGGCCGGCCGCCCGCATGTGCCACCGAAGTGGGCGTTCCTCCCCTGGCGGTATCGCGACGAGCACCAGAATTTTTCGCGCTTTTATGACGGCACGCCGTACGCGGGCCCATTCAACCAGCAGCTCGTCGAAGATGTCCTGATGCTGCAGGCGTACGACATCCCGCTCGGCGTGTACTGGATCGATCGGCCGTGGGCCATCGGACGCGAGGGCTACAGCGACTTCGAATGGGATCGCCAGCGCATTCCCAATCCCGAGCGGATGATTCAATGGCTCGACGGCAAAGGAATCAAGTTTCTGCTGTGGATCGCACCGTGGATCCAGGGATCGATCGTCGACGACGCACGGCGGCGTGGGTTCCTCATGCCCGGCCCTGCATCGCTCGACCCGCGCGCGCACATCGATTTCACCAATCCCGACGCGACCGCGTGGTGGCAGGGCCAGTTGCGTAAGCTCGTGGACGCCGGCGTCGCCGGATTCAAGCTCGATCGCGGCGACGAGGAAGTGCCGAACCGGATCGATCTCCGCACGGCGAATGGCCGGACGACCCGCGAAATCCGCAACGACTATCCGCGGCTCTATACGGCCGCGGTGCACCAATTGCTCTCGGCGCAGCGTGGCGACGATTTCATCCTGATGCCGCGCGCCGGCTACACCGGCAGCCCGCCGCTCGCCGCGTTCTGGGCGGGAGACACGAAAACCTCGGAGTGGGGACTGCGCTCCGCGATCATCGCCGCACAGCGCGCCGCCGTCATGGGATTCTCACTCTGGGGCAGCGACATCGGCGGCTACGGCGACCCGCTGGATCGCGAAGTGCTGGCGCGCTGGATCGCCTTCGGCGCGTTCACGCCCATCATGCAGGTCGGTCCGACCCAGAATCGCGGGCTCTGGGACATGCCGAGCAGTCCAGGGTACGACACCGAGTTGATCGCGATCTGGCGCTTGTACGCCAAGCTCCACACGACGCTGCAGACCTACAGCGTCAAGCACGCGCAGATCGCGCACGACACCGGCGTGCCGATGATCCGCCCGCTGTTCGTCGCCTTCCCTGACGATCGCCGCGCCTGGGACACCTGGGAAGAGTTCATGTACGGAGACGATATTCTCGTTGGCGCGATTTGGCGAAAAGGTCAGCGCCAGATGTCCATCTATCTTCCGGAAGGTGACTGGCTCGACGTGTGGAATCCCACTTACCGGATCGCCGGACCGGCCACCGTCACGGTTGACTGCCCGCTCTACAAGATTCCTCTGTTCGTCCGCCCGAACGTGGTCACCATACGGACAATCGGCAATCTCAACACGCTCTGGGACGATTCGCTCAGCCGCGCCCGTACGAAACCGGATCTGGCCGCGCTCGCTGCGACGGTTCGCTAGCGAGTCAACGGACGAAGAACACCGTAAACGTTTCCCAGAGGCCCGCCGAGACTCGATTCGCGGAGAGATTTCCGCCGCCGCCGCCGTCGGCGGAGAGGTACCACGATCCGTCGGCCACTTTCAGCCTGATCGTGTCGCCCGGCCGCACCGCTCCGCCGCCGGGCTTCTCGACGATGAACGTTTCCCACGGACCGATGCCCTCGCCCACGGCACGCATCGATCCGCCGCCGCCGTTCACCGCCTGAAAAAAGTGCTTCTCGTCGGCGGTGCCGAGCGCGACGCGATCGCCGTCGACGATCGGACCACCCGAGAGGACCGTGACAGTGAACGTCTCGTAGGGACCGGCGCCCAGCCGATTGGCGTTCACGTCCTCGCCGCCGCCGCTTTCCGCGGCGACATAGTTGATTCCGTTGCTCGTGCGGAGATTGATGCGAGGGATCAGCGAGTTGACGAACGCCCGCTCGGGTTCGGGTTCCGACTCGATCAGATTCTGAAACAGCGCGTCCGGCCGATCGCCTTGAATGTTGGTGTGAAAGCACCACGCGGCGGCACCCGCGAGCTTCGCGTTGATCATCTGCTCGCGATAGTTGTCCGAGCTGTAGCTCGCCGGAAAGTAGACGTATCGCGTCGGTATCGGCTCCTGCAGATACGCCGGCTTGCCATTCCGCTTGAGCGCGCCGACGACCGCTTGCACGTGTCCCGCCTCGAAAAAATGCGACGTGCGCGGATCGTGGTAAGCCGTGACGTCGAGGCCCGCCTGCGCCGCGAAGGTCGCGGTCTCGGCCGCCGTATTTTCCGAGCTGTTCGACGCGGTGACGATCCGCTCGGCATGCACGCTTTTGATGCCGGCCCGGGTGCTGATCACGTCGCCCATGCCGAGCGGCTTGCCGAACGGTCCATAGACGTTGCGCTCGTTCTGAAGATCGAAGAGCACGTTCTGGTACTCGCGCAGCTCGGCGGTCGCGGCCATCACGCCGTTGCGAAACCGTCCGGCGTCAAGTCCCGGAATGTGCTCGGCCGTAAACGACACGTCGACGACGAGCCGCTCGTCGCGCGCGCGATCGAGGACGAACTTGAGCGTCGACAACCCGAGCGGATTCAACGATCCGTCGCGGTTCATGAGCTGGATCGGGCCGGTATTCAGATTTGGCCAGATACGCACGCCGTCGAAGCCTTTGCTGCGAAGGTACTTCAGATCGGCCGTCGGGTTGACCGCGTTCATCGCGGCGAAGTACGAGATGAAGACCAGGAACTTCGGTTTGTCGTCGATCGCAAACCGATCGCCCTGAATCGAGAGACGCTGCGCGTGCGCGGCGGACGGCCAACACAATGCGAGAAGGATGAGAACGAGTCGCGGGAGTGCGCGACGAATCAAAATTTCCATGGGACCTCCCATGACTCCGAGTATGGCATAACCCCCTCACCGTTCGCGGGGCCCCGCCCCCGCTCACTTCGGGAATCCGACGATTTCGTATAACCGTGTGAAATCGTCGTGATACAACAGCCGCAGATACGGCGCGGCCTCCTCGATCCGTGTGAGGACGTCGTTACGATTTTGTGTGTTGAAGCCGTCCATGTGGAACACGGCGTACCGGACGCCGCTCGGCTCGAGAGTTTTCAGCGCGCCGCGACTGGGGAACGTCGCGAGCACCATGACGTGCTGGTAGAAATCGGGCGGGATGTAATCGCTGTAGCCGTTGACCAGCGGAAACCAGTGCGACGTGGACGCCAGCATGTACTTCGTGTGCTGGAAGAGTCCGACCTGCGGATAGAAGAACGGCATTTCGATCACCGGCGCGCGCGGCAGGACAGCGAGCGCGCGATACACCGGCTCGACCGGGATCGCCTCGGGCATCCGGAGCGGCACTTTCAGCTCAGCCGCCGCGAGCGCGGCGATGATGATGCCGACCAACGTGCCGCGCCGCATATGCGGCAGCAGCGTCGCGAGCGCCGCACCAGCGAGCACCGACAGCGCGAACGCGACGATCGCACCGAAGCGACCCGGCGCGCGCATCAACGCGAACACCGGCACGGTTCGGTACAAGACGCTGTAGAGACCACCTGCCGGTCCGAACGAGGTCCAGCACGCGAGCGCCGCGAGACCGCCGTACAGCACCGTCAGCTCGCCGCCCCGCATCCGTCGCGCGAGCCAGAGTCCCGCGACGCCGAAGACGAGGGCGACGGTCCCAGGGAAAATTACCTCGGCGCCCCACGGCGGCAGGAAAGGCAGCAGCCAGGCATGCGCGTACGACGAGCTGGCGAGATAGGCGCTCCAGTTCGCGGAGTACGTCCGCGCATCGTTCAGCGGTCGCTCGAAGCCGAGATCGCGCTGAAGCGACACGTACGGCCGGAACAGCGGGATGACGAGCGCCAGTGACACCGCCGCGGAGGTTGCGGACGCGGTCCAGTACGCGCGATCGGTCCACATCCGCCGCATGCCGGCGACGACCAGGATTGCGAACCCGATCATCAGCATCACGAAGACGCCGTAATAGCCGCAGCAGACCGCCTGCGCCGCCATCGCGGCGCCCAGGCCGGCGCCGCGGCCGATCGTTGGCCGATCGGCCATGCGATGGAACGCCAGCATGCTGAACGGCAGGCCCGCGATGATCAGGAGCTGGATGTGCGCCGTGTGTGCGAACAGGTACGGGCAAAACGCAAAACAGATGGCCGATACCGTAGCCGCGCGCCGGTCGTGTGTGAGATACCGCACGAGGTAGTACGTGCCGGTGGCCGTCAGAATGAACGAGAGCAGGACAACCGTGTTGTGCCCGGCGTACGGATTCCCGCCGGTCAGCCAATACGCCGGAATCGCGAGCGCTCCTGCGCCGAGATTGTTCTCGGAGTACGCCAGCGTGCCGCGATGCGGATAGAAGATGTTGGCGTCGAACACGTGCCACGGATCGAGGACGAGGGTGCGCGCGACCCAGGCAACAATCCATATCGACCACTGACCGTCGCCGTTGTCGACGCGCCCGACATGCCCGATCTTGAACAGGACCGGATAAGTGAGCGCGGCCGTCAACAGTCCACTGATGATGAGCACCGCCGCGAGCTCGCGCGCACCGGTGGATAAGGTCGGGTGGGGCTGGTGGGGCTGGTGGGTTGGATGGGTCGGGTCGGTCGCGGAGGGCGGATGGGTCTTGGCGGTCATCGTGTCGCGAATGCGATTCATCGCGGGACCGCGGTGAACGTCATCAACACGCCGAGGTTGCGCGGGTCCTCCGAGGTCGGATCGTGCAGCCGGGGCGTGAACCCGTCGGTCGAGCGCGCAGACAGCAGGTAGGAATAGCTGTTCAGGGCACGGACGCCAGAAGCCGGGACGTCGAACGTGACCGGCGTGCCAGGGGTCACCGTCATCCGCGACTCGCGGCCGCCCATTGAGACGATGAACGTCGTGCGAACGGGCGACTGCGCCACGATCGTCAGGTGATCGATTGGCCACACGGATCGCACGATGATGTCGGCGCGGCCGTCGGCTGCGACCCAGATGCCCTTCTTCCCCGTCGCAGTATCGACGACTTCGGGCACGTACGCGTGCTGGTCGAGGAAATACAGCATCACGTCCGCGTACCAGATGTGCGTCCGCGGCGTGTCCAGCATGATCGGCAGATCGTTCGCCATCGTCAGCTCGACCGGGAGCCGTCGAGCGAAGCCGCGCTCTGCGATCGTGTACGGAAACTTCGCGCTGTATAGCGGATTCACCAGGATCTTCGCCGTGAACAACGCGCCGCCGAGCCACGCGACCACTGCCGGTACTGCCGACGGCAGCGGCGGCGTCAGAAACAGGAGCATCGCGTACTGACTCATGAAGTAGCGGTTGCCCGGCGGTCCCCCGCCGCCGCTCCAGGTGTAGGGCGCGACGATCAGCCACGCGAGCGCCGACCCGATGACCGCGAGAAACGTGAACACGCGCCACGGCAACCAGCGGTCGCGTGAGGCGAGCCACAACGCGATGCACACGACGCCAGGAAAGAAGTACGGGATGAAACCAAAATGACGGCCGATCAAGAAGTACTCGACGTTGTGCGCGAAGCGGGCCGGAAACTCCGCCGGCTCGAGCACGTTCTCGAGGTCGGCGTCGTTGGTGCTCATCTCCGTCCCTTTCCGGTCCCACGCGCTTTCCGGTGAGCCGTCGAACGGAAAGTGCCCGACGAACGATTTGCGGTCGCCGCCTTGATAGTTGAATTCACCGGTGATCAGGGCGTTCGTCGAGAAGAGTCCCAGGACAGTCACCGCGAACACCGTTGCGACCAGAAGGCCCGTCAGGTACTGCCGGCGCCACCACCACCACAGGACGATGGGTCCGATGAGCAGCCCGTGGTTGATCTTTGAGTACGTCGCGATGCCAAGCAGAATCGCGGCGAACACGTCACTGCGCAGGCCTGACAGGACGCTTCGTTCGCCGGGACGCCCTACTTCTTTATAGAGCCAGAAAAAATAGGCGAGCGACACGAGCGCGAAGTTGAAGACCTCGGGCAGGAGGAACGCCGCGTACACCGGCACGCACGCGGCGGCGACGAACGCCAGCGTGAACGCGAGGGCCGGCCCGGGCCGTGAGCGTGCGGCAAGGAACGTGTAGGCACACACGCAGACGCCGAACAGCAGCAGCACGTTGAGGACCAGGAAGCCGTTGAGGCCGAGCAGACGGACGAAGGGCGCGGCGACGAGCGGATAGATAATCGCCTTGCCGAAGTACAGGCGATCGCTCCGGACGTCTGGTCTCTTCGTCAGATGCAGGAACGGCGGCGTGGCGTCGACGCTCGCGCGCAGCCGCTTGCCGCGCTTGAGGAAGATGCCGTCGGGACCGAAGCGATACAGTCCGAAATAGCGCTCGAGGTCGCGGCGCTCGTAGCTGAGATTGTGATCGTACGCGAGGCTCAATGCCATCGAGACGTACGTTGCCTCGTCGCTCTTCACACCGTACCCGTCCTTCACGACGTCGATGGACACGGCCGCGGCGAGCGCCACGGCGAGCAGGATGGCGGCGGCGACGGCAGCGCCGCGTCCGAGAGGCGCCGGCGCCGCAGAGAGGGCTGATGCAGGATCACCTGTCGTCGAGCTCGTCACGCTCGACATTCTCGACGCTCCCGGTGGGGACACGCGCACATAATAGAATACTCACGTCTCGATTCCCTATGACGCCGCGCGTCCCATTCGCCGAGCGTGGCGGCGCCCTGCGCGGCCTCCTCGATCTCGCGACCGGTTGCTATCCCGCGTTTCTGTTTGGCGGATCGCTCGGACGCGTGCTGCCCGTGTTTCACGTCCACGACGTGACGCGGGAGTGGCTCGAGCCGCGGCTGCAGTACCTCGTCGAGAACGGGTATCGCACGGTCACCTGCGACGAGATCGCGCGCTTCGCGATCAACGGCACCTCAGTCGGTCCGCGCGCCGTGGCGCTCACGTTCGACGACGGCTGGGCCAGCGCGTGGAGCGTGGCGACGCCGTTGCTGAAGCAGTATCAGTTGACGGCGATCCTCTTCGCGATCCCGGGGCGCATTCAAGATGCCGAGCACACGCGGTCGATGGTTGGGCCGACACATGGGTCGGCCCCTACGACGATCGGGACGACACACGGGCCGCCGACAAAGGTTGTAGGGGCGGACCCGCGTGTTCGCCCCTCGGGCAACGAACCATTCGTCACGTGGCCCGAGCTTCGCGAGATGCACGCGAGCGGCGTGTGGGACATCCAGTCGCACACGCGCTCACACGCGATGATCTTCAGCGGCGACGAAGTGACAGGTTTCGTGACGCCGGCGTTCGCGCGCGAGCCGCTGCTCGAACGGCCGTTGCTCGTGAAGCCGGACGCGCTGGGAACGCCGCTCTATCTGCGCCGCTCACGGATGTCGAATGCGCGGCAGTTTCTCGCCGACCAGTCCGCAGCGGAACGCTGTCGGGCGTACGTCGCGCGCAATGGCGGCGCGCGCTTCTTCGATCGACCCGATTGGCGCAGCGAGCTCGAAGCGATTGCGCGGCAGGGACAGGGCCGGTTCGAGAGTGACGCGGCACGCGCCTCGTCGATCCGGCAGGAGCTCGCGGACGGCCGTGCGCTGCTCAATACGAAGCTCGGCATCAACACGGTCCGACACGTGGCGCTCCCCTGGGGGATCGCCGGCGACACGGCGCGCGGGGCCCTCGCCGAGACGGGCCACGACACCGCGTTCGCGGAGCGACCGCTCCGGCGCCGCGGCGTCCACGCCGGCGACGATCGATACGGATTGATGCGGCTCAACGGTAAGTTCCTGACGTGCCTCCCCGGCCGAGGCCGGAAGTGGTTCTTCACGACCGTATGACTGTCGACTTCCCCACCGATGTGGATGTCGCCATCGTCGCGCACAACAATCTGGCGGTTCTTCCGGCGACGCTGACGTCGCTCGCTGAAGCTGGATGCCCGCGCGATCGCATCGTCATCGTCGACGTCGCCAGCACCGACGGCACGGGCGAGTGGATCGGGCGCGAGTGGCCGGGCGTTCGCGTGCGGCGCCTGTCGAGGAATGATGGTCCGAGCCCCGGCCGCAACGTCGGCATCACCGAGGCGTCGCGCCGGTTCGTGCTGCTGATGGACGCCGACGTCCGCATTCAGCCCGATACCGTGCAACGGCTGCACGCCGCGATGCTGGCCGACGCCGCCATCAAGTGCGGCAGCCCGATCGTCGTGCATGCGAACCGTCCGGATCTGATTCAGTACGCCGGCGGTGCGATGCACTACATTTGCGAGGCCGTCAACCCGTGGCTCGATCGTCCGCTCGCTGCGCGCGGGGCTGAACCGAACGACATCGGCGCCGCGCCGACGTGCGCGCTGCTGCTCGATCGTCAGACTTCGATTGAAATCGGGTTGTTCGACGAGCGCTATTTCATCGGCAAGGAGGACGGCGACTTCACGCACCGGATCAAGATGGCTGGCTACAAGATCGTGGAGCTGCCGCAGGCGCTCGTGCTGCACCACACGAGGCCGCGCAGCTCGTGGCTCTTTTACTACCAGATCCGCAACCGCTGGCATTTCATCCTGAAGAACTATCAGATCCCGACGATCATCGGCATCATCCCGCCACTGCTGATCTACGAGCCGCTGCAGTTGATCGTGCTCGTCGCGAAAGGACACGGCTGGACCTATCTGCGCGCCGTCGGCGGACTGCTGGCGATGCTGCCGGCGCTGCCGCGCGATCGCGCGCTGGCCCGCCGCATCCGCCGCAAAGCCGATCGCGATCTGCTGATCAGCGCGCCGATGGTCGTGCGCGACGACCTCGCCGCCAACCCGATCATCAAAAACGGCAAGGCGTTGTACGAACGCGTGCTCGACGCGTACTGGGCGCTGCTGAGGCCTGTGCTACCCAGGTCACGATGAAACTTCGAGTGCTGGTCATGACGACGTACTACCACCCAATTATTGGTGGCGTCGAAACGCACGCGCGTCAGCTCGTCAGACATCTCAACCAACGCGGATTCAGCGTCCAGGTCGTGACCAAGCGAATCCATCCCGACGATCCCGCGGAGGATCATGTCGACGCCATCCGCGTTCGCCGTGTCGGACCGGCCGGCGAACGCCGGGCGAGCGGCAAGTGGATGGCGATCCCATCGTTCTTCTCACAGACGCTTGCGCTCCATGACCATGTCGACGCGATCGTGTGTGTCGACTATCGCGGCATCGGCATCGCGGCAGTTCTGGCCGGGCGCAAGCTGGGACGGCCGGTCATCCTTCAGGCGGCGACAGCCGGCGTTCTCGCGAGCGCGGCCGAGCACGACGCCTCAGGGGTCCCGGCGGAGAGCGCCCTCGTGCGCCTGATCAAAGCGCCGGCCCGTGCGATGTATCGCCGCGGCGACCAATTCGTCTGCATCGGGCGCGACATCGAGCGCGAAACGTTGAACGCCGGCATCCCGCGCGATCGCGTGCACTACCTGCCCCACGGTGTCGATCTCCAGCGGTTCCGTCCCGCAACGGTTGACGAACAGTCGCAGATCCGGAAGGCGGAGGGCTGGCCGTCGGATCGGCCGATTGTGTTGTTCGTCGGCCGCCTGAGCACCGAAAAGGGCGTCCTCGATCTCCTCGACGCCTGGCGGCTGCTCGACGATGGGCGATCGTGGCTGGTGCTCGTCGGGCCCGATATGCCGGCGCATCCCTGGGATGCGGGCGCGAAGGCGCGCGCGTTCATCGAGGAGTATCGCTTGCAGGATCGCGTCCGCCTGTACGGACCCTCGACCGACACCGCTCGCTTGTATCGGGCGGCCGAAGTGTTCGTCCAGCCGTCGCATTTCGAGTCCTTCGGGATCTCGGTCATCGAGGCGATGGCGAGCGGTATTCCGGTGATCGCCGCAAAGGTCGGCGGCATGCGTGACTTTCTCGTCGACGGCGAAAACGCGCTGCTGCACGAACCGCGATCGCCGTTGGCGATCGCGGCGGCGCTGCGGCGGGCGCTCGGCGATGCCGGGCTTCGGTCGCAGCTCGCGGCCGCCGCACTGCGGACCGTGCACCAGCAGTTCGACGAACAGGCGCTGTTCGATCGCTACGCGGCGCTCATCGAGTCCGGCGTCAAGGATCATTGATGTCTCGCCATGTTTCGTAATCTGGCGTACGCGAGCGTCTCCGCCGGCAGCGCCGGCCTCCTGCTCGTCCTCTTCATCATCGCCGGCCGGACGCTCGGTGACGTCGAATTCGGAAAGTTCTCGTTCGCCCTCGCGCTCGGCACGATTTTCGAGACGCTGATGGATTTCGGACTGCATCAAGTGACGATCCGCGCGGTCGCGCGGGACCGGTCGCAGGCGACGGCGCTCCTCCATCACACGCTCGGCATCAAGTTGATCTGGGCAACTGGCGCGCTCATCGCGCTCGTGGCCACGGCCACAATCCTGCGATCCGAGTGGGACGTGCGGCTGGCCTGCTACCTGCTCGGCGGATCGCTCGTGCTGCGCTCGTACATGCTCACGATCCGCGGCGTCCTGCAGGGGCTCGAGCGATTCGGCTGGGACAGCTTCGTCGTGGTCGCCGATCGCGCCATTCTGCTCGTCTTCGGCGTCATCGCGCTTGCTGCGGGCGGCGGACTGCGAAGCCTCGCGATCGCGTTCGTGCTGGCGCGCGCGACCGCGCTCGCACTCTCGGGGTGGATGACGCACGCGCGCCTGGGCGGCATCGGCCTGCGCTTCGACCGCACGATCTGGCGCGAGCTGCAGACGACCGCGCTGCCGCTCGGCTTCTTTCTCGTGGTGCTGAACCTGTATGCCTACGTCGACGGCGTGATGCTCGGCGTGATGCGAACCGACGTCGAGACGGGCTTGTACACCGCGGCGTACCGCGTCTATGAAGGCCTGAGCTATGCCCCCTCGGTCATCGCCGCCGTGCTGGCGCCGCGATTGTCGGCGCTCTATGGTGGCGAACGGGCCGATCGCGCCGCGCATCGCCGGCTCGCGCTGCTGGGGCTCGCCGGCTCGACGGCGCTCGCCCTCGTCTTCGGCGTCATCGCCTATCGCTTCGCGACGCCGCTCATGACGCTGCTCTTCGGCGAAGATTTCGCGCCCGCGGCCGCGCCGTTTCGTATTCTGTGTCTCGGGCTCGGGTTCGTGTTCGCGATCTGGGTGCTGCACGCGATCGCGATTTCCGTCAACCGCGAGCGGCTGCTCCTCACGACCGGGATCGTTGGACTCGTGGTGAACGTCGGCTTGAATCTCTATCTGATTCCGCACGACGGCGCGAGCGGCGCCGCGCTCGCCACCGTTGCGGGCGAAGGCGTGAGCCTCGTCGTGCTCGTCTACGGACTGTGGACGCGCGTGTGACCCGCCTTCGCTTCGCGCTCTTCCTCGTGCTGTTCGCGTCGTACGCGTATTTCTATCAGGCCGGCGGCTGGAACCAGAACTCCCGGTTCAATCTCGTGCGGGCGATCACGAACGACCACTCGCTCCGCGTGGATCCCTACCATCGCAGCACCGGCGACCAGGCGTTGTTCGAGGGCCACTACTACTCGGACAAAGCGCCGGGCCTGTCGTTCGCCGCGGTGCCGGTCGTCGCGATCGCGCGCGCGATCCTTCACACGCTCGGCGGGGACGCGGAATCGTACGAAGGCATCGCGCTTCTCTCCTATCTCGCGACGGTCTTCACGGCGGGCCTGCTCACCGCGCTGGCGGCGGTGACGCTGTTCAATCTGTGCGTCGAGCTTGGCGCCTCGTCGGGCGGTGCGCTGTTCGCGGCGCTCACCTTCGGCCTCGCCACGCCGATGTGGCCACTCGCGACGCTGTTCATCGGCCACGCGTTCTCGGCCGCATGTCTCATCTTTGCGTTCGCAGCGGCGACTCGCGTCGGCACGGACCCACGTGTCCGCCCCGGGATCGTCAACGGTCTCATTGTCGGCATCGCGGCGGGCTGGGCGACCGTCTCGGAATTTCCGGCGGCGATTCCAGCGGTCGTGCTCGCGATCTACACGGCGATGAACGCGTGGCCGCTCGGCCGCGAACGCGCGCTGAGGACTCTGGGCGCGCTCGCTGCCGGCGCCGCGGCGTGCGCAGCGGTGTTGATGGTCTATCAGTACGCCTGCTTCGGATCGCCATTCCACATCGCGTACTCCAGCGAACAGGCGGGGTTCGAGGGGATGCAGACCGGCGTCTACGGCGTCCACGCGCCGCGCGCCGGAGCGCTGTGGCAGATTCTGTTCGGCACCTATCGCGGGCTCCTGCCGCTGGCACCCGCGTTGCTCTTCGCGCCCCTCGGATTGATCGCGATGCTTCGCACACCGGCCCGAAGGGCCGCCATCGTCGCGTCGATCATCGCGCTGTATTACGTGCTGTTGAACGCCAGTTATACGTACTGGGAGGGCGGCTGGTCGTACGGGCCGCGCCATCTGTCGCCCGCGATTCCGTTTCTCTGCCTCGGCCTCGCGAGGCTCTGGACTGCGGCCGAGCGACCCGCACGCGCGGGGCTCGCCGGTTTCTCGGCGTACGGTGCGGCACTGTCGCTCGCCGCCGTCGCAACGATGGCGCAGCCGCCGGCCTCGATTCGACGTCCGCTGACAGAGCTTCTGCTACCGGCGTTTCGCGACGGCGATCTCTCGCTCAATACGCAGCGGTTCACCGACAGCGGCGCGAGTGGCCTGCGCGCGCACGTGGATCCGAAAGCGGCGTGGAATCTCGGGATGAAGATGGGGCTGACGGGACACGCGAGTCTTCTGCCGCTCGCGCTCGTCTGGGCGGCGGCGGGCGCGGTGATTGTCGTTATTTACGGGGCCGGATCAGGAACCCGCCGGTCACCATCGCGCGGGGATCCCACGTCAGCGTCGGCGGCGGCTCGAGGTTCTGCGTGATCGACGCGAAGAACAGATCGGCGATCCGTTGATAGCCGGCGGCAGTCGGGTGGAGGCCATCGAAATCGATCAGGTCGCTGAAGCTCGTCCCGAATCCCTGAAACACGTCGACCAGCGTCACGTTTTCCGCCGCCGCCATCGACCGCAGTTGATTGTTGTACGGTTCGACCAGCGCGGCGCCGGTGCCGCGGCGCGGACAGCACGCGAGCGGATTCTGCGGCGGCAGCGTCGCGACGAACACGCGAAGTCCGCGGCTCTTCGCATCGCGCACCATGAACTGCATCGCGCTGACGGCGGGATCGATCGCGCGCGGATTCGCGGCGATTAAATCGTTCGCCCCTTCCATCAGGAGCAGGACTTCGAGTCCCGCGCCCGCCAGAACAGACGAGAGACGGCTGCGGCCCTCGATCGCCTTCTCTCCGCTCTGCCCCGCGTTTCGAACGAAGGGCGTCTGCGCCGTGTACCGGCCGACCAGCGCGACCTCGAGACGACGGGGGTACGCGGAGCCGGGGTCGACTGCGAAGTGCCCCGTGAACGGATTGAGACCGAGACCCGGGATCTCGCCGAGCGTCATGCTGTCGCCGAACGCGACGAACCGGGTCAGATTGATCCGTGGCGGCGCCGTGACCGTGACCGTGAACGAGCACGCCGCGGTGCGCTGCAGCGCGTCGGTGGCCAGGCAGACAATGGTCGACGTGCCGACCGGAAAACTGCCGCCGCTGGCGGGCGTGCAGCTCACCGAGACCGGCGGCGCGCCCGACGTTCCCGTCGCCTGGCCGTAGACCGCCACGACGGCCTCGCCGCGGAGCGACGGCACGGTCACCGGCGCCGGACATGTGATCGCGACGTCAGCCGGCGGCGGTGGCGGCGGTGGTGGAGTCGGTGAGCTCGGCCCGGTGCAGCCGACTGCAGCGATCGCCGCGAGAAGAAAGTGCAGTCTGAAAAGGGGGCCTGTTCGGTGCAAACTCGAAGTCACACTATCGCGGCCGCGTGCAAAAAGCAAAAGGCCGAAGGCTGCGAAATACTCGCACACCCTCGGCCTTCTGCTCTTCGAACCCTGACTCGCGAATCCCTAAACGCGAATCCCTACCGCGAATCCCGAATTCCGAATCCCGAATCCCAAGTTACTCGCGCCACAGGAACGGAGGCCAGCTTCCGCCGCCATCGCCGGGCCACGGAACCAGCACGACGCCCGTACGCTCGTGGACCGGCGCGTTGTTGTCCGCGCGCGTCGATCCGGCGGCCACCATGAAGCCGACCGTCTCGCCGCGAGCCGGCACGTAGCCGGTCATCGGGGCCCAGTTCGAGTTGTAGAACCAGCCGCTCGCGATGTCTGACGGACGGCCGAGCTGCTTGTCGGCCTGGCACGGACGCAGACGCTCGGCGCCGGTGCCGTACCACTGACCGCCGATCTTCTCGAACATCCAGATGGTCGCTTCCTGGAGCGCGCCGCCGATGTCGACGCCCGGCCAGCCGCATCGCCTCGTGTAGTCGACGTGGAAGACGCCGCCGCCGATCGAGAGCGAGGTGATCGACGCGGTAATCGGCCAGCTGCGCACGTCGGGGCTCCCGCCGATGATGCGGACCTTGCTCCACGCGAAATCACCGGCATCTCCGCCGCCGCCCGGCGGCGGTGGAATCAGATCCGGAATCACCGGAGCCGAGCCCGTCGCGAACGCGAGGACGTCCGACCACGGGCCGGTTGTCGTCGAATCGGACGCGCGGACGTGCCAGTAGTAAACGCTGCTGTATTTCAGATCGGCCGTCAAATCGAGCTTCGTCTGGCCCGACTGCTCGCCCGTCGTCAGCGTCGCGACCCGGTTGGTGAACGCGAAGCTGTCCGCGATCTCGACGGTATATGTGAGCGCGCCGACCGGACCGGAGCGATTCGAATTGTTCACGACAAACTGCGGCCGCAACGAGCTGACGGTCGAGTTCTGGGCCGGCTGCATCGGCACCGGCGCCTCGATGATGATCGGGGTGAAGACGTTGAAGTTCGCCGCGGTCGAGAACGGACCGGTGTTGGCGCCGTCTTCCGCGCGGGCGCGCCAGTAATACGACCGTCCGGTGGTCAGCGCCTCCGGCAGGCGCAGCTTCGTGCGGCCCCCCTCGCCGGGCGCGATGCCTTCACGCGTGAACACCTTGGTGGCGAATCCGGTATCGGCGGCAATCTCGAACACGTACGTCAAGGGACGAACGCCCGAGCTCGAGGCGTTCTCGATCAACAACTCGATCGGTTGATTGTCGACGGGGATCTTCAGGCCGCTGACCGGCTCGAGGATTTTCGGCGCGGTGATTTCCACGCCGGGAATCGGTCCCGCGACGGACGGACTCAGCGGATTCGAACTCTTCGAAGTCTCGCAGGCGGTCAGCACAGCCGCTGCGGCACACACGCCAATGGCAGCCAGGATTCTAGGGCTCATCTGTGATTCACCAGGGAAACCGCACCAGCGCCGCGCACCCTTGTGCGCGTTTGATGCACACCTTTTCTATCGGTCGGCGAACGCCGAAAGTTTACGAGGCAGGCGCTGGCAAATCGCCCGAGCAGAATCGAATCAACGGTTACGGTCGAGCTCGGGACCTGGGACCCGCGTCAGAGGCGAATCCCAGTCCCGAATCCTCAATCACGACGAAGTCAGACCCTCACGGCCACCGAATGATCTTGACGTCGGTGCGCTCGTCGTACGTCCGCATGTCGGGCCACATCCGCGCGGGCGTCGTCGACATCACGCCGATGGTCTCGCCCGACCGGGGCACCCATGAGTGCAGCGGTTCCTGATTCGGCAGGTAGAACGCGTCGCGGCCGATGCTGTTCGCGCCGACGCCTTTGCAGGCCTGGTTCGGACGATACCAGTCCGCCGCGCCGCCGTACCATTGTTCGTTGATCTTCGCGAACACCCACTGGTTGCCTTCGACGAGCGTCGCCCTGTCGCCGAAGAACGGCACGCCCGGCCAGATGCCGAGACGCGTGTGGAAGATGCACAGCTGATCAGGAACCCAGTAAGCATCGGTGATCGTCGCCGTGTGCTCCCAGGCGCCGATGTTCTTGGGGCCCATGATGATGATCGCCTTGTCGAGGTCGAGGCCCTTCTGCACCTTGAACGTCGCCGCTCCCGAGAAGGGGCTCGTCACTGCGTTCGCGGGGTCCGTGGCCTGCACGCGCCAGAAGAACGACTTTTCGTCGAACATCCGCGTCACTTTGTGAGGTGTGTACGGGAGATCGGTGCGCTCCGGAACCGTGGCCGCGTACACAATCGGATCGAACGACGCAGTCTCCGCAACTTCGAAGCGGTAGAAGACCTGCTCGGCCGGACCGGTGCGCTGCACGTTGTTGACGTTCAGCGTCGGCTGCTCGTCGACGCTCGCGTTGGTGGCGGGATCGCCGAGAATCGGCGCCTGCAGGATGACCTCGGGGCCGACGTTGAACGCGCGCGCTCTCGTGAACGGACCGCCGAGCGAGCCGCTCGACGCGCGCGCGCGCCAGAAGTAATCCTTGTTCGGCGACAGCTTGTCGATGCGCAGCGTCGTCGTGCCGTTCGCCCCCTCAGCCACGCCGTCCTTCGTGTACACCTTCGACGCAAACCCCGAATCGGTTGCCACTTCGAACGTGTACGTCAGCGCCGCCGATCCCGTCGTCACGGCGTTCTTGATTGACAGCGTCACCGGCTGCTCGACGTTCTTGAACCGCGAGTTCTCGTTCGGCGACACGAGCTGCGGCGTCGTCAGCGTCACGCCGGAGACCGCGTCAGTGACCGACGCCGTGTCCGCCGTGGATTCGAGGCTGCTCGGGCGCGCCGGATTGGTCTTGCTGCACGCTGCTGCGGAGACCATCAGCGCGACGGTCATACACGTACTAAGAGACTTGAGATTCATATTCTCCTACCGCGGTTAAAGGTTCCTGTTTGGCGCACTGCTGCCGCGGAAAAGCTGGGAGACTTGCCGGCGGCTATGAGGGAGCCTAGAGAATACGGTTTCGTCATTCTCTCGTCAAGCGTTATCGGCCCGCTCGCGCGCGTTCGACAGGTGCGGACTGCAGAATTTCTCGAATCGCGTACGTTGGTTTGTTCTGCGACTCGTGATACGTCCGGGCCTGGAGCTCAGCCAAAAGGCCAAGCGTCACCAATTGCACGCCGGTGATGATGAGAACGATGCCGAGGAAGAGCAGCGGACGGTTCAAGCTGACGTCGGCGCCGCTCAGCCGTTGAAGCGCGAGCCAGGCGCTGATGATGAATCCAAGCATCCCCATGGGAACGCCAATCAATCCGAAAATCTGGAGCGGCCTCGTCGAATAGCTCAGCAGAAACTTGACCGTCAGCAGATCCAGGATGACGCGGATCGTACGGCCGATGCCGTAGTTGGATCGCCCGTAGCGCCGCGGACGATGGTTGACGGCGAGCTCGCGAATGGCGACCCCCTGCTCGCTCGCAATGGCCGGGAGAAAGCGGTGCATCTCGCCATACAGCTTGAGCGGCTTCACCACGTCCGCGCGAAACGCCTTTAAGGAACAGCCGTAGTCGTGGAGCCGCACGCCGGTCGCCGCCGAAATCAGACGGTTCGCCAGCATCGACGGGAGTCGCCGGGAGAGGAACGCATCCTTTCGATCCTTCCGCCAGCCGCAGACGATGTCGACTCCCCGTTCGCCCGTATCGAGCGCGTCGACGAGCCCCGGGATGTCGCGCGGATCGTTTTGCAAATCGCCGTCGGACGTCACGATGATGCGGCCGAGCGCGTGATCGAATCCCGCGGCGAACGCCGCGGTCTGGCCGAAGTTGCGGCGGAGGCGGATGACACGGAGATCCGGATCAGCGGCCTGCAGCCGCGAGAGGATCTCGAAGCTGCCGTCCGTGCTGCCGTCGTCGACGATGATGATTTCGTATGAGCGCCCCGACGTGCGTAGTGTATCGGTCAGCTCGCGGTGAAGCTCCGGGAGCGCGGGCGCCTCGTTGTGGATCGGAATGACAACGCTCAACTCTGTCATTTTTTAGCTATCAACTCTCAGCTCTCAACTCTCAACTCAACTCTCAACTCAACTCTCAACTCTCAACTCTCAGCCGTCAGCTTACTGCTTTCAGCTATCCGACTGAAAGGCGATAGCTGAGAGCTGAAGCTGAGGGCTACGACCGTTTACTCCAGATCAGATACGCGACGAAGCCGGCGACGAGAATGCCGACGGCGATGAGCGACGCCGTGACGCTGTTCTCGTGCATGTAGGCGAGCGCGCGGTCGCCGTACTCGACCGCGAGGACGCCGAGCAACAGATAGCGCACGCCGCGGCCGATCGCGACCGCGAGCACGAACTTCCTGACGTCGATGTGCGCGACGCCGGCGATCAGCACGAAGATCTTGAACGGCGCCGGCGGCGGCAGAATCGACGGGATGAGGACGGTCACCACCCCGTACCGTTGGAACGATGCCAGCGTTCGATCGACCGACAGCGAGTGAAAGCGCTTGCGGACGAGGGCGTCACCGCCTTTTCGGCCGATGTAGTACAGCGCCAGGCAGCCGGCGATCGATCCGAGCGTGGCGCTCGTCGCGTACAGGATCAACCGCTGCTTGTGTTGGACGACCATCCAGATCACGAGCAGGTCCGCGATTTCTGGAAGCGAGAGCACTGAGGAGTCGAGGAGGGCAACGAGGAACAGACCCGGAGCGCCGAGCGCCAGCGCCAGCGCTTGGACGCGGGTGACAAATCTGCCCATACAATAAACGGATGATTATACCGTCGCGTGCGCGCGGGCTTCCGCTGGCCATCGGCGCCGCGGCCGCGCTCGGCGGCGTCCTCGTCGCGTTTCATTATC
>DASYQZ010000114.1:0-17168 GCA_036004865.1 Vicinamibacterales bacterium
CAGGCGATCAAGCTGCTGACCGAGGCCAACGGCCTGCTGGACACCTGGATTGGCCACTTCGATCTCGGGCGTGCTTACCTGGAGGCCAACGCCTTCACCCAAGCCGATTCCGAATTCGACCGCTGCATCAAACGCCGCGGCGAGGCGCTGGCGTTGTTCATGGACGAAGAGCCGACGTACGGATTCTTCCCACCGGTGTATTACTACCAGGGGCGTGTGCGTGAGGCGCTGCACAACGCGGGATTTGCCGAATCGTATCGCGCCTACGTCGACATGCGCGGGAATTCGACCGACGACCCGCTCCTGCCGGAAGCGCGCCGGCGCGCCGGCCGCTGAATCTCCAGAGTCCGACTGTCAGACCGCCACCCCGACCTCGTCTGATTGGGTTCAGGCGGAAGCCTGGTCGCCGGCGTGATGACGGACGTCTCGCGCCGAGACCATGAAGATGACGTCCTCGGCGATGTTGGTTGCGTGATCGCCGATGCGCTCCAGGTGACGTGAGATGAGAATCAGGTCGAGCGCCGGCTCGATCGTCGCGGGATCCTGCAGCATGTACGTCAGCAGCTCTCGGAAAATCTGCGTCTTGAGCGCATCGAGCTCGTCGTCTTCGTTCAGCACACGCTGCGCGAGCGCGGTGTCGCGCCGCACGAACGCGTCGAGCGCGTCGCGAAGCATGCTCTGTGCGATCGTCGCCATCTTCGGGATGTCGATCAGCCGCTTGACGGGCGGGTGGACCGTGTAGCGCAGCGCCGCTTCGGCGATGTTGATGGCGAGATCGCCGACGCGCTCGAGGTCGGTGTTGATTTTCACCGCCGCGACAATGGAGCGCAGGTCGACGGCCATCGGCTGATAGAGCGCGAGCAGCGTGAAGCAGCGCTGATCGATTTCGATGTGCAGCGCGTTGACCGGCTGATCGCCCGTCAGCACGCGCTCGATGCCGCTGCGATCGCCGGCGACCAGCCCCTGCACCGCGAGGCGCACCTGCTCCTCCGCGAGCCCGCCCATTTCGAGCAGGCGGGCCTTGAGCTGCTCGAGCTCCTCCTGAAAATGCCGAACGCGTTCCGTGCTCGCCATTCGCGTGTCTTCTTGCGGGGGCTATCCGAACCTGCCGGTGACGTAATCTTCGGTCAGCTTTTCCGACGGGTTGGTGAAGATCTTGTTCGTCCGATCGACCTCGATGAGCTTGCCGAGCCAGAAGAACGCGGTCACGTCGGACACGCGCGCCGCCTGCTGCATATTGTGCGTCACGATGACGATCGTGTACTGCCGCTTCAACTGGTAGATCAATTCCTCAATGCGCTGCGTCGCGATCGGATCGAGCGCCGACGCCGGCTCGTCCATCAGCACGATCTCCGGCTCGACCGCCAGCGCGCGCGCGATGCACAGCCGCTGCTGCTGGCCGCCCGAGAGCGCGAGCGCCGACGTGTGAAGGCGATCGTGCACTTCATCCCACAACGCCGCCGCCTTCAGGCTCCCCTCGACGCGCGCGCCCAGTTCCTCGCGCGACCGCGTCAGCCGGTTGATCCGCAGTCCGTACGCGACGTTGTCGAAAATCGATTTCGGGAACGGGTTCGACTTCTGAAACACCATGCCGACGCGCCGCCGCAAGTCGACGACGTCGACCGACTGCGCGTAGATGTCCTTCCCTTCGATGCGAATCGATCCCTCGACGCGCGCGCCCGGCACGATGTCGTTCATGCGGTTGAGCGTTCGGAGAAACGTCGACTTGCCGCATCCCGACGGCCCGATGAGCGCCGTCACTTCGTTCGGCCGGATGTCGAGGGCGATGTGTTCCAGGACCCGGCGTGGGCCGTAATAGAAGTCCAGATCCCTGACTTCGATCTTCGCGGCCGGCGCGGCCGATCCTGAAGGCGAAGGTGCGGCTGCGGACGAGGGAGGCGTGGCGGGAACCGCAATCTCCAGCACGGGTTGACGATAACGTCCCCTTTCGACCCGTGTTTTTCGGGCGTGTTAAATCTCCGCGTGCAGCAGAGCCGCCGATGACGCCGAGGCAGGCGAAAACCGGCCGCACACAACATATATAAGATGTGACACAACGGTCGAGCCTATGAAAACACTACTGCTGATCGGGACGCGCAAGGGCGGATTCGTGGCAGAGTCCGATGCGTCGCGCCGGACGTGGACGCTCAAGGGACCATTTCTCAAGGGCTGCGAGGTCAATCACGTTGCGCATCTGGGCGGCCGCCGGCTCGCGATCGCCGGCAAGAGCTCGTGGTGGGGACCCGCCGTGCAGCTTTCCGAAGACGGCGGCGACACGTGGGCCGACGCGGCGGGCGCCATCAAGTTCGATGAAGGGCGCGGCCACGCGGTCGACCGCATCTGGCTCATCAAAGCCGATCCGCGCGCGGCCGGCCGACTCTATGCGGGCGTCGATCCCGGCGCGCTGTTCGTCAGTGACGACAACGGCGGTCGATGGCAAGAGATGCAGGCGCTCACCGATCATCCGACGCGCGCGAAGTGGTTCCCCGGCGGCGGCGGCCTGATGGTTCACTCGATGGTGTTCGATCCGACGCGGCCGTCGCGGCTGACCGTCGGCGTGTCGGCGGCGGGCGTGTTTCGATCGGACGACGATGGCCGGTCGTGGGCGCCGAGCAACACCGGGTTGCTCGCCGACTTCCTGCCCGACAAGTTCCCCGAGGTGGGACAGTGCGTGCATCACATGGAAATGCACCCGCAGCGTCCCGAGGTCATCTATCAGCAGAATCATTGCGGCGTCTACCGCAGCGACAACGGCGGCGATTCGTGGACCGATATTTCCGAAGGCCTGCCGTCGCGATTTGGATTTCCGTTCGCCGTCCTGCCCCGTGACGGCGACACCATCTTCGTCGTCCCTGAAGAAGGCAGCGCCGCGCGCATGACGCCCGACGGCCGGTTCGGGATCTATCGCAGCCGCAATCGCGGCCAGACGTGGGAGCTGCTGACGAACGGTCTGCCGCAGTCGAACGCGTACCTCAACGTGATGCGGATGGCGATGACGGCCGACGCACACGATTCGTCAGGCGTCTACGTCGGCACGCAGGGCGGACAGATTCTCGCGAGCCGCGACGCCGGCGATCGCTGGGAGACGATCTTCAACTGGCTGCCGCCGATCTATTCTCTCGAGACTGCCGTGATATGACGGTGGCCTCAATGGCCGCGCGATGGCGGCCTCAATGGCCGCCGTGTCAAGATGGAAACGCTCATGCGTGACTTGAAAATCGGCCTGCGGCGCCTCGTGCGCGAACCCGGATTTTCAGTCATTGTGGTCATCACGCTCGGGCTCGACAGCGGTGCGACGACGACGATCTTCAGCGTCGTCGAAGGCGTGCTGCTTCGACCGTTGCCGTACCGGGACGCCGAACGTCTGCTGACGGTGTGGCAATGGAGTAAATCCAAGGGCATCGAGGAAGCACCATCACCCGCGAACTTCCTCGACTGGAGAAATGCGGTCCAGCGTGTCGATCTCGCGGCGGCCGAACCGTACGGGATGGATCTGACCGGCAGCGGCGACTCTGCCGCGCTCGATACGTGGCGCGTGTCGGAGCGGTTTTTCGAGACGCTGGGTGTTGTCCCGCTAGTCGGACGGACGTGTCTGCCCGAGGAACACGTGGCGGGCCGGGAGCGCGATGGATCCGCCGTTTACCGTCGTCGGTCAGCCGCCGCCCAATCCCGGCGACGAGCCGACGGCCCTCGTGACGTTCGTGACGCCCGGCTATTTCCAGGCGATCGGAATGCGGCTGGTCGCGGGTCGCCTTCTCAACGATCAGGACACGCCGACTTCTCCGCCAGTCGCCGTCGTCAACGAAACGATGGCGCGGCGGATCTGGCCCGGCGAGAGCGCGATCGGCAGGCGCATCTCGTCGCGTCTGAGCTTCGCGGGCGTGGCAACGCGTGAAGTCGTCGGCGTCGTCGGCGACGTCCGGCAGGGCGGCCTCCAGGATCGCCCGCAGCCGGCGTACTACGTGCCGCACCGGCAGGTGCCCTTCGGTTCGATGACCATCATCGTCCGTGCAGCGGCCGATGCAGCTTCAGTGGCGCCGTCCGTTCAGCGCGCAGTCTGGTCGGTGAATCCGCGCGTCTCGTTCGCCGGCATCGAGACGCTCGATGAATTACTTCGAGACACGCTTGCGCCGAGACGCTTCACGCTGACAATGCTTTCTGGATTTGCGCTAGTGGCAATTCTGCTGGCATCGGTCGGTCTCTACGGTCTGGTCAGCTTCTCCGTCACGGAGCGCACGACAGAAATCGGCATCCGCATGGCGCTCGGTGCCGGGGTGCCCTCGGTGCTGGCACTTGTCATGAGGCAAGGGCTGGCCATCGCGTCGCTCGGACTTGCGTGCGGCATCGCTGCAGCGCTGGTGCTCACGCGCTATCTGACGACGATGCTGTTCGGCGTCCAGCCGACCGACGCGCCGACATTCGCGGTGTTGAGTGCGATTGTGCTGGGTGTCATGGCACTCGCGTGCTATATCCCCGCTCGTCGCGCTGCGCGCGTCGATCCTATCTCCGCGATTCGCGTCGACTAATCAACAGAATTCAACGCAGACCGCCTCGGATCGGGCCGAAATGTCCGTGGCTGCCTGTTTGCAAGACTGCTCAAGCATGGAGGATCAATGAGTTGGCGGCCTGCGGCGTTCATGAACGAAGAGGACGGCAACGACCTGCTCGAATACGCATTCCTCGCGGGCCTGCTCTCGTTCGCCTGTTTCATCGCCTTGATTGCGGTTGGCGCGGACATCAGGTCGATGTTCGGCGTGCTCGCCGCCGAATTCGACAAGATCTTCTCGTAACACGCCTCGACCCTGAACGAATGGCTCCCCCGATGATCCCATCGCCCCGCCGGGCACTCGAATTGCCGACTCCGGTCACGGTCCTTGCGCGGTCAAGCATTTACGCCGTGCGGACGGATGAGAGAGGGCAGTGAACGGAAAATCATTCGTGGGGAAGGGAAAACTGATGCGGAGCGGTCTCATACGCCGATGCCTGCGCGCTGCGGCAGCCGCGCTGGTCATGGCACCTGTGTGCTTCGAGGGCAGCCGTGCCGGCGGCGCGCTCGCTGCCGCCACCGCGTGCGGCGCCGACATGCGCGTCCTCGTGATTTCGGCTGACGGCAACGAAGCCAACTTGCCTGGAATCACGACGACGCTCGATTACCTTGGAACACCGTACACGCTGCACGTCGCCGCGAAGACGCCTGGAGCGCTCACCGCGGACCGCCTCAGCAGCGGGTGTCACGCGAACTTCCAGGCGGTCATCGTGACCCTTGGCATCGTCGACAACGCGTGGTCCGGAATCCTGACGGCGAGCGAACTACAGGCGCTTCATACGTTCGAGAGCGAGTTCAGGGTGCGCCAGGTGGTCTGGTACACGTATCCAAACGATTTCGGGCTCGTCGCCAACGGTCCTGCGGTGAGCACGATCGGCGTGGCGCCGCTCCCCGTGTCGTTGACGCCTGCCGGCGCGGCAGTCTTTCCGTACATCAATCTGGGACCGCGGGTCGTGAAGAGCGGCAAGAAGACCGTCACGGTCGGCAATCCCGCGCGGCCGCTGGTCGTCGAACAGGCGATCGCCTATCCGGCGCTTCCCGACGCGGCCGCGTCCACGACGCCGCTGATCAAAGATGCCAGTGGAAATACGCTCGCGACCGCGACGACCTACGCGGACGGCCGCGAGATCCTGGCGCTCACCTTCGACAGCAATCCCTATACGCTGCAGACGCTGTTGTTCGGGTACGGCCTGGTCAACTGGGCGACGCGGGGCCTGTTCGTCGGCGAGCGACACATCTACATGAGCCCCCAGGTAGATGACGTCTTCATCGAAGACGACCAGTGGACGAACGGCATGTCGTGCGCGCTGGTGGGGAAGGATCGCGATCCGAACGCGGATGGCCCGACCGTCCGGATGACCGGCAACGATCTCGCCGCCGTCGCCTATTGGCAGCACATGAAAAATCTGAAGCCGACCACCGCGAACCTGCGGTTGACGATGGCCTTCAACGGGTGGGGAACGACGGGAATGTACCGGCGCGATACGCTGACGCGAACGGCCAAGGCCATCGATCGGTTCTTCTACTGGGTCAGCCACACGTACGACCATCCGATGCTCGACGGCATCGGCTACGCGGCGGCGAGCGCCGAGCTCACGATGAACAACTACGTCGCGTGGAAGCTCAAGCTCGACAACTTCAGCCCGGCGAATCTGGTGACGCCGAACATCTCGGGATTGAACGACCCCGAAGTGATGAAGGCCGCCTTCGACGCCGGCGTCAGATTCCTCGTCACCGATTCGTCGCAGCCGGGGCAGGGGAATCCATCACCGAATATCGGCATCTACAACGCGTCGCAGCCCGAGATTCTGATGATTCCACGCCGTCCGGTGAACCTCTTCTACAACGTCTCGACGCCGGAGGACTGGGCGTCCGAGTACAACTGCATGTACCGCTCGTTCTTCGGCCGTGATCTGACGTACGACGAAATCCTGGACTTCGTCAGCAATCAGCTGCTGCCGTACCTGCTGCACGGCGAAAACGATCCGTGGATGTTCCATCAGCCGAACCTGGTCGCGTACGACGACCGCCACACGCTTCTCACAGATTTGCTCGACCTCACGATTGCGAAATACAACGGCTATTTCAACCTGCCGATCCTGAGCCCGTCGATGGACGCGCTCGGCAAACGGATCGACGCGCGAATGAAGCTGCAGGCGGCGCAGGTCACGGCGACGCTGGAGCCCGGCGTCTCAGTGACCCTGACGTCGAATGCCGACGTCACCGTGCCGATCACCGGCCTTTCGATGCCGGGCACCGAGTCGTACGGCGGGCAGAGCATCGCGTGGGTGAATGTGAAGGCTGGCGTCCCCATGACCGTGTCGCTGGTCCCGCCGATCAGACGACCGGTCAACGCGGAGACACTGGCGATCAACCCCATTACGACTATTACGTCGGCCGTTACGGCTATGACGCGCTACTAGCGCGCCGGCAACAGCGGGCACGGACGACCCCGTGTTCGCTGACCGTACCAGGGTGGAGACCATGATCGACGGGGGATCACGTGAACGGGCGCTCGACGAGCTGACGTCAGCCGTCGAGCGCACGCGCCCGCGATTGATCGACAGTTGGGAAACAGCGGCCCTCATCGAATCACTCGGCTACACCGATGCACGCATCCGCCGCGAATTCGGCTTCTCAGACACAGCGGCGCTGGGCGCCCACGTCTTCGACACGCTTGGCCGGAAGCCAGTCACGCCGGCGCCGCTGGCGTCGACGTCCGCGCCGCCCGACCGGCGGCCGCTTCTCGAGCTCGCGAACAGCATTGGTGCAAGCCTCGTCTACGCGCTGCCGTGGCTGATCACGTTCATCGCCGAGCGCCTGCGGCCCGACGCGATGCGCCTGCCCGGCAGCGCCGGGCCGCCGCTCAGCCTCGCGCTGATGCTCAGCCTGATCGTCAGCGGCGGAGTCATTCAGGCGATTTCCCGCCGCGGGCAGTTCTACATCGGGTTCAGGCAACCCGGTCTCGCGGCGCTCGTGACCGGCTATCTGCTTCGCCTCGGCGCGATGGTCGCGGTTGCCGCCGCCGCCGTCGGACTCTTCACCGGTTGGTACTTCAATCTGTTCGCATGGCCCTATCTCGTGTTGTGGGCCGACGAATTTCTGTTGTTGTGCGCGCTCTGGATGATGTGCGGCGTGCTCGCGATCCGTGAAGAGTATTGGCGCGTGCCGCTGGCGTTCGCGCTCGGTGGCCTCAGTTTCGTCGCCGTCCATGCCAGCGGCGGCGACGCGCTGCTCGCGCAGATGATCGGCGCGGCCGCCGCGGTCTTGGCGGCCGCCATTCAGGTGCCGCGGGTCTTCGTGCACACCGGCTTCGAAGAGCAACCGAGCATGGTGCCGCTTCCGCGGATGACCGTGCTGCTGTACCGGATATTGCCGTTCTTCTGGTACGGAACCTTGTACTTCTGTTTCCTCTTCGCCGATCGATTTGCCGCCAGCGCGTCGGTATCCGCGTTGACCGGCGCACCGTTCGGCCTTCGCCCGCAGTACAAGCTCGGAATGGACCTGGCGCTGTTGACGTTTCTGTTCGCGTCGGCCGCGGTCGAGTACGGCAACATCAGGTTCACCCATCGCCTGCGCTGGGCGATGCGTGAACCGTTCGAGAGGGATGGCGCGTTCGAACGGCGCGTCATACGCATCCATCTGCGCGTCCTCGGCCTGGTGATCGGCGGGTTCATTCCACTCTCCGCCATCATCGGCGCGCTCGCGCGCCGGCTGCTGCCCGGTCAGCCGGAGACGGTGTGGACGACGCTGGCGATCGGCGATGTCGGTTATCTGCTGCTCGCGGTCGGACTGGCGAACGCGCTTGCTCTCTTCAGCCTGAACCGGCCATGGAGCGCCGTGCGCGCACTGACAGCGGGCCTCGCCGTCAACGTCACGGTGGGGTACGTCCTCAGCCACATGGTGAGTCCGTACTTTGCCGCCGCGGGTCTGGTCGCGGGCGCGTTCGTGCTGGCGCTGCAGTCGGCCGTTGCCGTGCGGCGCACGATTCGACACGCGGGCGATCACGCCGTCTCTTCAGCGGTCTGAGCGCTGCCGATGATCATCGACCTGCTGCTCGGGTTGTGGATCGCCGCGATCGCGGTGCTCGTATTCGCCATCATTCCCGCGTTGGCGATGGGACGGCCCGCCGGCCGCGCATCCTGGTGGCCCGACATGCTGGGCGCTGCCGTCTGGACGGTTCTCACCGTCATCATCCTGGTGCCGCCGCTCGCCAGGCTGCATCTGTTGAACTGGGTCACGGCGTTGATGGCGCCGCTGGCGTCGCCCGCCTGCTTGTGGCTGTGTCGCCATCGCGGCGCATTGAGCCGCGCCTTTCGCGCGCTATGCCGGCGCAGCACGCTTCGGATCCTGATGTGGATAGAGCACAGGCGCAGTGCGCCACCCATCGTTTTCTCGGCGCGGTTCGCCGGGTCTGCGGTGTTAGCGCTCGTCGCGGTCGCGTTCCTGCTCTGGACGACTGCGCGCGAGCTGCGCTTCTCGTCACCTGCCGATTACGACGTGCTCGCGCACACCAATGCGCTGTTGGCCGGCGGCCACGCGGTGTTCGATCCGGCGGCGAGCGTCGCGGCGGTCGTCACGCGGCTCGCGGCAGTCGATCCGATGCAGACGCTGCGCTTTCTCAAACCGTTGACGGTGCCCGGATCGATCGTCGCCTTCGGGCTTCAGACGTCCTCGCTGAACGCAGCCTTCGGTTGGACGGCGATCATCGCCGCTGTACTGCTCTCGCTCGTTGCGCTTGGCGGAGTCCATCGCCGCGACGGCTGGCACGGACTGGCGGCGTGCGCCATCGCGATGTTGTCGTTTTCAGCGGCCAATCGTGCTGCGGCGCGCGCGGACGGCGTGATGGGCCGCGGCGGGTACGTCGAATACGATGCCGCGCCGCGGCAGGCGCTCCGGATCGCGCGCGATTTCGCGGATCGACCGTGGATGATCGTCGCGCCGCCGGAACAGCGCGTCGAGGTGGCCGACCCGCATCGATTCATGGCGCTCGCCGATTTCGTGCGCCGCTTCGGCGATCGCGCCGGCGATCGCCGCTTCCGCTTCGCGCTGCCGGGCCGCGATCTCTTCGTGTTCGTCGAACGGAATCCGTTGAGCGTCGATCCCGGCGCGGCACTGACACCGGCCCGCTACTCGTCGACCGCCGCCGGGTACGGGCTGTACCGGATGCCAAACGCTCGCGCGCGGCTCGAAGCGCTCGCCTTGGATCTCTGCGAGCGCTACCGGCGCACCCACGCGCGAACGAGCGTGTACTACGAAGATGCGAACCTTCGTATCTATCGATTCCAAACGCTGGCGCCGCAGCGCTGAGATGGCGCGGCTCGCGATTGCCGCGGCGTCGATGACCGCGCTCGCCGCTGCGGAGCCGCAGCGTCTGGCCATCTACTATGGCTATCCCAGCCTGGTCGAGCAGTCGGGCGGCGATGTCGCGCGCGCGGCGTCCGTGTTCAGCCGCTATGACACGATCGTCTTCGGCGATGGTCTCGAGTTGCCCGACAGCGACACCGACGACGCGGGCCTGAAGGCCGAGCGGCAGCGCATGGTCCCGATGATTCGCGCGATTCACGAGACCGCGCGCCGTCCGATGGTGTTCGGATACGTCGCCCTCGGAGCGACGCAGCGCCTCTCGCTGGCCGAGATCGATCGCCGCGTCGAGCGCTGGCGGATGGTCGGCGCCGACGGGATCTTCTTCGACGAAGCGGGCAACGACTTCGGCGTCGACGCGATGCGCCGGCGCGTGGCGGTCTGCGCCGCTCACAGCCGCGGCCTTCGCGTGTTCATGAACGCCTTCAATCCCGACGATCTGTTCACGCCGGGCGGCGAGCCCGGTGAGGCCTGCGACGGACGGCTCGGCCCGCGTGATGCCTTGCTCATCGAGTCGTTCGCCGTTCGAAACGGCATCGTCGAGCCATTGAGCCGCATCGAGGCACAGGCCTCGGCCGCGCTTCGATGGCGGCAGCGAACCGGCGTGCGCGTGTTCGCTGTGACGACGACCGACGGACGGCCGTTCAGCGGGGACGCCTTTGACGCGGCGCGGGAGCATGCCGCGTTGCGCGGGTTGGACGGATTCGGATGGGGAGAGAAGAATTACAGCGCTGATAGCCGGATGCCGTTGAGAACTCCGTAGTCGACAGTCGACAGTGAAAGTCGACAGTCACTGTCGGCTAACTGTCGACTGTTGACTGTCAACTGTCGACTGCTCGTTACGCGATCGCCAGCGCCGGCGTCTGCTGCGCGTCGCCGATCCACCCAGCTTCCTCCGGCTCGGTGGCCTCGGACGCGGGCGGTTGCACCAGGCGGTCGTAGCTCGTTCGATATGCGTCGACGAACCGCTGTTCGGTGAACCACCGCAGCGCGCGATCGCGCGCCCGCGCGCCAAAGCGCTCGCGGCCCTCAGGCCAGCGGAGCAGCGTGCCAATCGCCTCCGCCAAGGCCACCGGTTGGCGCGGATAGACGAGCAGGCCGGCGTCGCCGAGCGCCTCACGAACCCCGCCGACATCGGTCGCGACGATCGCCGCTCTGGTCAGCATCGCTTCGACGAGCGCGTACGGAAACGCTTCGGACACGCTGGCGAGCGCGACGACGTCGGCCTGCTGCAGTGCCAGCCACGGTTCCTTCGTCGTTCCTGCGAAGACGACCGTGTTCTGCAGCGACAGCTCCTCGATGCGCTGGCGGCATTCGCGATAGTAATCCTCGTCGCTGGGCGAGCCGTAGAAACGGAACTCGACATTCGGCGTCGAATGCCGGACGAGCGCCGCCGCCTCGATGAGATCCAGTTGTCCTTTCAGCGGGAAGATCAGGCCGACGTTCACGACGGTCGGCCGATCGTGCGGCGTACGGATGCCCGGCCGGAATTTTTCCGGATTCACTCCGTTGTAGATGACCCGAATGCGTTCCGGCTCGGCGTGACGCCACACCTCCCAGCGCGTGTTGTACTGGCACACCGGCGAGATCTGATCGGCGAACGCGTAATTCACGTGGTTGATCGTGTTGATCAGACGGAATAGAAACCAGCGCACGAACATCGACTTGATGCTGCGGCCGAGATTCAGGTATTGCTCCCGAAGATAGACGCCGTGCTCGGTCAGCAAATACGGCGTGTTGTATCGCAGCTTCGCGATGATGCACGGCAGCCCGCAGAACGCTGCCGCAGCCGAATGCGTGAGATCGACGCGGGGCGTCTCGATCGCCAGCGGCAGCAGCAGCCGGTGCAGCACCCGCGAGGCGTCGGCGAGATCGGTGAGCGAAGGCGGCGGTTCGTTCGGCTGGGCCTTGCGCCACGCGCTCCGCATGGTGTCCACGAACACATCCCACACCAGCGAGTGCGTCTGCGTGCGGTGGTAATCGAAATGCCGGAAATGCTGGTGCATCCGCAGCAGCGTGAGGCCGAGCGCGCGGGCGGGAAGCGACGGCTCGACGACCTCGGCAAGGAACGTTGCGCAGGACGGCAGATACTCCTGCTCAACGTCCTTTCTGGTCGTCGACCAGCGCCGTTGCAAGTAATCGGGGAAGGAGGCGTGGTCGCCGTACTCCGCTGGATCTTCGGTGCCCCACAGCGGCACGGTGACGACGCCGCGCACGTTCGGCGCGAGCGCATACTGCGATTCGAGATACGGGTGCATCGTCACCGCGAGCAGCGTGAAGTCGATTTCGCTGAGCTCGTGGGTGAGCGCATGGCACCACGTGCTGACGCCGCCGCGGTGATAGGGGTACGTCCCTTCGGTCGTGAGGAGAACGGAGAGGCGGCTCATGATCGGCGGTGGGGCGTCAGGCGCACGCGCGCGGTCTGGCCGGCAAGCAGCGCGTCCGTCGGATTGTCGAATTCCACTTCGACCGTATGCGCGCCCGCGTCTCCCGGCAGCGGCGCGATCGTCTTGATGCGCCCTTCGTATTCCTTGACCGATCCGCTGACGCGCACCAACGCGGCATCGCCGCGCGCGAGGCCGTTGACAATCGAGGGCGGCACGTCGACGTCGACAATCATCGGATTGACGGTCGCCAGTTTGACGAGCGGGGCGCCGGCGAGCAGGCGATCGCCGGGTCTGACCAGCACTTCGGCGACCAGTGCGTCGCCGGGCGCGCGGACGGCCAGATCGTTCAGCCGCTCGAGCGCGCGGCCAAGCTCGTGCTCTGCTTCGGTCTGACGCAGCCGCGCCTGCGTCAGCTCGCCGATCCGTTCCTGGCGCTGCCGCTGCTGCTCGGCAATCTGGAGGTCCGCCTGCGTCTGCGCCTGCAGCGCCTGCGCGGCCGCCAGGGCCGCGGCGGCGTCGGCCGCGCGGCGCGCCACGGCGAGATCGTCGGCCGCGACGCGTACCGCGATTTGCGCATCTTCCAGCTCCTGCCGCGCGACCACGCCGCCCGTCGCGAGCATCGTCAGGCGCCGCTCGCGCGCGACGGCCTGGTCGTAGGCGGCCAGAGCGCGCTCGGGCGAGTCCTTGGCCTGACGATTCGGGACGGTCTCCGCGGCGCGCTGAGCGACCGCCAGCTTCGCGTTCGCCTCGGCGGCCGGAATCGCGCGCGCGTTGATGGATCGTTCGAGCAGCTCGACGGTGCGTTCCAGTTGCGTGACCTGCGTTTTCGCTTTCTGAACGTCGAACTGAAGCTGGCCGACGGCGCGTCGCGCGTCGGCGTCGTCGAGTATCAGCAGCGGCTGGCCGGCCCGCACCCGATCGCCTACCTCGACCATTACCCGCTGCACGACAACCGGGGCCGGCAGTGCAAGCGTATCGACGTCGCGCGGGCGTGTAATGCCAAGGTAGCTGTCAGCGAAGACCGGCTCTTCGCGAGAACTGTCGGCCGTGATGTGCTGCCGTGCGGCAGTGGCGCTCGCTGCGATCGCGGCGACGAGCACGCAGATGATCGACCGCCAGGTACTCGTCCCGCCGAGGGGAACGTATGTTCGTTTTCCCGTCAGGATCCGAGGGTCCGCGATGGCCACGCATTATGGATGGGCAACGCGCATGCCACAGCTCGAGCGTGACGACGGCTGATCAAAATCGAAAAAAACAGCAGCAGATCCGCGCGGTCGCGACGCTGGCCGCGCGGCGCGGGCCACGACAATGGAATTCTCGACCGTACCGCTGTAGCGCAAACAACACACATCACCGTGTTTTGCGTCAGTCCTCGAAGCTCATCCTGAACCGGCCGTCGGTGCTTGAGCGGTCATGGGCGAGTGCTTGAGCGCTTATGAATGTGTGGTCGAGAGCCTCAACGCACCAGCGCGGGCTCGATCGGTTTCTCCGCCGGTTCGAGAAACGCGGCGACTTGCCGCCGAAGCTCATCCTGAATGCGATCGATCGATCGGCGCGCGTCGACCACGCGGAAGTGGAACTCGTCGGCCATCGATTGATATTCGCGCAGCAGCTTCAGTTGGTATGCGCGAAAGCTGTCGTAGATGTCGTCCCCGAGCTTGAGATCCATGCCCGATTCCCAGAAGTCCATGCCACGGGATTCGAGGACACGGCCGATCAGCGTCTTGACATCGACATTGAGATAGAAAACCAGGTGCGGCGCGATCGCAAAGCCGTAGACGGTCCGCAGCCACTGGCGGTCGACGCCGCGGACGCCGGCGCGGGCCAGGGCGGTGAAGATGTAGCGATCGGAGAGGACCACGAAGCCGGCCTTCAGCGCCGGAATGATCTCCTTCTCGAGGCGATCGGCGAAGTCGGTCGCATACAGCAGGACGAACGTCAGCTTGTTCAGCGTGTTGCTCGACTTGGCGATCTCGATGGTCGGCTGCATGAGCGGCGAGCGCGTCCAGCCGGTTTCGACGACGCCGTAGCCCTTCACTTCGAGCCATTCGCGCAGGAGTTGAATCTGGATGCTTCGGCCGACGCCGTCGGTGCCCTCGATGGCGATCAACTTGCCGGGGTACCCTTCGATTGGGAGGTACGGGATGCCCCGGCCATAGTAGCGTCCGGCCTGACCCTCGCCGTTCAACCCGCCATCCGGATCAGACGGGCTCGTCATCGGTGATCTCCACCTGACTCATTTTGACGTGCTGGGCGACCAGCGTCCGGACATACCGCTGCTGCTCGGTGATGCTGCCTTTCGCGTCGACGACCTCGAGACCGAATTCCTGCACGAGTTGATCATACTCGTCCAGCACTTTGCCCTGAAACATCCGGAAGCTCTCGACCGGGTTGGTGCTCCAGCCCAGATCCATGCCCGCCTCGTAGAATTTGAGCTTTATGCGCCGTGCCATCAATCGATCCACCGATACGTCGATTGGCACGCGGAAATAGAGCGCCAGATCGGGCCGCACGGCGAAGCTGTAAAGCTCGCGCACCCACTGGCGATCGACGCCGCGCGTCGCGTCGCGCGCGAAGGCCGTGTACGCGTAGCGATCCGCGAGGACGATCATGCCGGCCTTCAGCGGCGGGACGATCTTGTACAGCAGGCGGTCAGCGAAGTCGGTCGCGTGCAGCAGGCTGAACGTCATGGGCGTGAGCGCGTTTTTCTTCTTGCCGGTCTTGGTCGCCGCCTTCACGAGGGCGGACGAGTTCCATTCGGTGACGAAGACGCGGTGTCCTTCGGCGCTCAACCACTTCGCCAGCAGCGCCAGTTGCGTCGTCTTGCCGGACCCGTCGATCCCCTCGACGACGAACAGCTTCCCCGGGTACTCGTGCGGCTGCGTGAGAATGTTCAGCATAGACGTTTCCGCTCACCTCGATGCGAAGCGGCTTGCCGGCGAGGCGCTCGAACGGCGCCGCGTGACGGGTGGCGGCCCAGAGCTCCAGCTCGGCGTCTCCCGACGTCCGCAGCTGCAGCAGATCGTCGTCGCCGCGGTCGTGAAGCTCGAGACCGGTGATGGTTTGCGCGTGGCTGCGATCCAGGCTTTCCGCCAGCCGCAGCAGCGCGGCGAGCGTACGGACGACGCGGCGCGTGCGGCGCGGCAGTTCCGCGAATCCTTCATGGCGCCGCTTGGGAGTCGACTGGCGATGATAGCGGGCCACCAGCGCGATCGTTTCGATCTCCTCCGGCTCGAATCCGCGGAGATCGCCGTTTTTGATCAGGTAATACGAGTGCTTGTGATGATTCTCGTAGCTGATGTGAACGCCGACGTCGTGAAGAACGGCTGAATACTCCAGCCACTCGCGCTCGCGATCGGTGAGCCCGTGAATCGCGCGCGTCTGATCGAACAGCGCGAGCGAGAGCCGCGCCACCTGCTGCGCGTGCTCCGGCCAGTAATTGCACCGCTCCGCCAGCTCGATCACGCTGCGCCGGCGTACGTCGGGATAGCGATCGGCCTGCGCGATCTCCTTCCGGTGCCGCGCGATGTAATCGAGCACCAGCCCTTCACGCAGCGACAGGTCGCACAACGTGATTTCCTCGGCGCCGAGTCCGCGCAGCAGCTCGTCGAGGAGCACGGCGCCCGCCACCGCCAGGTCGGCGCGGCGCGGCTCGAGCCCCGGGACGCGCAGACGTTTGTCGAGGTTGAGCGACACGAGCTCTTTGCGTACGCGCCGCAGCTGCTTGGCCGGGACGCGGCGATTGCGCAGCGGACTGCCGGGTGTGCGCCCGTCGGCCGCGACCGCCACCGTGCCGAGACTCAGGATCGTGCCCGACGTGCCGATGACGCGATCGAACCCGGCGCGGTTGATCTGCTGAAGGTATCTGCTGATTTCGTCGTGAATATGGCGCACGAGCTTGCGCTCGTCGCGCGGCTCGAGCGGATCGTTTTTCACGAAGCGTTCGGTGAGGCGGATGACGCCCAGCTTGAAGCTGCGACCGAGGTCGATGGCGGCGCCGGCGCCGCGCGTCACTTCGACGCTGCCGCCGCCGATGTCGATCACGACCGCGATGTCGCGCGGCACGCTGACGCCGTAGACCGCCGCCGAGTGGATCAAGCGGGCTTCTTCCGTACCGGAGATGACGCGCGGCCGGATGCCCGTTTCATTGGTCACCGCTTTCAGGAATTCGCCGCCGTTCTCCGCTTCGCGCGTCGCGCTGGTCGCGACGGCGACGACCTCGTCGACGCGATGCGATTCGGCCAAACGCCTGAATTTCGATAAGACCTGCAGCGCCGCATGCATAGCCTCGGGCGTCAGCGCGCGGCCGTCGAGGCCTCCGGCTCCAAGCCGGACCATTTCCTTCTCCCGATCGATGACCTCGAACGAAAAGTCGGGCCGGATCTGCACCACGATCATGTGGATGGAGTTGGTCCCGATGTCGATAGCGGCAATTCGCATTTTCCAGCTCTCAGCCTTCAGCTCTCAGCTTTCAGCTCCAAGTTCTCAGCTCTCGGCTTTCAGCGCTCAGCACTCTCGGCTATGCTCTTGAGAGCTGACAGGCCGAGAGCTGACAGGTGAGAGCTGAGAGCTACAGAATATACAGACATGCCCATTCGTCGATCATTACTGCTTAGACGCCGGCTCGAGCGCCTCACGCGCCCGCTGCCCGCTCTGGAACAGGGCGATATCGCAGCGCTGCATCGCGCGCGCGTCGCGACACGGCGGCTTCGCGAGCTCGTGCCGATGCTCCAGCTCGACAGCGACGTCGCGCGAAAGCTCAGCCGGCGGTTGCGCAAAGTCACGAGACGGCTGGGAACCGTCCGCGAGCTCGACGTGCTGCTCATCCTGATTGACGAGCAGCATGTTTCTCGCCGTGAGCATCGAGAGGC
>DASYQZ010000115.1:0-16333 GCA_036004865.1 Vicinamibacterales bacterium
CAAATCGAGCAGAAACGCACGCTCTTTCGACTTGGCGTCGTGATCGGTCCTTCGATTTCGTAAACGACACCGTACGGATTCTGTGAGGTCCGCGTCGCATCCAGCGACAGATGCTGCATTCGAAGATCCGACTCGAGGATCCCGCGTCCATGCTGACTCTGACGCTTCCGCCGCCGAGCAGCTTGCGGAACACATCGTCGCGTTCGCGATTGAACCATTCCCAGCTGAAACCGGAATCGTCTTTCGCGAGCACCAGACCGAACCCCGTCAGTTCTTCTTTCGGGTAAACGATCGCGGAGACGCTCAGCCCAAAATCGAGTGGTAGCATCTTTTTCCATGCATCGGTCGCCGTTTGCTCGACGAGGACATCGACGCCTGGCCGGTAATCGCGCACGCTCTCACCGACGCGTGTGCGAACGCCGTGCTTGTCGACGCTGAAAGCCTCATACGCGAACATTCGCTCTTCACCTGGATTGGCGGCGTCAGCAGGCGTGCGGCGCCGCGCACGACGCGCCGGTTCGTCTGCGATGTACGCGCGGAGCGCTGCGAGGTCCGGCCAATGTTCGGAGACTGGTTTCGCGCCATAATCGATGGTGACTCCCCGTTGCGACGTCGACGTCATTGGCGTGAGCCAGTGGACCGTCCATCCGTCGAGCGACATGTGCTCGTCCAGTGTCGGTGAGGCCGGCCCTTTCTCCCAGAATCCGGTGAACGCCAGGGATGTCGCGGCGCCGTTCGCGGTGAATTCGAATCGGAGATCGTATTGAACTCTGCCGTCGGTCGATCCAGCCGTTCCGTTCAACGTCCACGGCGCCTCCAGACGTCCTGACGCGCTCGGCGTCGCGATTCGGATCGCTCGGCTCTTCTGCACGATGTTGATGGGGACCGAACTTCCGACGGAACCGGCGCCTTGTGGAAACGCCTGGTCCAGCAACGCGATGACCAGTTGATGCATCAACACCGGGGCGTCGAGCGTGTCGATCTCAAACCCGCCTTCATGCGGGACGTTTCTCATCAGCATCGCGCGTCCCGCGATGACGATAATCGTTCCCGTTGTGGAAGGATCTTCGATGTCGACGGAGAAGTCCTCCGAGCCGAACATCGTCATCGTCGTAGTTCCTGGCTGATCCTCGCGTGTCTCGACGCGAAATCGTGTGAAGTCCGACCACGGCGATCCAGCCGCGCAGATGTCACCGGTCGTGCGCTCGCGGCAATCGTCAGCGTGAACGGCGGGCGGCGCCGCAGAAGAACCAGGAGATGGCCAATTCGGGTCATGTCAACGGTATCGGCTGAAGCTGGCGGTGGTCACCTCATGAATGGACTTGACAAACGCGCGAGAACGATCAGCGCGACGCGCGTGCATCGCGTAGCGGCCCTGCGCGCCGTCGCCTGATACGATCCCGCTCAGGCGTATGAGCGGGTCCTTCGCTGCGCCGCGGACGATTCGTCGAATTGCGGCGCGACGAGTGTTCCAGTCGCCCAATGGAAAGCCCGTCGTGCTTACGATTGGTGTGCCCACGCCTGTTCCCGGCTCGGATTGGGGCTGCGCGCTGCAGATCACGGGCCTGAACACGAGTTGGCGTCGACCGAAGTACGTGTTCGGCATAGATGGTATTCAGGCGCTGCATCTCGCCATGAAGTGCGCCGCCGCCGTCCTCGAATCCGCGGGCCCAGAGCTGGCCTGGTTAGGAGACAAGAGCAACTTGGGAATGCCCAAGTTCCTGCCCGACCTGCCGAAGCCACAGCAAGAGCGCCTCGAAGCGATCGTGGAACGTGAAGCCCTCAGATTTTGGAAAGGCGTTGAGCGCGCTCACAAGGCGAAGCGTTTGAGGAAGTCGAAGGGCGAGAAACGCCCGAAAGCAACTGGCAAGACCTGACCATGCGTTTCATTCGGTTCGTGCGCGCACGACGGCATCCGGACTCGGGGGTTGAAGAAGGCGTCTTCACTCTGGCGCACGAGCTTCGAGACTCTCCGCACGTCGAAGCAGCCGATCGGGAGCTGCTCGCTGAGAACCTCGCCTGGTTTGAGAAGAATCTGGAAACGCCGACGCGTTTCAACCGAACGAAGTCGAAGGGGTTTTACCGCCGAAGAACGCGAGGAATCGCGTGGTTCAAGGACACCGCAACCGAGCACCTGGCGCGGATGCACGAGATCAAGACAGTTTTGGAACGGTACGCGCATGCGGTCGTGATGCTGTCGGAGTCGAGGGTTGGATACGTCATTCACAACGACGCGTTTCAAGTCATCGCCGAACCATTCTCGGACACTCAGACCGGATGATTGGCAGAACAATGGGCTCCATTCGAGTGGGCTACTTCGAGGATTTCAAGGGCGCAGACACGCTCTTGATCGATGTGGATCATGAAGGCTTGCGCAGCTTGATCTCCTGGGTTCGTGAGTTGCCGTTAACAGGACGGAAGGCCACCCTGAGCGATTGCCCCGGTGCCAGACTTCAATCCAGACTCCGCGTCGACGTGCTTCTTTTGGCCGGTGACATCGGCCTTGTGAGAACTGAAAGACCGGAAGTTCGTTTGGCGACGCTCAGAGGATGGCTGGATGGAAATCGTAGAAAAGCTGGTCGCAATGGACGCTGCCGCTTGCCATCAGTATCTCGATGGTCCACGGGACGACGTTGAAGTGATGGCAAGCATCAGAGAGTACGGCGACGGGCAGGGTGTTACGACTTCGACGAGTACGAATCGCTCGTCGCCACGACTCCGCTGCGCGCCTTCACAAACCTCCGCCAGCGTGTCTCACCGAAAGTGCCGCTTGGCGAACGCGCAGCCGGAACCGGATTTCAAATATATCGCTCGAATCGCACGGCGCGGTCCTCGTCAAGAAACTTCACGATGACGATCACCTTCCACGGCCGGCCGTCAGCTGTGTGCGTGCACTGGCCGGCGTTGTGCGCGGCGAGACGCGCTGCGACATTTGACGTCAATCCGGTGTAGTAACGGGTCGCATCGACCGCACTTTGAAGAACGTACACCGATCGCTTCGCGTCCATGTCGCTGGTTGATGCAAGGCTGCCGCCTGCGGATCCTGCTCGATTTGGAGGAGGATTCAGAGCTAAGCGTGAGGACGCGATCAATCTGACAACCGTCGTTGCCGCGTGCGACGTTCAGTCAACTTGTCAACGGTCCACCTTCGCGGCAGGGACCTGTCGCCCGAACGCCGCCACGGTGGACACCCTTCGCTTGTCGGTGAGCTCGCTTGGCTTGCCATCCGTCCACCTTCGCGCTTCGCGCTACGGTGGACAACCTTCGCGTGGCTTGCCAACCGTAGCTCACGCGCTCGTTGGCAAGCGTGAGCGAAGGGTGGTGGACCAGACGGGAGTCGAACCCGTGACCTCATGAATGCCATTCATGCGCGCTCCCAACTGCGCTACTGGCCCACATGTTGGGACGGAAGAGACCTTGAATTCTATCATGCCGTTCGGGCGAAACGGCATGCGCCCGAGAGACGACGCACGGCGTGTCACCCGTAGCTCGCTCGCGATTCAAGCGAGCGAAGGGTGATCAATGTTCTTGCGGCTTCCCCGGCGCCGTGCTGACGGCGCTCGAGCTCGCGTCGTGGAACGGATCGAGGTTCCAGTCCAGGAACGTCCACACGCGGTTCCAGGAATCGCGCTGCTCGCGCGTGTTCTCGGGTTGCCAGGTCTTTGGATCCACGCGGCGGTCGAACGTGTGGCCGCCGGGCGGGTTGTCGTACACCGTCGTTTCCGCGAGCTGAGGTTTGCGCGCGCGCAGCGCATCCACGAGCTGCATGTCCTCCTCGATGTTCACGTCCTGATCGTTCCTGGCGACGCCGACGTAGAGCGGAATCTGCAGCGAGTCGACGCCGTACAGCGGCGATCGTTCCTTGTAGATCTCCTGGCGTTCGTGCGGCAGACCGCCGAAGCGATTCTGCGGATCGATCGCCTGATGCTGCCGCTCCACGCCCTTCCACGCGAGCCGCTGGAACAGATTCGTCACCGGCACCATCGCCACCGCCGCCTTGAACAGCGCCGGATTCCGGAAAATCGACAGCAGCGTGATCATGCCGCCGTGGCTCCAGCCGATGATTCCGACGCGCGAGGCATCGACCTGCGGATACCGGTTCTTCAGCACGTCGACCGCCGTCACGACATCATCGACCTCGCTGCCGCCATAGTCGATCGCATCGTAAAACGCTTTGCCGTAGCCGATGCTGCCGCGGAACTCCGGCGCAATCACGACGTAGCCGCGCGCAGTCGCTTCGCGAATGTACGGAATGTAGTGCTCGTAGAGATGACCGCGGATGTTCTCGTGCACCCAGACGATCGCCGGATGACCTTTCGGCCCGCGCAGCTTCAGCGGCTGGAAGACGAACGCCGGAACGTCCAGATCGCCCACCTTGCTCCGGTAGGTGATCTTGTCCATCTGCATGACGCCTTCGCTCGCCCGGCGCCACGTCTTGTCGGTCTCGGCCTGCTGTTGGATTTGGCGATCGAAGTCCGGAGTTCTCTGCGGGAAACTATCCTGACCGCCGCCGCGCGCCGTCTGAGTCGCGCCGGCCGGCGTCTGACTACGAAGGGGGCTCGAGGCGCAGGCGGCCGCTAGCGCGACCGTGAGCGCGAAGACCGCTGAACGCATGCGCTCATCCTACACCGTCCCCGGCGACGACGATGGGTTGGCGGCGCGCAGATGCGCGCGCGTCAGCCATTCGCTCAGGAGCCGCGCCGCTTCGGCGGGCGTCGGTCCGTAGAACGGCATCAGCGCCGTCGGCACGCCGGGGATGCGCACGATGTACGCGCGCCAGCGATCCTGCTCGACCGCTTTCACTTCGATGAGGTAGTCGCGTCCTGCAATGGATTCAGCGAAGCGATGAACAGCGTTGCTCACGGTTGCGAGAAGCGTTTGGTGCTGGGAAGAGCCGCACGCATTTTACGCGGGCGTTACCTGCGATCAAGCGAAGCGACGCGCGAAACCGCGCGCGCCACACCGCCACCGCAGAAATGTCGAACGCGATCGGCGAAAAAAATTTTCCGCGTGCATCGGTCCCACAGGAAATGCACGAATCGTCCACAGCTTTTCCACACGCGGCGGATGCTTGACGTGCTGATGAGGCGAGCGTACGCTGGAAACTTCATGCACAGGCGGTGGTTGGCGGCCGCGTTCGTGGCACTCGCCCTAGCGGCGTCGGCCCGCGCCGCGCAGGCGGCCGACGATGCGACGCTGCTTCGCGTGTTTTTGAAGGACGGCACGTCGCTCGTCAGCTACGGCGAGCCGGCGCGCGTCGGCGATCGCGTCATCTTTTCCATGCCGACCGCGGCGATGCCGCAGCCACCGCTGCATCTGGTCGACCTCTCCATCGATCGCGTCGACTGGGAACGGACGAACCGGTATGCGTCGAACGCGCGGGCGACGCACTATCTGGAGACGCGGGCCGAGCTCGACTATATGGCGCTCTCGAACGCCATGGCCGAGGCGCTGAACGAAGTGACGCTGACCGCGGATCCGGCGCGTCGGCTCGCGATCGTCGAAGGCGCGCGGCGGACGCTCGCCGCCTGGCCGGAGAATCACTACAACTACCGGCTGTCGGAAGTCCGCCAGATGCTGTCGATGCTCGACGAAGCCATCGCCGATCTGCGCGCGTCCACCGGCGCGAGGCGTTTCGACCTCACGCTCTCCGCGTCCATCGATCCGCTGACGATTCCCGAGCCGCTGCTGCCGCCGCCCTCGCCGAAGGAAGCGATCGAGGCGGTGCTCGGCGCCGCGCGCGTCGTCGACAGCTCGGTCGAGCGCGCGTCGCTGCTGGCGACTGCGCTCGTCAGCCTGGAGCGCGACAAGGCTGAGCTGCCGGCGGACTGGGTCGTCGCGACCCGCGAGGCGACGACCGCTGCAATCGCGGCCGACGCGCTGATCGATCGCTCCTACAGCGCGTTCGGCGCCTCGATGCTGACGCTCGCGGGTCGCCGCGCGCGGCTGGCGGACGTCCGCGGTCTCGAGCGCCTGATCGCGCGCATCCAGCAGCGCGACGCCGTACTCGGCCACAAGCGTCCGGAAACGGTGAACGCGCTGCTTGCGGCCGTCGAGGAAAAGCTGGACGCCGCGCGGCGGCTGCAGCTCGCGCGCGATCGCTGGGCGCTGCGCGCGCCCGTCTATCGCGAGTACGACGTGGCCATCAGCCGGCCGATGGATCTGTTCGCACGGCTGAAGCCGTCGCTCGAAAACATCAAGGCGCTGTCGGGCTCGTCGCCAGGCAGCCTCGCAACCATCGAACGCGTGGTCGCGCAGATTCGCAGACTGGCGTCGGCGATCGCGCCGCCGGAAGAGTTTGCGGCGGCGCATGCGCTGCTGGTCAGCGCGGTGCACCTGGCCGGTCAGGCGGCGCAGGTTCGACGCGACGCGGCGCTCGCGGGCGATATGGCGCGGGCCTGGGACGCCTCGTCCGCCGCCGCGGGCGCGCTGATGCTCGGCGCACGCGCGCGGACGGACATTCAGACACTGCTTCGGCCTCCACAACTCAGGTGATCACCCCTCGCCGGACTCGTCTCGTGCGCGTACCGGACCTGCGTACATTCCGCACCGCGATCACCGCGTTGTCGGGTCATGCGCTCGTCGTCGTGCCGACGAACGGCGCCGCTCGCCAACTGGAACGGCGACTCGGATCGGACGATTGCGCGACGCGCGATGAGCTGTACGAGCGGCTGCGCGCCGGTCTGCCGGATCCGCCACGGCGTCTGACCGCGCTCGAGCGCGAGGCGATCGTCGAGCGCGCTGCGCGCGACACAGCGTCGACGAGCGAGCCGTTGCCGTTTCGTCTCCGGCCCGGTCTCATCGCCGAGATGCTGCGGTTCTACGATCAGCTCCGCCGTCAATCACAGTCGGTGCTCCGATTCGAAGAATTGATGATGCAAGCGCTCGGCGGCAGCGATCTCGATCGCGGCGCCGAGCGGCTGCGGCAGCAGACGCGATTTCTCGCCGGCGCGTTCCGCGAGTACGAGCGGCGCGTGCGCGAGTCGGACGCGTGCGACGAGCACGTGCTGCGCGAGCGTCTCGTCGCCGAGCCGGCTGTCGATCCGGTTCGACACATCATCGTCACCATCGCGGACTGGATTGCGGACACCGACGGCCTCTACGTCGCCGACTTCGATGTGCTCGCGCGGATTCCCGGTCTCGAATCGCTCGATATCGTCGCCACCCACGCGCTGCTCGAGTCCGGATTCCACGCGCGCGTTCACGATTGGTTGCCAGGGATTGAGGAAGCCGAAGCGACGGGATTCGGGATTCGGGATTCGGGATTCGCCGCGCCCATCCTTGTTACACCGCCAAATCCCGCGAATCCCACATCCCAAATCCCGAATCCCGACGAAGACTGGTGGACCGTCCGCGATCGTGAGGAGGAGCTCGTCTCGATCGCGCGGCAGATCAAAGCCGATCGACGGATGGGCGAATCGGTGCCGCTCGATCGCACGGCGATCGTCTACAAGCATCCGCTGCCGTATCTGTATCTCGCGGCAGAAACGCTGCCTGCCGCCGGAATCCCGTATCGGACGTTCGACGCGCTGCCGCTGGCCGCGGAACCGGTGGCCGCGGCCGTCGACCTCGTGCTCGAAGCGGTGAGCGCCGGTTTCGGCCGCGAGCCTCTGATGGCGTTGCTTCGTTCGCCGCATTTCGTCTTCCGGCACGATGACTGCGAAATCGCTCGCGAGTCGGCGAGCGCGCTCGATCGAGCGCTGAGCGATCGCCGATATCTCGGCGATCCGAAGCGGCTGGACGAGATGGCCGCAACATGGACGGACGGCGCGCGCGCGGCCACGCCGGCGTTACGAGCGGCCGTCGATATCGTGCGCGAACTGGCGCCGCTCGGCACGGCGGCGCCGGCGTCGCAACAGGTGACGCGACTGCTGGCGTTCTGGGACGCCCATCTTCGTCCGCTCGACGATACCGATCCGCGTTCGGCGCGCGAGCGGCGCGGGCGCGCGGCGATCCGCGAGACAGTGTCGGCCATCGCGTCGGCGCGTGCCGCGCACGGCGATGCCGACTGGACGATCGACGACCTCGCGCTCGCGGTCCGCCGGGCAATCGAGGATCAGACCTTCCAATCGGAAACCGCCGCGGCAGGCCTCCATCTCGTCGACGATCGGGCGGCCCGATACGGCGACTTCGACGACCTCACGATCGTCGGTCTCGTCGAAACCGATTGGCCGGAGCGCCCACGCCGCAACATCTTTTATCCGCCGGCGCTGTTGAAGGCGCTTGGCTGGCCGTCGGAGCGGGATCGCCGCGCCGCCGCGGACGCGCATTTCCTCGATCTGGTGCGCTCGCCGTCCAGGCGTGTGCAGCTCTTTGCATTCACACTGGACGACGAGGCGCTCGTGTCGCGATCCACCCAGCTCGACGAGATTCCGCGCGCGCGGCTGACGTCGATCGCGCGACAGGCGCCAGGCGACGCGCGCGTCTTCGTCGACGAAGCGCTGTCGCTCGAGCCGGCGGTGTTGGAGCCGCTGGACGCGGATGCGCGGACCTGGGCCGAGCTTCGACTGAGCCGCTCGCCGTCGGAGCAGCCGCAATTCCACGGCGCCGTCCGGCACGCAGCCGCCGTGCGCTTGCCTTTTTCGGTCAGCGCGCTGGAAACATATCTCGATTGTCCGTTCAAGTTCCTGGCGCAGCATGTCCTGCGGTTGGAAGAAGAACCCGACGACGAAGAGGTGATGGACCCTCGGCATCAGGGTCAGTTCGTCCACGACGTGTTCGAGCAGTTCTTCACGGCATGGCAGGCGGCCGGTCATCGCGCGATCACGCCGGAGAATCTGGACGCGGCACGCGATCTCTTCACCGATGTCGTCGATCGCGCGCTCGACGCGCTCCCGGACGCGGAAGCAGGACTCGAGCGCACGAGATTGCTCGGGTCGCCCGCCGCGGCGGGCCTCGGGGAAGCGGTCTTTCGAATGGAAGCCGAGCGGCCCGTGGCTGTCGTCGAGCGACTTCTCGAACACCGGCTGGAAGGAGAGTTCGCGATCGCGACCGCGGCGGGTCCGCGAACGATCGCGCTGGCGGGCAAGGCCGACCGGCTCGATCTGCTCGAAGACGGCACATTCCGCCTCATCGACTACAAGCTGGGATGGCCGCCCGACCGGGGCCGCGCGCTGCAGCTGCCGGTGTACGCCGTGTGCGCGGAGCAGCGCCTCGCCGGCCGGCGCGGCCGGGACTGGACGATGGGCGAAGCCGTCTATCTCGCATTCAAAGGGCCGCGCCGCGTCGTCCCGCTCGTGCCGAGACCGGATCAGCGCGACAAGATCCTGAACGACGCGCAGCAGCGGCTGGCGGATGCGGTCGATGCGATCGGCCGCGGAGAATTTCCACCCACGCCCGACGATGTCTGGCGGTGCGAGAGCTGCACGTTCGCCTCGGTGTGCCGGAAGGATTATGTCGGCGACGTCTGAGCCGTGGCTGCCGTTCGACGTCGAGCCGGATGTCGATCGCCAGTTCGAACATCCCGCGGGAGACGCTTCGGGTCTTGCCGACGCCGACGCGCGTCGTGCCGCCGTCGATCCGTCGCAGAACATCGTTCTCGAAGCGTCGGCGGGCACGGGCAAGACGCGCGTCCTCGTCGAGCGTTACGTCAACCTGCTGCGCGCCGGCGTCGAGCCGGATCACATTCTCGCGATGACGTTCACGCGCAAGGCCGCGGCCGAGATGCGGCAGCGCATCATCGATCGATTGAAGGAAGCCAGCCGCCAGTCCGCGTTCGACGCCGGGAGGTGGCGGGAGCTGCGCGAACGGCTCGGCGATATCGCGATTTCGACGATCGATGCATTCTGCCTCTCACTGCTCCGCGAGTTTCCGCTGGAAGCCGACGTCGATCCGGGATTCGATCTGGCGGTCGACACCGACATCCCGCGGCTGATTGCGGAGTCGCTGGACCAGGCGCTGCGCATCTGTCGCGGCGTGGCGAAGGATGACGACGACGTCGCGCTGGTGTTTGCGCAGCTCGGAGAACGGCGGCTCCGCGCGGGGATCGCGGCGTTGCTGGATCGCCGGCTCGTCGCCCCGCACGCGCTGCGACGCTTTCTGCAGCGAGGACCGCGCGATCTGACCGGCGCAAAAGCGTGCGAGCTCGCCGCCGGCCGGCTCCGCGATGTCTTTCGCGGCGTTCGGGATGGCGTCGACGCGTTTCTGAACGACGGCCCGATCAGGCATCCGCAGTTCGCGATGCTCGCCGCCGACATCCGTCAGATCTGCAATCAATCCGCAATCCGCAATCAATCGCCAATCGCCAATAAATCCGCAATCCGCAATCCGCAATCCGCAATCGAAACCGCCGCGTTCCGCAGCTTCATCGATCGGCTCCGCGCGTACTTCCTGACGCAGGACGGCAAACCGCGCGGCGAGAAGTTCACCGGCACGCCGTTCAAGGCGGCCGACTGCGACACCGAGGACGCGTGGCGCCGTCACCGCGCCAGCGCCGCGCGGCTGGCGCCGCTGGTGGGCGACGCCATCCGCGGCTTCCGCCGCGACCTGAACGTCGTGATGTCGCGCGGCGTGTGGCGGATTTTCGCAGTGGCGCTCAGTCAGTATCAGCGGACGCTCGACGCGCATGCGCTTCTCGATTTTTCCGGCGTCCTCGAGCGCGCGGTGAAGCTGCTCAAGGATCTCGACGAATTCGCCGAGAGCCGGCTGCGGCTCGAAGCGCGATACCGCCACGTCCTCGTCGACGAGTTCCAGGACACGAGCCGCGCGCAGTGGGAGCTCGTGCGGCAGCTCGTCGCGAGCTGGGGCGAAGGGTTCGGCGCCGCCGACGATGCGATCGCGCCGTCGATTTTCATCGTCGGCGATCGCAAGCAATCGATCTACGGCTTCCGCGACGCCGACGTCGCGCTGGTCGACGAAGCGGCACAGTTCATCGAGCGCCTGCGGCCCGACGGACGGCCGCGACAAGCCATCGCGGTCAGCTTCCGGTCGGCGCCGGAGATTCTCGCGTTCGTCAACGACCTGTTCGCTGAAATCGTCCGCGAGCTGCCGGCCGAGCCGCGCAAAGACGCGTTTCGATACGCCGAACAGGATCGGTTTCCCGTCGACGGTCGCCGCACGGATGACAGCCTCCGCCAAGGCGACGGCGGTCCACCGAAGCCTTCGGCGAAGGTGGACGCCGCGCGCCCCGACAGTGGAGAGCCTGCGTTGGGCATGATCGCCGCCGAGACCGTCCAGGCGACCGCCGATTGCGTCGCCGATGAGATCGTGCGGCTGCTGTCGGGCGCCACCGTTCGCGATCGCACGACCGGTGTCGCGCGCGCGGCGCGACCCGCCGACGTCGCGATCCTCTTTCGCTCGCGCGACAGCCACCGCGATTTCGAGTCGGCGCTCGATCGCCGCGGCGTGCCGACCTACGTCTACAAAGGCCTCGGGTTCTTCGACGCGGATGAAGTGCAGGATGCGGTCGCGGTGCTGCGCTATCTCGCCGATCCGTGGTCGGAGCTGCGCGCCGCCACGTTGCTGCGATCGCGGATCGTGCGGCTGTCGGACGAAGCCGTGGCGAGGCTCTCGCCCGATCTGTCGGCCGCGATCCTGAACCGCGACGCGCCGCCGCAGATTGCGGCACTCGGGGACGAAGACCGGCGCGTCCTCGATCTCCTCCGCGCGGCCGTACCGCGATGGCTGTCGTGGGTCGATCGGCTGACGCCGTCCGAGCTCGTCGACGCCGTGCTGCGCGAAACGGCGTACGCCTACGAGCTGCGCGGATCGCGACGGCGGCAGGCGCGCGAGAACCTGAAGAAGCTGCGCGCGATGATCCGCCGCGCGCAGAACCGCGGTTACGCAACGCTCGCGCGAATCGCGGACCATCTCGATCGGCTCGCGGTCGGCGACGAGTCGAACGCCGCCATCGATGCGATCGACGCCGTCAGCCTCATGACCGTTCACGCGGCGAAAGGTCTCGAGTTTCCGATCGTGTTCGTCGTCAACATGAGCCGCGGCACGGCGGGCCGCCGCGCGCCGATTCGCATTGCGGACGACGCGGCCGGAGAGCCGTCGGTGGCGATCGCCGACTACCAATCGGAAGCCGACGAGGATGCGCAGGCGCGCGAGCGCGAAGAGTCGAAGCGGCTGCTCTACGTCGCGCTCACGCGCGCGCGCGATCGTCTGTATCTGTCGGCGGCGGTGCAGAACGCACAGTGCCGCATGACGCGGGGCAGCCTGGGCGAAGTGTTGCCGGCGCCGGTGAAAGGGTTGTTTGTCAACGCGGCGCTCGAGCACGCCGCGGGTGACGCCGAAATTGGCTGGTCAGGGCACACCTTTGTCGTGCCCGGTCCCGTTCACGCGCCGCGTCACCTGACCCGGATGACGTGTACGGCTGAGGTCGTCGACGATTTCGAGCCGTTGTAGGTGCACGCGTTTTCACCAGGCGCAGGCGCCCCGAAGGGGCGCGTTACAAGAGGCGCCCCTCAAATGGGGCGCCTTACGAGGAAGTTTGCTCGGCCCACGCCCGAGCGCGTGCTTCCGCGTCTTCTTTCGTCGCGCCGACCAGCACGATCGAGCGCTCCGGCTTACCGGAGCCGTCGCGGCTGACCCATGCGATCCAGTGCGGACCGCGTGCTTCGCTGTGGATTTCGTACGAGCCTGAGGACATCGAGGGCGAAATCTACCAGATTTCGGCCATTATTTGCATTGCGTCTGCCGCCAACCATCTCATAGAATCAAAAATTCAAGGAGTATTAAGTGACGTTGACTTGTCCGAACTGTGGCAACGACCGCAATTTTCAGGTGAAAACGCTTCAAATGCACGTCGTCAACCTGGAGAACGGCCGTGTGGAGGTCTCCGAGGAGGATCGGCCAACCGTGTTGGAGGTGCTCTGCGACGAGTGCGAGACGGCGCTGAAGTTCGAAGAATTCGAAGATACGCTCCGCAAAGAAGTCCTGCTGACGATCGGCGCGCGCTAGGCGCGGCCGCCGTGACCTTCCGGATTCTCTACCGATCTTCCTCGGCTTCCTCGAAATAATCGCAGTCGGGACAGACCCACTCGCGCGTCTTTTGCGTCGTGGCATTCAGATTGCCGGGGACCTTGACGACGGACTGTTGATCGCGCAGCCGCATCGTGCCGCCGCAGAGTGGGCATTCTTTTGCAGGCATGATTCTTGGTTCGCTGGAAGAGACGCTAGCATGCGCGCGTTGTCTTGACAACCGGAGGATCGACTCCTATCGTTAGCCACACTTTCATGCCGCACGAATGTTTTGCCGACGAGATCGCAATCGACTTCCCCTCGGTGGGACCCGCCGTCGAGCGGATGCGCGATGCCTTTCTCGGCGAAGTCGTCGACCGCGACGTGCACTGCGCCGAAGTGCTGTTGTCGAGGCGCGAAGCCTCGGACGGCCTGACCGTGCCGGTCGAGGTGCCCATTCGGGCGACGTGTCCCGAGTGCGGCGGCCGCGGCGAAACCTGGACCGAACAGTGCGACGGCTGTTGCGGCACCGGCGAGTCGGTGTTTCGCCACGCGGTTCGAGTGACGGTGCCGCCCGGCGTCGCCGACGGCGCGCGCTTCCGGTTTCGCGTGACGTCGCCGGATGCGGCGGCCGTGCGCGTCGAAGTCCGCGTCGCCGTCCGCTCGTCCGCGGATCATCCGTAGTCGGCTGTCGACAGTCCTGTCGACTGTGAACTGTCGACTGTAGACTTCTTCCCAGTGTCCTCGCACGTCGACGTCCTCGGCATCCTCTTCATCATCTGGGGTCTGCTGACGACGCTGGTCGGCGTGTCGACGCTCGCGCTGGGCGTGGCGGCGGCGGCGCTGGTCGCGTCCCGCGCCGGAGGCAGTCAGGTCGCGGCAGGCGTCACGGCTGCGGCGTTCACGACGCTCGCGATGATGGCGATCGTCTGGGGCCTCGTCCACGTCGGCGCCGGAATCCCGCTCCGGCGGCGTCAGCCGTGGGCGCGCCTGATCGCGCTGATGCTCGGATCAGTGGACCTGCTGCTGCTGCCGTACGGCACGGCGCTCGGTGTGTATGCGCTATGGGTCCTGCTCGACGAGAAAGGAAAGGCGCAGTTCATGGATCCTCGCGTGTCCCCATCGGCGTGAGGGGATTGCAGCGCGCGACGCGCTTCAGCGATTTCCATCCGCCGCCGAGCGCGCCATCTCTCGCGATCGCGATTTCGGCGTAGCGGCTGCACGACGGTGTGAAGCGGCAGCGGATGCCGGCGCGCGCGGCCAGCGGCGCAATCGCACGCTGATAGCCGTGAATCGCGGCGAGCGCGATCGGTTGTGCATTGAGCGCGATCACAAAGACCGCAAAGACCGTGAAGACGACTGCGCAGAAACGCAACCACGAAGACACGAAGGCACGACGACGATCTCTTCCTGGTGTCAGAATCGACTCGCGTACTCGCTGACGCCGGGAATGATGAGGCGTTCGCCGCTGACGCCTTTCAGAATCGCGACCAGATGCAGCGCGAGAATGCCGACCCAGGCGAAGACGAGCAGCAGGCCGAGCACGCACCCGAGGCCGAAGGTGGCGAGGCTGATCATGCTCGTCACGCTGATGTAAACGAAAATCGCGACGATCTCGGCGACCATCAGCACGAGGCCGTGCTTCGCGTGCCACTGCACGTCGGCGTCCTGTTTTTCGAGGAGCAGCGGGATGAGCGCGAGCGGCCAGAGGTAGGCGAGCACGATCATCACGCCGCGATTGGGCGAAGGTTCGGACACCGCGCGGAGTGTACGATATTCTTTGGGATATGCAAGTTGAACAGACGAGCGTGCTCGAGGCGTTGAAGATCGTCCGCGATCCGGATCTCAATCGCGACATCGTCAGCCTGGGCTTCATCAAGAACCTGACGATCGACGGCGGGCGCGTGGCCTTCACGATCGAGCTCACGACGCCCGCCTGTCCGGTAAAGGATCAGATGCGCGATCAGGCGCGCGCCGCCGTCATGCGGGTGCCGGGCGTCGCGTCGGTCGACGTCGCGATGAGCGCGCGCGTGCGCGAAGCGGTGAGCGCCGACGGCACGCGGCAATCGGTGCCGGGCGTGAAGAACATCATCGCGGTCGGCGCGGGCAAGGGTGGCGTCGGCAAGACGACCGTCGCCGTGAACCTCGCGGTCGCGCTCGCGAAGTGCGGCAGCAAGGTCGGCATCATCGACGCCGACATCTACGGCCCGAACGTCCCGATCATGCTCGGCATGAAGACGCAGCTCACCACCGATGGCCAGAAGATCGTGCCGGCGGAGAAATTCGGGCTGCAGGTCATCTCGATGGGGTTTCTCACCGCGGACGACGCCCCGATCATCTGGCGCGGCCCGATGCTCCACGGCGCCTTGCAGCAGTTCTTTCGTGAAGTGCGCTGGGTTGCGCTCGACTATCTCGTCGTCGATTTGCCGCCGGGCACCGGTGACGTGACGCTGACGCTCAGTCAAACGGTGCCGGTCGCCGGCGCGATCGTCGTCACGACGCCGCAGCAGGTGTCGCTCGCCGACAGCCGTCGCGCGGTGGCGATGTACAAGAAGCTCAACATCCCGCCGCTCGGCATCGTCGAGAACATGAGCTATTTCACGTGCACGCAGTGCGGCCACGAAGCCGACATCTTCGGCCACGGCGGCGGCGAGCAGATGGCGTCGGATCTCGGTGTCCCGTTCGTCGGTCGGATTCCGATCTATCAGCCGATTCGCGAAGGCAGCGATAACGGCGTGCCGTTGATGATCAGCGAGCCCGAATCGCCGGCCTCGCGCGCGTTCCTCGCGGCGGCCGAGCGCATGGCGGCGCAGGTCTCGCTGGCGAGTTACAATCGGCCTTCGACCATCCCGCTCACCGTCGTGAGGTGACCATGACGAAAACGATGCTGTGTCTGATCCTGGCGGCGGTCGCGTCGGCGTCGTGCACGCTCGGCACGGTCAGCCAGACCGGCAGTCAGACGGGCGAGATGAGCCGGGCCGTGATCGATCCGTATTTGAAGATCTCGGAGGCGCTGGCGTCCGACGACATCGAGGGCGTCAAGATGAACGCGGGCGAGATTGCCACGGCCGCGACGGCGCTCGGCGCCCTGGCCATCAAGATCGACACGTCGGCGGTCCAGCTGTCGGCCGCGGCCGACCTCGCCGACGCGCGCGAGAAGTTCGGCGCGCTGAGCGAGGCCATCGACCTCTACATGACCTCGCAGCATTTTCCGCCGCCCGAGGGCGTCCGCGTCGCGTTCTGTCCGATGGTGAAGAAGCCGTGGCTTCAGACCGACGGATCTCTTCGAAACCCGTATTACGGCAGCCAGATGCTGACCTGCGGCAGCTTCCGGAATTGAACATTCCTTTCGTCAAGGAGACGCTCGACAACGGACTCGACGTGCTGCTGCATGAGGATCGCGCGTGTCCGATCGTGGCGGTCAATCTCT
>DASYQZ010000116.1:0-27357 GCA_036004865.1 Vicinamibacterales bacterium
CATGGTGCGTCGTGACGGAGTGGTGAAACGCTTCATCGCTCCACGCTGCCTTCCTCCAGCGGGTGCGAGTCCCGCCTCGGTAAGCACCGGAGCGCCGAGTAGCAGACCCCAAGCGCGACGAGCAATCGTTGCGGCTCGAGCGGGGTGTCGAAAGTCTCTACGGAGAGAGCAAGCACGCGGGCCGCAACATCAAGTGAAGCCTGCAGCCTCGTCAGATTTACAACCCGAGAGCCGAACCGGTCATGTCGCGGTGAAGGCCACGTCGGATGCGCTCTTGTCCGGAGGCGTACGCGCATCAGGTCTCGGCGGGGTAGGGGGCGCAGCACGCGTGCACGGAGCGAGGCGGAACACGAGAGGCCCGTCTGCGCGGCCCGGGTGTCGGGGTAACGCGGTTCGTATAAGCCGATGGTGAAAGCGAACCGTGCGCAGCGGGCGTCCGAGGGGACCGTAGTAGTGACGAGGCTCGCGACGAATAACGCGGGCGGAGCGAAGGGTCCCTGCGGTGGTCGCGTCGACGAAGCAAGGACGCGCGAGGGCATGACCGGCAGGACCGGTTCCAATCACCCCGGCCGACGCGAGTCGGTCGACAAAGTGCGCCAATTGCGCCGTCGACTCTGGGTCGCAGCCAAGCGATCCCCGGAACGACACTTCCACGCCCTGATGGATCGGATCTGGAGGAGTGACATCCTCCGGGAGGCGTGGCGGCGAGTCCGACGGAACCGCGGCGCGGCGGGCATCGATGGCGAGACGCTCGTCGACGCCGAGCAGTATGGTGTCGAGCGCATGCTGAATGAGCTAGCCGCCATGCTGCATGCGGGCACGTATCGCCCGCCGCCGGTTCGGCGGCGATACATCCCCAAGCCCGACGGCCGACAGCGGCCGCTCGGCATCCCGACGGTCCGAGACCGAGTGGCGCAGATGGCGGCGACGCTCGTGTTGGAGCCCATCTTCGAAGCCGATTTCCGGGCCTCGTCGTATGGCTTCCGGCCGAAGCGGAGTGCGACGCAGGCACTGGAAACGCTGCGCGTGCACGGCGCGCGTGGCGGCAATCATGTGCTCGATGCGGACATCCGCGATTACTTTGGTCGCATTGACCAGCAGCGGTTGCTCGCGCTGGTCGCGCGGCGTATCTCGGACCGGCGGGTGCTGAAACTGCTGCGGCAGTGGCTCGCGGCGGGTGTGATGAACGAGGGTCAGTACGAGGCGACGACGACCGGTACGCCGCAAGGCGGCGTCATCTCGCCGCTGCTCTCCAATATCTACCTGCACGTCCTCGACCAGGTGTGGGAGGACCGGTGTGCTCACTTAGGCACGCTGGTTCGCTACGCCGATGACTTCGTGGTGATGTGCGACACGAAAGCTGCGGTCGAAGAGGCCCGTCGACGGGTGAGCTTTGTGCTCACCCGTCTCGGTCTCGAGCTGCACTCGGAGAAGACGAGAACGGTTGACCTCTCGCGCGGGCGCGAGGGGTTCGACTTTCTCGGGTGTCATCTGCGCAAACGCATGAGCGGACCGATATGGGAGCGGACGCGCCAACGCGTCTACTACCTGCATCGGTGGCCGTCGCAGCGTGCGATGCGGCGGATGCGCGCCCGCGTGCGAGAGCTGACATCCCGTCGACGGTGCCACGAGGACCTGCGCACGATCATTGTGGAGGTCAATCGGGTGCTGACCGGCTGGGGCCAATACTTTCGCACGGGGAACGCGGCGACGAAGTTTATCCAAGCGGACACGTCACGTGGAGCAACGGCTGCGCGGTCTGCTGTTGAAGCGGGCCGGCTCGCGTCTCGTGCCCCGCCGTGCTGACGCTTGGCGCCGCCCCTTCTTTGAGCGTCTCGGGGCTTGTCGCCTGCGTGGAACCGTCCGGTATCCGGGGACCGCGTAATGCAGCGACGTGAACGGCCACCGATAAGCCGTGTGCCGGAAATCGGCATGCACGGTTTGAACGGGGGTCTCACTGACATTCACCCTCGTGGTGGAGACAAGTAGGATCTACCAATGCGACAGCGTGCGACCCTGCTGTTCATCTTGATCGCCACCGCCGCTCCGACGGGAAACACGGCGCGAGTCCCGGTGGTCGTCGAGCTGTTCACGTCGGAAGGATGTTCGAGCTGCCCCCCTGCGGACGCGCTGCTGCAGCGGCTCGTCGATGCGTCGGCGGAGTCCGGGGCTGACGTCGTGGCGCTCGGCGAACACGTCGACTACTGGGATCACCAGGGCTGGAAAGATCGATTCTCGTCGGCCACGCTGACGAGTCGACAGCAGACCTACGCGGCGCGCTTCAATCTCGAGAGCATCTACACGCCGCAACTGGTCGTCGACGGCCGCGCCGAGCTCGTCGGCAGCGATGCCGCCGCGGCGCGACGCGCGATCGAACGCGCCGCCGCCGCGCCGCACGGCGCCGTCCGCATCGCCATCGAATCGGAGACGAACGGTCGCGACCTGTCGATCGTGGTGAGCGCGTCCGATCTGCCGCCGATCGCGCGTGGCGATCGTGCGGACATTCTCCTCGCGGTCACCGAAGATCGTCTGACGTCCGACGTCAAGCGCGGAGAGAATCACGGGCGCATCCTGACGCACGCGGCGGTCGTGCGACGCCTCATGACGATCGGCGAGGCGGCGGCGCCTTCCCCGTCTCCTTCGACCGGGCGCGCCGAGGTGACGCTCGCGCCCGATTGGCAGCGCGATCACCTCAAGCTCGTGGCGTTTGTTCAGGAGCGCCGCGGCCGCACGATACTCGCGTCGACCGCGCTGAAGATATCGCGCCCGTGAAGGAGTACTCCTACTGGCTGGACACACTCCCGCCGCACGCGCCCCGCGAATCGCGACCTGACGAATCCCGATCAGGCGATTCCCGATCAGACGAATCCCGATCAGGCGAATCCCTAATCCCTAATCCCCAATCCCTGAAGTACGACGTGGCCATCGTCGGCGCCGGTTATACAGGTCTGTCGGCCGCGCGGCATCTCGCGCGCGTCGGCGCGACGGTCGTCGTGCTCGAGCGCGAGCACGTCGCCTTTGGAGCCAGCTCGCGCAACGGCGGTCAGGTGCTGACCGGCCTCAAGGTGGAGCCGGTCAGACTGGTCGCGCGCTATGGCGAGCGGCGCGCGCGCGAACTGTTCGACGTGTCGCGCGAGGCGATCGCGCGCGTCGAAGCGCTGATTGCCCAGGAATCGATCGACTGCGAGTACGAGCGCGTCGGCCACCTGCGAGCGGCGTGGAAGCGGTCGCATTTCGCCGCCTTTCGCGACGAACAGAATCTCCTGTCGCGCGTGTTCCATCATCGCGTGGAGCTCGTGTCGCGTGGCGATCAGCGCACCGAGCTGGGGTCTGACGCGTACCACGGACTGCTGATAGACGAGGCCAGCCGCGCGCTGAATCCCGCCCGCTACGCACACGGACTCGCGGCGGCCGCATCGCGGGCGGGCGCGACGATCGCGACGGGCGCAGGCGTCACCCGTCTCGTGAAATCCGGAAGCGATTGGACGGTGTCGACGACTGACGGCGAGCTGCAGGCGCGCGACGTCCTCGTCGCGACCAACGGCTATACGAACGGCGCGGTGCCGGCGCTGCGGCGGCGCTTCGTGCCGATCGGCAGCTACATCATCGCCACCGAGCCGCTGTCGCCGGCCGAAGCCTCGTCCGTGCTCCCGCGCGGACGCGTGGCGTTCGACTCGAAGCACTTCCTTTACTACTTCCGGCTCAGCGCCGATCGCCGATTGCTGTTCGGCGGACGCGCCGAGTTCAGGCGTCCGGAGGACAGGCATCCGGAAACGACGCGCCACGCCGCCGCGATTCTACAGAGAGGCCTGACGACGATCTTCCCGGAGCTTGCGGGGAAAGCGATTCAGTACGCGTGGAGCGGCAACGTCGCCTTCACGCGCGACGGGATGCCGCGCGCGGGTAAGCTGGACGGCATGTACTTCGCGGGCGGCTATTGTGGACACGGGATCGCGATGGCGACGTATCTCGGCGAGCTCGTCGCGCGGCGGATCGCCGGCGAGCCGATCGAGCATCCGCTTTTCGACGATCACTTCGCGCCGATCCCGTTCTACAACGGCCGGCCGTGGTTCCTGCCACTCGTCGGCGCGTACTATCGGTTCCGGGATTTAGTTGGCTGAACAGGCAACGGAGGGGACGGAGTCAACGGGTTCACAACGGAGGAACGGAGGAACGGAGGAACGGAGGCAAACGGAGGAGCGCGTTCGACGCGGGGCGCCGCGAAGCGGCGCCCGCAGGCCGGGCAACGACGAGCGCACGAACGCGCCAGAGATTCAGCGGGCGCTCGTGCGCTCGTCGTTGCCCGGCCTGACGCACGGCCTGCATTGCAGGCCGCCCGCGTCGAACGCGCTGTCTTCTCCGTTCGTCTCCGTTCCTCCGTTGCTCCGTGTTAAACCGTTACCTCCGTCATCTCCGTTGACTCCGCCGCCGACCATGATCACACCAGGCAACCTCGAGTTCTCCGCAGACGAGATGCGCGCGATGGCCGACGAGGTCGTCGCGCGCTCGATTGCGCACATTGCGGCCGCCGGCGATCAGCCAAGCTGCGGCGACGTCGAGGGCCCGGCGATCGATGCGCTCTGCCGCGCGATGCGCGAGTCCGCGCCCGAGCGCGGCGCGCCGCTTCACGATCTCCTCGACAGCCTCTTCCGCGACTGGGTCCCGCGCTCGTTCACGACGATCGGTCCCGGCTACCTCGCGTATATTCCCGGCGGCGGCGTGTTTCCCGCGGCGCTCGCCGACTTCATCACCGACACGACGAACCGGTTCACCGGCATCTGGCAGGCCGCGCCGGCGCTCGTGCAGCTCGAAGCGAACGCGCTCGACTGGCTGCGCGAGTGGATGGCGTTTCCGCCCGAGGCACGCGGGCTCTTCACGACGGGCGGATCGATGGCGACGTGGAACGCGCTGTTGTGCGCGCGCGCGCGCCACCTCGGCGCCGACATCCGCCGCGGCGTCTTGTACACGTCGGATCAGGCGCATCATTCGGTGCTCAAGGCCGCCAAGCTCACCGGCGTGATGCCGGATCGCGTGCGCGCCGTCGCGTCCGACGATCGCTTCCGTCTGGGCGCCGACCGCCTCGAGGAGGCGATTGCCGCCGACCGGCGTGCCGGGCTGACGCCGTTCGCCGTCGTCTCCAGCGCCGGCACGACGAACACCGGCGCGGTCGATCCCCTCGACGCGATCGCCGACGTCTGCGCGCGGGAAGATCTCTGGCATCACATCGACGGCGCGTACGGCGCGTTCTTCTATCTGTGCGACGACATGCGCGGCGTGCTCCGCGGGCTGCCGCGCGGCGATTCGCTGACGCTCGATCCGCACAAGGGCATGTTCCTGCCGTACGGAACCGGCGCCCTGCTCGTGCGCGACGGGGCCGCGCTGCGCGCCGCCCACGAAGCGACCGCCGCGTATCTGCCGGCGATGCCTCATCCCGGGGATTTCTACGATCCGAGCCAGCACGGCCCGGAGCTCTCGCGCGGATTTCCCGGTCTCCGCGTCTGGCTGACGGTGAAGCTGTACGGGTCGGCGGCGTTTCGCGAGGCCGTCGCGGAAAAACGCGCGCTCGCGGTCGATGCCGCGCGGCGGGTGGCCGATCTGCCGGGCATCGTGATTGACGCGCCGCCGGATCTCTCGCTGTTCGCGTTTCATCTCACGTGGCCCGGCGCCACGCGTGCCGAGGAAGACGTGGCCACGCGATTGCTCATGGACAAGACCACGAAGCGAGGGCGCGTCATGGTGACGGGCTGCACCGCGCACGGGCGATATCTGGGACGCGTGTGCGTGCTCAGCTTCCGCACGCACCAGCCCGAGATCGACGCGCTCGTCGACGATCTCGCGGCGTCGATTCGCGAGATCCGCCGATGACCTCCGATCGCGCCCGGCTGCGCGCGATTGCGGCCGCCGCGATGCGCGCGCGCGGCCTCGATCCCGAGTTCCCGCACGATGCGCTCGCGCAGGTGGCCGCCCTCGACGAGGCGCCGCAGACGAGCGAAGCCCCGACGCGCGATCGCCGGTCGCTGCTCTGGTGCTCGATCGACAACGACGACTCGCGCGACCTCGATCAGTTGTCGGTGGCCGAGCCGCTGGCGAATGGGGACGTCAGAATCCTGGTCGCGATCGCCGACGTCGACGCGGCCGTCCACAAGCTGTCGCCGGTCGATCGCCACGCGGCGCTGAACACGACGTCGGTGTACACGCCGGCGGTCGTCTTTCCGATGCTGCCGGAGAAGCTGTCGACCGACCTGACGTCGCTCAATCAGCACGAGGATCGCCTCGCGCTCGTCATCGAGTTCGTGGTGGACGCGTCAGGCGACGTGACCGGGCCCGACGTGTACGGCGCCATGGTCCGCAATCGGGCGAAGCTCGCGTACAACGCGGTCGACGCGTGGCTGACGGAGCGGGAGCCGCTGCCGCCGGCGGCCGCCGGCGTGGCGGGCCTGGACGACCAACTGAAGATTCAGGATCGGGCGGCGCAGGCGCTCGATCGCGCCCGCCGCGAGCGCGGCGCGCTGCCGTTCGAGACGATCGAGGTCGAGCACTTCTTCGACGGCGAGACGCTTCAGGGCGTCCGGCCGCGCACGCCCAATCGCGCGAAGAAGCTGATCGAAAACCTGATGGTCGCGTCCAACGGCGTCGTCGCCCGCTTTCTCGACGCGCGCGGCTTCCCGTCGCTGCGGCGCGTCGTCCGATCGCCGGAGCGGTGGGACCGCATCCGCGATGTCGCGGCACAGACGGGAGACGAGCTGCCGCCCGCCGCTGACTCGAAGGCGCTCGCGGCGTTTCTCGTACGGCGCCGTGAAGCCGAACCCGATCGGTTCGCCGATTTGTCGCAGACGATCATCCGCCTGCTCGGCTCCGGCGAGTATGTCGTCGATCCGCCGGGCGCGGAGCCGCCGGGACATTTCGGCCTCGCAGTGCGCGACTACTCGCACTCGACGGCGCCGAACCGGCGCTATCCGGATTTGATCACGCAGCGTCTCGTCAAGGCGGCGCTCGCGCGCCACCGGTGTCCGTACGAGATCGACGAGCTCGAGCGCCTCGCCACGCACTGCACGCGTCAGGAAGACGCGGCCAACAAGGTCGAACGCCAGGTGCGCAAGTCGGCAACCGCGCTCGTTCTGGCGCCACGCGTCGGCGAGCGTTTCGACGCGATTGTGACGGGCGCGTCGGCCAAAGGGACGTTCGTGCGCGTGGGCGCGCCGCCGATTGAAGGGAAGCTGGTGCAGGGCGAGCGAGGGCTCGACGTCGGCGATCGCCTGCGCGTTCGCCTCGAGTCGGTCGACGTCGAGCGCGGCTACATCGACTTCGTGAAAGCCTCCTGACGCGCCGAATCCCTAATCCCTAATCCCCAATCCCGAATCCCTAATCCCTAGTCCCTGTCCTGAGTGGTGCCGGTGGACCCTCGCTGCGGTGCGTCCGGCGGAACGGCGTTCGGGTTGCCGTTCAAGTACCGATCGAACCAGTACACCTGCCAGTTGATGCTCTCGACCAGGTGCTTCGGCTCGCCGGTGCGCGTGAGATTGTGGTTCTCGCGCGGGAAGAAGACGATCTCGCTCGGCACGCCGAAGTGCCGCAGCGCGCGGATCCACTGCTCGCCCTGCTCGATCGGGACGCGGAAATCGTTGTCGGAGTGGAGCACGAGCGTTGGCGTCTTGACGTTCTTCACGTACTTGAGCGGCGAGCGCTCCCAGTAGAGATCGGTCTTCTCGAAGATGTCGCCGCCGAAATCGTCCGCATGTCCGTACGCGCCGTCGCGCGTCCCATCGTCGCTGATGAAGTTCGAGAGGCTGCGCAGCGTGACGGCCGCCTTGAAGCGGTTGGTGTGGCCGACGATCCAGTTGGTCATGAAGCCGCCGTAGCTGCCGCCGGTGACGCCGAGTCGATCGCGATCGATCCAGACAGGCACGCGATGACGAAACGACAGACTCTCCTCATGCTCTCGCTCTCTTCTTCGGCGCGGCCATGCGTTCGACCGCCGCAACGGGTGTTTTCTTGTTCGCCGAGATCGTATCCAGACTCTTGCGGAGCGCCTCCATCAGGTTGACCACCTTCGGCGGCGCCTCGACCTCCTGCGTCACGATTTCGCGCCCCTCGATCTTCGCGTCGATGATCTCGCGCAGTCCGACCTGATAGTCATCGCGATAGGACTCGAAGTCGACCTCGCCTTCGAACGTGCCCATCACCTGTCTGGCGAGCTTCACTTCGTCCGGCTTTACCGTGGCCGGCATGTCCGCGAGCTCATCGATCGCCTCCATGCTGCGAATCTCGTTCGCATGCCGCAGCGTGTACATCACGAGCCCTTTCTCGCGCGGCTGGACTTTGACCAGGTACTCGCGCCCGTAGAGGGCCACCTTGCCGATCCCGGCTTTGCCCTTCATCCCTTCGCGAATCACCGCGAAGGCCTCGCGCGCCACGGGACCATCCGGCGCGAGATAGTACGGCCGCTCGAGATAGATCGGATCGATCTCGGTGTCGTCGGTGAACTTCTCGAGGTTGATCACGCGCGTCGACTCGACGCGCACCTTCTCGATGTCTTCTTCGTTGATGACGACGTAGCGGCCCTTCTCGAATTCGTAGCCTTTGACGATGTCGGTATTCGGCACCTCGCGCTGGCACTGCGGGCACCAGCGTTTCTGCTGAATCCGTGTCTGACACTCGGCATGGAGCTGATTGAAGCTGAGCGTCGCGGCGGCGTCGGTCGCCGGAAAGACCTTCACAGGAATGTTGACCAGGCTGATCTTCAGATATCCCTTCCACGTCGGTCGCGCAGGCATAGCGGAGCTACCTCTTGATCTGAAATGTTTCCGTGGTGTTGACCTGAAACTGGCGAAAGCGCCCGTACGTGGCGACGCCCTCGATGTGCGACTTGTCGAACCGTCCTTCGTAGCGCTCGCGCATTTCGATCCGTGCATTCCCGGTCGCCGTCGGATCGAGCAGCAGCTCGAGCAGCCGCTCGTCGCGATCGCGAATCGGCAGGCCGTCAACCTCGAACACATCGCGGAACTGAATCCAGTCTTTCACGGTGGGAGGCTTGATCAACAGCAGGTCCGACCGCAGCTCCCGGTGCTCGGTGCGGGAGAACAGCAGCGGCTTCTGCGGCGGCACGAAGGCATGCTGCACGTAGCGTTCTTCCGCGACGATGCCCGCGAGCTGGTGCTGGAACGCGACGACGTAGGCGCCCGCCCGCTGCAGGACGTCATGCAGGGCAGGCGGCGTCCGCGGCTGCGCCGGAACGGGGCGCGAAACCGCGACGAAGCACAGCAGAATGAAAAGCGTGCGGCCTGGGACCATGATCTCGTGGGCCTAGAATCGTCCTCCCCGCCGCACCCCTCGTCAAGCTAGAATCCGCTGACTGAGCGGATCGTTGCCGCGCGTCAGCGCCGCGAGCGTGAGCGAGCGGTGGCAGCGCTGGGGGTGGGGCCCCAGCGGGATTGGAAAAAGAGAGGGATGCTATGAGACGTCTGTGGCTGGCCGGCGCCGTGGTGCTCGCATGCGTCGTGGGATCGCTCATCGCGGCCGAACGCTCATCCGCGAACATGGCGACGGCGGCGACCAAGTTCCTGGCGTCGCTCACGCACGAGCAGCGGCAGCAGGGGACCTTCGCCTTCAACTCCGACGAGCGGCTGCACTGGCACTTCATCCCGACTGAGACGTTCCCGCGCAACGGACTCACGATCAAAGCGATGAACGAGTCGCAGCGCAAGCTCGCGCACGATCTGTTGAAGGCGGGCTTGAGTCAGCGCGGCTATCTCACCGCGTCGCAGATCATGGATCTCGAATCGACGCTCGGTGTGCTCGAAGCGGCGCAGCGCGCCGCGGCCACACAGCCGGGCCGGGGCAACCCGATGGTGCGCGACCCGGAGAAGTATTTCGTCTCCGTCTTCGGGACGCCCTCCACGAAGGACACCTGGGGCTGGCGCGTCGAAGGGCATCACGTCTCGCTGCAGTTCACGGTCGTGAACGGCACGCTCGTCGCCGGCGCGCCGACGTTCTTCGGATCGAATCCGGCGGAAGTGCGCGAGGGTCCGAAGAAGGGGCTGCGCATTCTCGGCGCCGAGGAGGACGCGGCGCGTGCGCTCGTGGTGGCGCTCGACGCGAATCAGCGCACGAAAGCCATCATCAACACGACCGCGCCGAACGACATGGTGACGATGAACAAAGTGGACATCACGCCGCTGTCGCCGGCCGGCATCACCGCCGACGCGCTGAACGGGAACCAGCGCGAGCTGCTGATGAAGCTGATTGACGTCTACACCGGCTACATGGCATCTGACATCGCCGCCGACCGTACGACGAAGCTGAAGAAAGCCGGCGTCGAGAAGATCGGCTTCGTGTGGGCCGGCCCCGTCGAACGCGGTCAGAAGCACTACTACCGGGTCCAGGGACCGACGTTCCTCATCGAGTACGACAACACGCAGAACGACGGGAATCACATCCACTCGGTGTGGCGCGACTTCGACGGCGACTTCGGACGCGATCTGCTGCGCGAGCACGTGAAGTCGACGCCGCATCCGTAGATCGCTGCGCTCGTTCGATGATCGCTGCGCTCGCTCGAGACAAAGGACACAAAGGACACGAAGGAAGGTTTTGTACGACCAAGCCTTTGTGTCCTTAGCGTTGATGCAGCGCAGGAAACACCCGATCAAAGTTCCCGCCAAAGATGTTCTCCCGCACCTCCATGCTGACGCCGATCTCGTCGAGCGCGGAAGACTGCTGCTCGTAGACGTCCTTCACCCATCCGCGCGGAAAGAATGACGAGTCGGTGCCGAAGAGAAGCCGGTCCGCACCGGCGACGGCGAGCGCCTGTCGAAAGACGGCCGCGAGCGTCAGGCCCGGCTGATACTTGATCCAGCTGTTCGAGCTCGAGGTGTCGAGCAGAACATTCGGGCAGAGATCGGCGAGCATCAGCGCTTCGCGGAACAGGCCCGCGCCGAAGTGCGGCACGATGATCGGCACCGTCGGATAGGCGAGCGCGACCGCGTGCAGATCGATCGGGTTGCCGTAGCGGATGTCGAACGGGCTCGGCAGCCCGAGCTTCTTGCGGACGCCGACCGACAGGACGCCGCAGTGCACGAAGACTGCGGTGCCGGGGCGCGCGGCGGCGACGTCGAAGAGACGTTTCGCGCGCTCGTCCTGGACCGGGAAGCGATGCATCGCCGGGAAGAGACACATCGTGCGAAGGCCGCCGCGATCGATCGCCTCCGCCGCGGTGACAGCGGCATCGGGCTGCGTCGGATCGACCATGAAAAAGCCGACGAACCGCTGCGGGTGGCGGCGCACGGCGGCGGCAACCGACGCGCTGTCGCCCGGGATGCTCGCGATCAACGCCGCGCGCGAGACGCCTGCGCGATCCAGTTCGGCAACCCACTGGTCGGCGAGCGCGCCGGCGTCACCCGGCGGATCCCATCCGAGCTTCGCGAGCGCGGCGTCGCCCCCGAGCGCGGCGAAGAATGGCGTGGAGAAGAAGTGACAGTGAACGTCGTTCAGCATTTTCATTCGCGCGCTTTTCCCACGAAGTTCACGAAGTTCACGAAGTTCACGAAGTTCACGAAGTCCACGAAGAATTCTTGTACAGGATTTGCTTCGTGATCTTCGTGATCTTCGTGATCTTTGTGGTCTTCGTGATGAGCCGCGGCTTCGTGAGCTCGGGTTTGCGCTATTTTAGAGGCCCCGGAGGTTCTCATGACCATTCGCAGCGCCGCACGCGCGGTGGCGCCTCTCCTGATCACGTGCCTCCTCGTTCCATTGCGCGCCGCCGCGCAAGCGACCGGCGCCATGACCGGGCTCGTCACCGATGCGTCGGGCGGCGTGCTGCCGGGCGTGACCATGGACGTCACCAATCAGGACACCGGCCAGGCGCGCACCGCCGTGACCGCGAGCGACGGCTTCTACACGATTCCGCTCCTGAATCCCGGACGCTACCAGGTGAAGGCGACGCTCGCCGGCTTCCGTACGACGATCCGCGCGGACGTCGCGATCGTCGTCAACGAAACGGCGCGCGCCGACGTGTCGATGCAGGTCGGCCAGCTCGAAGAGCAGGTGACCGTTCAGGGTCAGACGCCGCTCGTCGAAACGACGAACGCCACGCTCGGCGTCGTCATCGATCGACGGAAAGTCGTCGACCTCCCGCTCAACGGCCGCAACTTCACGCAGCTCGGGACGCTGATTCCCGGCGTCGTGGCTCCGCCCGGCGCTCTCGGCGGCCAGGACGGGAACGCGACGCCCGGCGGCTTCGGCAACGTGACCGGCGGGTTCAACGTCAACGGCCAGCGCAACCAGTCGAACAACTTTCTCCTCGACGGCGCGACGAACAACGACTCGTTCAACACCGGCTTCGTGCTGCGGCCGCCGCCCGATGCGATTGAGGAATTCAAGATCCTCACGCACTCGTTCGATGCGGAGTTCGGCCGCAACGCGGGATCGGTCGTCAACGTGGTGACCAAGTCGGGCACCAACGACTGGCACGGCGGCGTCTGGGAGTTCAACCGCGACGATCGCCTGCAGGCGAAGAACTTCTTCGCGACGGCCAGGCCGGCGCTGAAGCAGAATCAGTTCGGCGGCGCTGCCGGCGGTCCGATCGTGAGGAACCGCGCGTTCGTGTTCAGTTATGTCGAGGGATTCAAGAATCGGCAGGGCACGACCGACACGCGCACGGTGCTGTCGGCGGCGCAGCGCGCCGGCGACTTCTCGGGCGGCGCCGCCATCCGAGATCCGCTGACCGGGCTGCCGTTTGCCGGCAACGCGATTCCCGCCGATCGCATCAGTCCGATCGCGAAGACGATTCTCGATTCGTACATTCCGCTGCCCAACAGCGCGGCCAATCGCGTCGTACGCTCGCCGGACGTGCGCGATACGCGACAGCAGGTCGGCACGCGTGTCGATTACCGGCTCAACGGTCGTCACAACCTGCTCGGCCGCTACATGCTCGGCCACACGCGCAACGAGAATCCGCTGGGCGGATCGAATTTCTCGCCCGCCGGCAACACGTCGATCGCGACGCTGCAGGACGTGATGGGATCGGACACCTGGATGCTGCGGCCGACGATGATCAACGTCGCGCGCGCCTCGATGAGCCGCATCTCGGCGAAGCCGACCGTCACCAGCGGCTTGAACCTGAGGGACCTCGGTTTCAACATCACCCCGAGCAATCCAACGGCGGCGGGCCTGCCGTTCATCATGGTCACCGGATTCTTCACCACCGGCGACGCGCAGCAGCCGTTCGCGAAACGCGTCAACAACGTGTTCGGCGTGACAGACGACGTGACATGGGTGACGGGCGCGCACTCGTACAAGTTCGGCGGCGAGGTCAGGCGGGATCAGATCAAGGTGTCGTTCATCAACCGGCCGAACGGCGACTTCACGTTCTCCGGCCAATACAGCGGCAATGCGGCCGCCGATTTCCTGCTCGGGTTCCCGGTGCAGTATCGCCAGGCGTCCGGCGATCCGAATCTCGACGGCGCGTCGTGGGTCTACGCGGTGTACGCCCAGGACGAGTATCGCGTGTCACGCGTCACGCTGAACTACGGCGTCCGCTACGAAGTGAACCAGCCGTTCGCGGAGAAACAGGATCACCTGAACGCGTTTCATCCGGGGCAGCAATCCACCGTGTTTCCAACCGCGCCGACCGGCCTCGTGTATCCGGGCGATGCCGGCGTGCCTCGCGGCACGTACCCCACTGACAAAAACAACGTCGCGCCGCGATTCGCAGCGGTGTGGGATCCGCACGGCAACGGCCGCACCGCGCTGCGCACAGCGTGGGGACTCTTCTACGACGCGCTGCCGGGTCAGGGCGATTTCTTTCAGAACGGCACGCTCGCGCCGCCGTTTCAACCACTGACCGAGGTCAACTTTCCGCTGCAACTCAGCGCGCCGCCGTTTGCAAGCCCGCTGCAGGGCGTTACCGGCACGCCGGGATTTCCCGCGGGGTTGATCTTCATCGGCTGGGGCACCGATTTCGCGACGCCGGTCGTGCAGCAGTACAACGCGACGCTGCAGCAGCAGGTGGGCGAGCACTGGGGGCTCGAGGCGGGCTACGTCGGCTCGCGCGGAAAACATCTGCCGATCTTCATGGAGATCAATCCGACGATTCCCATTCTCACCCCGGCGCCGCGCATCGGGCCGCGCGTGTTCCCCGCGTTCGGACTCGTGCGTCCGACCTTCTCGGTCGCCGACTCGTGGTACGACTCGCTGCAGGCGAGCGCGCGGCTGCGGCCGTGGCACGGGCTGAACATGCTCGCGTCGTACACGCTGGGGCACGCGGTCGATCATGTGTCGGGTCTGAACATCGGCGGCGAGTCGCGGCCGGTGCTGCCGGTCAACGTCGGCGACGAGGCGTCGATCGAGGCCGCGCTCGCGCGCGAAAAAGGCGAGGCGCTGTTCGATGTCCGGCACCGCTTCGTCCTGAGCTTCGGCTACGAGCTGCCGGAGCTCACGAGTCGCGGCACCGCAACGCGGCTCGCGCTCGGCGGCTGGCAGTTGAACGGCATTGTGCAGGGGCAGACCGGATTCCCACTGACCGTTATCGAGCCGAACAACATCGCGCTCACCACGCTGACGAACCGTCCGAACATGACGTGCGATCCGAACGATGGCGCACCGCATACGGTCGCGCAGTGGTTCAACGCGGGCTGCTTCCAGCGGCTCACGCTGCCGGGCAACGCCGGTCAGGTCGGCGACGAGCCGCGCAACGCAGTGCGAGGTCCGGGGTTCAAGCGGACCGACCTGTCACTGTTCAAGAACTTCACCGTCACCGGTGTGCAGCGCGTGCAGCTCCGGCTCGAAGCCTTCAATGTGTTCAATCAGGTCCGGTTCAACCAGCCAGGCGGGACCGTCGGATCGCCGACGTTCGGCGCCATTACGTCAGCCGACGACGGCCGTATCGTGCAAATCGGGATCAAGTACACGTTCTAATTCGATCGCATCCAAAACAAATGCAACCACGAAACCACGAAACCACGAAAACGAAGACCTTTTCCGTTTCGTGTTTTCGTGGTTGCATTTTGGTCAGCGCAGTGAATCGGCGCGAATTCCTCCGCCGGAGCGCCGCGATGGTCGCTGCGCCTGCGTTCATCGCGCAGGACCGCGATCGGCCGTCCGTCCCGTGTGGCGTCGCGACGGGTGACGTCACGTCGGGCCCCCTTCGCGCAGGCGCTTCGACGGGCCAAGGCCGCGCGATCGTGTGGAGCCGTACGGATCGGCCCGCGCGGCTCATCGTCGAGTACTCGACGACTTCTTCGTTCGCCGGCGCGCGGCGCATCGTCGGTCCCGCCGCGCTCGAGGACACCGACTTCACCGCGCGCGTCGATCTCACCGGGTTACCGGATGGCCAGCGCATCTCGTATCGCGTGGTGTTCCAGGATCTGTCGGACCTGCGCACGTTCAGCGAGCCGGTCGAGGGGACCTTCCTCACGCCGCCTCGCGCAGGCGAGCGCGACGTCTCCTTCGCATTTTCGGGCGACTGCGTCGGCCAGGGTTGGGGAATCGACCCTGCGCGCGGCGGCATGCGTCTCTACGAGGCGATGCGGAGCACTGAGCCCGACGTGTTCGTTCATCTCGGCGACACCATCTACGCCGATCAGCCGCTGCAATCCGAGGTCGCGCTCGACGACGGGTCGGTGTGGCGGAACGTCGTGACGGAGGCAAAGTCGCGCGTGGCGCAGCAGCTCGAGGACTACCGCGGCTGCCATCGCTACAACCTGCAGGACGAGCACATGCGGCGCTTCAACGCGTCGGTGCCGCTGGTGGCGTTGTGGGACGATCACGAGGTCAAGGACAACTGGTATCCGGCGCAGCGCCTAGATCGGGACGAGCGATACCGGGTGAAGAGCGTGGCGCTGCTCGCCGCGCGCGCCAAGCGCGCGTTTGTCGAGTACCAGCCGCTGCGCATCCATCCGATCGAGTCCGAGCGCATCTATCGGTCGTGGCCGTACGGCGAGGCGCTCGAGATCTTCGCGCTCGACATGCGCAGCTACCGCGGTTCGAACTCATCGAATCGGCAGACCACGCTGAACGAGGCGTCTGCGCTGCTGGGCGCGTCGCAGGTGGAATGGCTGCAGCGTGCCCTCTCGGCGTCGAAGGCAACGTGGAAAGTGATTGCCGCCGACCTGCCGATTGGCGTCGTCGTGGCCGATGGTCCGAGCAACTTCGAGGCGGTTGCGAACAAAGACGACGGTGCGCCGCTCGGACGAGAACTGGAAATTGCGCGGATCTTGAAGTTCATTCGCGATCGCCGGATCCGCAACGTCGTGTGGATCACCGCCGACGTCCACTACTGCGCCGCGCATCACTACAGCCCGACCCGCGCGCGATTCACCGAGTTCGATCCGTTCTGGGAATTCGTCGCGGGCCCGATGCACGCCGGCACGTTCGGCCCGAACCAGCTCGACGCGACGTTCGGCCCGGAAGTCCGCTTCCTCGGCATCCCGCCCGGCATGAAGCCCAACCGCCCGCCGAGCGAGCCGTATCAGTTCTTCGGTCGCGGAAGAATCGATCGCCGGACACGAGTGCTGACGATGAAGCTGCACAATATCAACGGCGAGATCTTCAGTATCGATCTGGAGCCGCAGCGATAGTTTGCTGTTTTCTTTTTTCACTGGCGGCGGGGCCCCACCCCCGCCGCGAGCTGTCGCTGATGCCTCGCCTCGGCTTCGCTTGGCCTCGGCTCGGCATGGCCGCAGGCGCTGCGTGTCGAGTGTGAGAGGTGACAGGCCAAGACGTCCTCTTGGTGTGTTTCGTGATTTCGTGTTGCGTTTCCGTGGACACGATCCCAGCGTGACAGGCGAAGTCATCCTCTCCAGATGCGATCGCAGCGTGACTCGAGAAGCGAAGAGAGGAGAAAAGATCGTCTTTTTCGTGGTTTCGTGTTTTCGTGGTTGCCTTTAGGGCGCGATCACAGCGTGACTCGAGAGTCAGCCCCCAATCTCGGCGGTGATCGCGTCCGTCATCTCCTTCGTCGTCGCTTTCCCCCCGAGATCGGGCGTCCGGACCTTGCCGCCGGCGATGACGCGCTCGAGCGCGCCGACGACCTTGTCGTGGAGATCGCGGTGACCCAGATGATCGAGCATCAGCGCGCCGGCCCAGATCGCGCCGATCGGATTCGCGATGCCCTTTCCCGCGATGTCGGGCGCCGACCCGTGAATCGGCTCGAACATCGACGGATGCTGCCGCGTCGGGTTGATGTTCGCACCGGGTGCGATGCCGAGACTCCCGGAGATCGCGGATCCGATGTCGGTGAGGATGTCGCCGAACAGGTTCGAGGCGACCAGCACGTCGAGCGTCTGCGGGTGCGTGACCATGCGCGCCGCGAGCGCGTCGACGTGGTACTTCCGATACTCGACCGACGGGTAGTTCTTCCGCACCGCCTCCGCGGTCTCGTCCCAGAGCACCATCGCATGCGTGAGCGCGTTGGATTTCGTCGCGCTCGCCAGCGTCCTGCGCGGCCGTGTCGCCGCGAGCTCGAACGCGTAGCGGAGAATCCGCTCGATGCCGCGCCGCGTGAACACGCCGACCTGCTGCGCGACCTCGTCCGCCGTGCCGACGTGAATCCGGCCGCCGGCGCCGGAGTACTCGCCCTCTGAGTTCTCGCGGACGCACACCATGTCGATGTCCGCCGCGCCGCGATCGGCGAGCGGCGATTTCAAGCCCGGCAGGAGCCGCATCGGCCGGAGGTTCACGTACTCGTCGAACCGCTGGCGGATCGCGAGCAGCAGCGCCGCCGAGACGCCGTCGGGCACGCCTGGCGCCCCGATCGCACCCAGGTAGATCGCGTCGAACTTCGCGAGCTGCTCGAAGCCGTCGGCATCCATCATCCGCTGGTGCTTCAGGTAGTACTCGCATCCCCACGGCAGCTCGGTGAACGACAGCGTCACGCCGCTGCCGCGCGCCGCCGCCGACAGCGCGGCGATGCCCGCGGGAATCACTTCCTTGCCGATGCCGTCTCCGGCGATCACTGCGATACGGTGAGTCTTTGTCATGGGTGCTCGAGCTTAAACGCAACCACGAAAGCGCGAAAACACGAAAAACAACTCTTTTTCGTGTTTTCGCGGTTGCATTTTTCGGGTGAGGATCACATTCCCGGCGGTGTAAACCGTCCATCGACGGCGGTCCATCCGCCGTCGGCATACAGGACCGTTCCGGTCACGTAGCTCGCCGCGTCCGACGCAAGAAACAGCGTCGGGCCGACCATTTCCTCGGCCGTCGCCCATCGCTTCAGCGCGCTCTTGTTCGCATAGGCGTCGTACCAATCGGCGTGGGCTTTGATAGGTGCGGTCAGCGGCGTTTCGACGACGCCAGGAGCGACCGCGTTGACGCGCACGCTGAACGCGCCGAATTCGGCAGCTGCGGTGCGCACGAGCTGCACGATGCCGGCTTTCGTCATCGCATACACCGACTGTCCCGGCTCGACGACCTGCGATCGGATCGACGAGAAGATCACGATGCTGCCGCGCCGCTGCGCGGTCATCACACGCCCGGCGGCCTGCAGCACGTTGAAGCTGCCTTTCAGATTCACCTCGACGACGCGATCGAATTCTTCTTCCGCGTACTGAAGGATCGGCTTGCGGACGTTGATGCTGGGCGTGCAGATGACGATGTCGAGCGATCCGCGATCGCGTACGACGGCGTCGATCGCGGCGGCGACTGCGCGCGCGTCGCGGATGTCGAGCCCGGCTGCGCCGGCGCCGATCGGCGACGCGACCGATCGCGCCGCCGCTTCGTTCGCGTCGAGGATGACGACGGACGCTCCGTGCGCTGCGGCGCCGCGCGCGACGGCCGCGCCGATGCCCGAGCCGCCGCCGATGATCGCGGCGACCTTTCCGTTGAGATCGAAAAGATTCACGATCGAACAGTCTTCTCTTTGCGGTCTTCGCGCGCTTTGCGTTCCTCGTGGGCGGTGGCTGTTTCACGGGTTCGCATCACGAAAACGATCAGAAAGCCTGCAATCGCCGCCACGAGACCGACGAGCGCCGGCGTGAGCGCGCCCCATCCGCGGCCGCCCGTTGCAGCCTGGACGACGAGCATGCCGGTGACTCCGGCGGCGATCGCGGCCAGCGCGTCGGGCGTGCGCGCGCGCGCAATATACAGCCCGGCGAGGATCGGCACGAAGAAGCTGACCGTGAGCAGCGTGTAGAAGATGGTGAGCGTGTCGACAATGCTGCCCGACGCGATCGCCAGCCCTACGCCGAGCGTTCCGCTGATGACGGTCGTCAATCGCGCGACCTGAAGGACGCGGCCGTCGCTTGCTGCTGGATTGATGAACCGCTTGTATAGGTCCTGCGACAACGACGTCGTCAGCATGAAGAGGACCGCGTCGGCCGCGCTCACTTCCGCCGAGAACACAGCCGCCAGCCCGATGCTCCCGATGATCGGTGGAAGGGCGCGCATCAGGATCGTCGGCAGCACGAGCTTCTGATCGGCGATGTCTGGAAACATCACGTGCGCCGCCATCCCCAGCACGACAGGCACGCCGGCGTACAGAAACAAGCCGAGCGCGTTCAGGCCGACGCCGGCGCGGACCGCGCGGTCGTCGCGCGCGCCGAAAATCTTCTGCAGGAGTCCCGGCGAGATGACGAACGCCGGCGCGATCGTGACGAAGAGTCCCAGCGCCGTCTCCGGCCGCCAGAAGCTCCAGTAGCCGGGCTCGCTCGTGACACGAAGCGCGGCGATCGCGTCCCAGCCACCGACGCGCTGCAGGGCGATCGGCAGCGCGATGGCGAAGCCACCCAGCTTCACAGTGAGCTGGATCACGTTGATCCACGCCGCCGTCAGCAGACCACCGGCGGTGTAGTACGACGTGATTACGAGACCGCCAATCGCACAGCCGATGACGAACGGCACGCCGGCCACCACCTCGAGGATCGACCCGAGGGCGATGAGCTGTGCGGCGAGAATTGCGAGCGATCCGATCCACAGCAGGACCGACGCGACACCGCGAACCGCGCGGCTGTACCTGAACTCGAGATAGTCGCCGACGGTCCGCAGATCGTGTGCGGCAGCGACGCGCCGGATCGCCGGGCCGATCCAGAACGCGAGCACCACCGAGCCGATTGCGGCCGATCCGACCCACCACCAGGCGGCGAGGCCGCTCGCATAGCCGAGACCGGTCGCGCCGACCGTCGATCCCCCGCCGATGTTCGCGGCGAGCATCGTCGAGAAGATCAGACCGGGTCCGAGCGCGCGCCCGGCGACGAAAAAATCGGCCGAGCCGCGCACGTAGCGGCCGAGACGCAGACCGATGGTCATCAGGCCGAGCGCGTACGCCACGAGAACGATGAGGTGGACGTTCATTCGTCGTAACTCTCCACCACAGAGGACACTGAGGACAGGAGGTCGGAGCCCGAAGAAAAACGCATCTTGCCTCCGTGTCCCCGTGTCCTCCGTGGTGGCGAGTGTAGTGTTAAGGTTTTCTGATGTCGCGAACCGCGGGAATACCGCTCACACCAGTCGCTTGCGTCACCGCGCGGACCACGGCATCGGCCATCACATCGGCAGCGAGGGCGCCAATCAATGTGACGTCTGGTGTGCCGCTCCACCGGCCGGTGGCGAGCATGAAGATCGTGTCGCCATCTGCAATCGTGTGGGCCGGCACCACCGCGCGCGCATAGCCATCGTCGGCCATCAGCGCGACGCGGCCCGCGTCCGCTTTCGTCAGCCGCGCGTTGGTTGCGACGACGCCCAACGTGGTGTTCTCGCCGGGGCGTCCGCCCTGGAGCCGTTGCAGCACTGCTCCGGATCGCAGCAGCTTGCGGACGTCGGCGAGCGAGCCATCCGCATTTCTCGCGCCGGCGACGACAGCTCCGGTTCGTGGATCCGCGACATCGCCGAGCGCGTTGACCGCGACGAGGGCGGCGACCTGAAGGCCGTTCGGCAACGCAATCGCAGCGGTGCCAATGCCGCCCTTCATCGCGCGGTCGTTTCCGAGCAGCTTGCCGACCGTCGCGCCGCCTCCGGCGCCGACACTGCCTTCATCGACCGGCGCGTCCGTCGCGTTTGACGCAGCCCGGTATCCGCAGTCGGCGTCGGGCCGGATTTCAGGTTTGCCGCCGACCCACAGATCGATGAGCACTGCCGCTGGCACGATCGGCACGCGCGCGACGCCGGTGTCCCATCCGATACTGTGTTCGTCCAACCAGCGCATTGCGCCGTTCGCGGAGTCGAGACCGAACGCACTGCCACCCGACAACACAATGGCGTCGACGCGGTCCACGCCGTTGGCTGGTTGAAGCAGATCCGTGTCGCGCGTGCCGGGCGCGGCGCCGCGCTGCGCGATGCCGCCGACCGCTCCGCCGTCGGCAAGAATCACGGTGCAGCCGGTGGGACGGGTCGTCAGCGTGTGATGGCCGACCGTGATGCCCGCGATGGCGGTCAGCGTTGAGTTCGCAGGGCCGGAGGCCGGTTGCAGGCTCTCCACCACGGAGGACACGGAGGACGCGGAGGTGAAGACTTGCGTGTACAGGTTTTGACCTCCTGTCCTCCGTGTCCACCGTGGTGGAGAGGTCTCGATCGTTTGCACGAGCAGCGCGAGAACGATCGCGATGCGAATCATTTCTTCAGATCGCGGACGGCGGGAATTCCGGCGACGCCGGTGGCTTGTGTGGCGGCTCGTACGACGGCATCGGCCACGGCTTCGGCCGCGAGGGCGCCGACAAGAGTGATGTCGACGGCGCCGTCCCAGCGTCCGGTGGCGAGCGAGAAGATCGTGTCGCCGTCGCCGTTGGTGTGCGACGGCGCGATCGCACGCGCGTACCCATCGTCGGCCATCAGCGCCATGCGCGCGGCCTGCGCCTTCGTCAGCCTCGCGTTCGTCGCGACGACGCCGATGGTCGTGTTCTCGGCGGGGCGCGCGCGATCGGCGGTCGCGCCGGATCGCAGCAGCTTGCGCGCGTCGGCGAACGTGCCGTCTCCATTCCTGATGCCGGCGACAACGGCGCCGGTCGACGGATCGATGATGTCGCCGACCGCGTTCACGGCGACGAGCGCGGCGACGATCAGTCCGCTGGGCAACTTGATCGCGGCGCTGCCGATGCCGGCCTTCATCGATCGACTTGGACCGGCGAGCTTGCCGACGGTCGCGCCGGCGCCGGCGCCGACCGATCCTTCGGTGACCACGCCTGTGGTCGCCGCCGCGGCCGCCTTGTAGCCGCAATCCGCTGTGGGCCGAATCTTCGGATTCCCGCCGACGCCGAGATCGAAGAGGATTGCCGCCGGCACGATTGGCACGCGCGACGGACCGGCCGGCCAGCCGATGTTGTGTTCCTCGAGCCAGCGTACCGTGCCGGTTGCTGCTTCGAGACCGAACGCGCTGCCGCCCGACAGCACGATCGCGTTGACCTTGTCGACCATGTTCAGCGGATTCAGCAGGTCGGTTTCGCGCGTGCCCGGTGCGCCGCCGCGCTGCGAGACGCCGCCGATGGCGTCGCCGTCGACGACGATGACGGTGCACCCGGTCGGCCGTTCGCTCAGCGTGTGATGCCCGACCTTGATGCCGGGCACGGCGGTCAGCGTTGCGTTGACGGTGGTCGCAGGGCTGAAACCCTGCGTCATGACGGCCGCGGTGAGGGCGATCAATAGTCTGATCATCTTTTTTCACTGGCGCTGGGGCCCCACCCCCAGCGCGACGCTGCCGCTGCCACAACATGCTCGCCGCTCGCGCAGTTGCGCTCGCAGGCGGATTCCCAGTCCGCGGCGCGGTGTGGCCGCAGGCGCTTGCGCTATTGTAGCCCTCGCATGTACGGACGAACGGGTGGGGCCCCACGACAGGTGATTGAAGACCGTGTGATCACTGAGATCGATCGCGCCGCTGACGAGATCGTCCAGTTCACGGCCGATCTCGTCCGCATCCCGACCGTCAACCCGCCGGGCGAGGCGTACGAACCCTGCGCGCGGTTTCTCGGCGAGCACCTGAAGCGCAGCGGCTTCGCGATCGAATACATCACGGCGAGCGGACGTCCCGAACATTCGCCGGCCTATCCGCGCGTGAACGTCGTCGGCAGGCGTGACGGCCACGCCGCGGGTCCCGTCGTGCATCTCAACGGTCACATCGACGTGGTTCCGGCCGGCGACGGCTGGACCGTCGATCCGTTTGCGGGTCTGGTTCGCGACGGCAAGATCTTCGGCCGCGGCGTGTGCGACATGAAGGCCGGCATCGCGGCGGCGGTGTTCGCCGCCGAAGCCATTCAACGCGCGCGCGTCGGTGTGCCCGGCACCATCGAAATCAGCGGCACGGTGGACGAGGAAAGCGGTGGCTTTGCCGGCGTCGCATGGCTCTGCCAGCACGGCCGCATCGCGAAGGGTCGAACGAACTACGTCATCATTCCCGAGCCGCTGAACGTCGATCGCATCTGCGTCGGCCACCGCGGCGTGTATTGGTCGGAGCTGACGACGCGCGGGCGAGTCGCGCATGGGAGCATGCCGTTTCTCGGCGTCAGCGCGATCGACGCGATGACCGAGGTGCTCGCCGCTATTCGCCGCGAGTTGCAGCCGGAGCTCGGACGGCGCGTCACCGCCATGCCGGTCGTTCCCGCCGCTGCGCGTCACGCGACGATCAACGTCAACGCGATCGACGGCGGTCAGCCGCTCGAAGGCATTCAGACGCCATGCGTGGCGGACCGCTGCCGCGCGATCTTCGATCGGCGGTTCCTGCTCGAGGAAGAATTCGCCGCCGTGAAAGACGAGCTCGACGCGCTGGTCCGGCGTACGCTCGCGTCGGTGCCCGGCGTCGAGTACGAGCTCCGCGACTTGATGGTCGTCGAGCCGGTGCTGACGCCGCAGGGCTCGCCGGTCGTCGCCGCGCTGGACGGCGCGATTCGGCGAGTGCTCGGATCCGCGCCGACGCTGATTGCGAGCCCGGGGACCTACGATCACAAACACGTGGCCCGGATTGCGGGTGTCCCGGACTGCGTGGCTTATGGCCCAGGTGAGCTCGAGCTCGCGCATCAGCCGGACGAGTACTGCCGGATCGACGACCTCGTGAACGCGACGAAAGTGCTCGCGCTGGCGACGCTCGACCTGATGGACGGCGGGATATAGACTGAAACACGTCATGAAAAGATTTTGGTGGTTCGGTCTCATCCTCTTTGCTGTCGCGTGCTCCTCCGGTGGAAAGTCACCGGCGCCTGCGGAAACCGCGCCGTCCACGTCGCCGCACGTCGCCATCGGCCAGTTGCCGTCGATTGATGCCAACGGGCTGCTGACGCACACGAAAATTCTCTCGTCGGACGAGTACGAAGGACGCGCGCCGGGCACGAAAGGCGAGGAGCTCACGGTCAAGTACTTGAGCGAACAGTTCAAGAACGCCGGACTCGAGCCTGGCAACAGCGACGGCACGTACGTGCAGAAGGTCCCGCTCGTCGGCATCACACCCACGCCGGCGCCGCTCGTCATTCAGAAGGGCAGCGAGAAACACACACTCAAATGGAAAGACGATGTCGTCGCGTGGACGAAACATGTCGCGGACAGCGCGCGCCTCGACAACTCCGAGCTCATCTTCGTCGGCTACGGCGTCGTCGCGCCCGAGTTCAACTGGGACGATTACAAGGGCGTCGACGTCAAGGGCAAGACACTCGTGATGCTGGTCAACGATCCGCCGGTGCCCGATCCCGGAAATGCGGAAGAGCTCGATCCCAAGACGTTTGACGGCAAGGCGATGACCTACTACGGCCGCTGGACCTACAAATACGAGATCGCGGCGCAGAAGGGCGCGGCCGGCGCGCTGATCGTGCACGAGACCGGTCCGGCCGGCTACCCGTTCAACGTCGTGCAGGGGAAGACTGGCGAGCAGTTCGATCTCGTCACGGCCGACAAGAACATGAGCCGCGTGGCCATCGAAGGATGGATGTCGCTCGATCAGAGCAAGGCCGTCCTGAAGATGGCGGGTCAGGACTTCGATGCGCTGAAACAGCAGGCGGCGACGCGCGACTTCAAGCCGGTGCCGCTCGGCGTCCACGCATCGATGACAATCCGCAACAAGCTGCGGACGATTCAGTCACAGAACGTGCTGGGCAAATTGCCGGGCCGCGATCCGAGGCTGAAGGACGAGTACGTCGTCTACACGGCGCACTGGGATCATTTCGGCAAGACGCCCGAGGGCATCTTCCACGGCGCGGAGGACGATGCGCTCGGATGCGCGGCGCTCATCGAGGTGGCGCGCGCGTTCAAGCAGGTGCAGCCGCCGCCGAAGCGGTCGATCCTCTTCCTCGCGGTGACGGCGGAGGAGCAGGGACTGCTCGGATCGCAGTACTACACCGTGACACCGATCTATCCGCTCGCGAAGACGGTCGCGAACATCAACATGGACAGTTGGAACGTCCACGGGAGGACGAAAGATCTCACGCTCATCGGCTTCGGCGCGTCCGACCTCGACGACTATGCGCGCGACGCGGCCGCCGAACAGGGCCGCGTCGTCCACGGCGACGCGGAGCCGGAGAAGGGGTTTTACTACCGATCCGATCATTTCAATTTCGCCAAGCAGGGCGTCCCGGCGCTGAATCCCGACGCCGGCATCGACTACATCGGCAAGCCGCCGGAGTACGCGAAGCAGGTTCGGAACGAGTGGAACGAGAAACGTTATCACCAGCCGACGGACGTCGTGCTGCCGGACTGGGATCTGTCGGGCACGACCGAGGATCTGAAAGTACTATTCGCAGTCGGTTATCGCGTGGCGCAGGCGGACAAGATGCCGGAGTGGAAGCCGGGGAACGAGTTCCGGGCGAAGCGCGAAGAGATGTTGAAGAAATAAGATCGAGCCACGAAAAAAATGCAACCACGAAACCACGAAAACACGAAACGATTACAAAAGGGTTTTCGTGGTTTCGTGTTTTCGTGGCGACAGGCGTGGCTGGCTTGCAACGCCGTTGCTGAAAGAAGGGCTGGAGATGGCGACTGAAACGATTGGCACGATGACCGGCGAAGAGATGATCTCGCTGTCGAAGAAGCACACGCTCTTCGAGTGGACCGCGCAGTCCAAGGTGGATCCCATTCCCGTCGCGCGCGCGAAAGGGATCTACTTCTGGACGCCGGAGGGGAAGCGGTTCATCGACTTCAACAGCCAGTTGATGTGCGTCAACATCGGCCACGGCGACGAGCGCGTCGTCCGCGCGATTCAGCAGCAGGTCGAGGTGCTCGCCTACGCGAACCCGTTCATGGCGACCGAGCCGCGCGCGCGCCTCGGCGCGAAGCTCGCGGCCATCGCGCCGGGCGACATCGATTGCTTCTTCTTCACCAACGGTGGCGCCGAAGCGAACGAGAACGCGATCAAGCTCGCGCGCCTCGCGACCGGCCGGCACAAGATCCTCGCGCGCTACCGCTCGTACCACGGCGCGACGCACGGCAGCATGATGCTGACCGGCGACCCGCGCCGCTGGGCGAACGAGCCGGGGATGCCGGGCGTCGTCCACGTGCTCGATCCGTATCACGGCATCGAGCGCGGGTGGGAGTCGGCAGAGGAGTCGCTCGGGATGCTCGAGGAGATCATCGAGCTCGAGGGACCGAACACCATCGCGGCATTCATCCTCGAGTCGGTCACCGGCACCAACGGCGTCCTCGTGCCGCCCGACGGCTACATGCAGGGCGTGCGCGAGCTGTGCACCAAGCACGGCATCCTGATGATCTGCGACGAGGTGATGGCGGGGTTCGGCCGCACCGGCGAGTGGTTCGCGATCAATCACTGGAACGTCGTGCCCGACATGATCACGATGGCGAAGGGGCTGACGAGCGCGTACGTGCAGCTCGGCGCGGTGGGCATGCGGCGGGAGATCGCGGACAAGTTTCAGGACAAGGTGTTCTACGGCGGCCTCACCTACAACAGCCACCCGCTGGCGTGCGCGGCGGCGCTCGCGTCGATTCAGGTGTACGAGGACGACAAGCTGCTCGAAAACGCGCGCAGGCTGGGCAAGCTCATGTCGGATTTGATGACCGACCTCGCGCTGCGGCATCCGTCAGTCGGCGCCGCGCGATCGATTGGTCTCTTCGGCCTCATCGAGCTGGTGCGCGACAAGGCGAAGAAGACGCCGCTGGCGCCGTTCAACGGCACGTCGGCCGAGATGCAGGCGCTCGGGAAATTTTTCCGTCAGGAAGGGCTCTACACGTTCGTCCGCTGGCACACGTTCTTCACGAACCCGCCGCTGTGCATCACCGAGTCCGAGCTGCGGGAAGGGTTCAGCATCATCGATCGCGCGCTCGAGATCACAGACAAAGCCGTTCACAACTGAGAGCTGAGGGCTGAGAGCTGAGAGTTGAGAGTGATCGGCCGGGGACATGGGTAACAAATTAGTCCAGCGACATGGGTAACAGTTGATCGGAGTTTCTGATCATTGTGCTTTTCCGTTTTTGGTGTCAGGCGCGGAGCCGGCGTAGCCGGCGGAG
>DASYQZ010000117.1:0-8740 GCA_036004865.1 Vicinamibacterales bacterium
CCGCGCCGATCCGGTTCATCAGCGGACCTGGACGTCCGGCGGTGACCGCTGCGGCCAATCCGATGCTCATCGTCAGGAAATACCAGGGCTCCTTGAGCGCCGACACCGACCAGGCGAACAGGCTCGGCAGAAACAACACCAGCACGAGGCCGAGCAACGCCGGCAGACGGCCATAGGCCGGACGGACCAGCCGGTAGAGCACGACTGACGCCGCGAGATAACAAAGGATGCTGAACAGATGCGCCCCGTACGGCGCCGGACCCAGGAGCGTCTGGAACAGCGCCAGTACGTAGAGGAAGCTCGTGCGGCTGTAATCGTCGTACGCGTAGATGAAGTCGGCCCGGTGAACCGGCAGCCCCAGCGCGACGTTTCGCATCCACAGCGAGCGGCGGATGAAGTACTCCTCATCGCCGAACAGGCTGCCGAACGGCACCGCCGTGTGGTCGGTGACCGCAAACAGTCCCAGCACCAGCAGGACACGGACGAGGGTCGCCGCGACGAGGATCGCGAACAGCCAACGGCGCTCGTGATCGCGCACACCGCCGCCGGCCCACTTGAACAGCGGCACGAGCGCCACGGTGAACAGCACCGTCGACGGCGAGAGCGTGTAGGCGACGCCGAGCGAGACGCCGGCCCCGACGCCCGCGGCGATAGTCCGCGGCGACCACGCGGGGCGATCCATCGTCACGACCGTCATGCGGCGAGCTCCCGCAGGATCGATTCGTACTCGCGCGCAATCCGGGGAAGCGCATAGCGCGACGCGGACGCCAGCGCGCCGCGCGCGAGCTTCGCGCGGCACGCCGCATCGGTCAGCACGTGCGCGAGACCCGACGCGACCGCCTCGGGCGTGTGCTCCTCGACGAGGAACCCGTTGGCGCCGTGCTCGATGATTTCGCGCGTCCCGGGCGACGCGGTCGCGACCACCGGCACGCCGCACGCCATCGCCTCGATGAGCACGTTGCCGAACCCTTCGTAGCGCGACGTCAACACGAACACGTCGGCCTTCGCGAAGTAGCGCCATGGATTCGCACGGAAGCCGACCAGGTGCACGCAGTCGGTCAATCCGCGATCGGCGATGCGGGCGCGAATGCGGGCGTCCTGCTCCCCCTCGCCGAGAATGACGAGCTGGGCCGCCGCGCGCGTGCGCAGCAATGCCATCGCGTCCACGAGCAGCGGCAGGTTCTTCGCCTCGGCGAGACGGCCGGCCGTCACGATGACCGGCGTCTTCCACACGGCGCGGACCGCGTCATCGATCGGCTCGGCGACCGCCGCCGCAATGCGATCGAGATCCACCGGGTTGTGAACGATGCGGATGCGGCCCGGCGCCACGCCGAACCGCTCGCGGAGGTCGTCGGCGACGCCGCGCGACGTCGTCACGATCAAATCGGCGCGGCCATAGGCGACTCGTGCCACCGCGCTGAACACGCGGCGATACCACGGACGGCGCCACTGGTAATCCGCATCGTCGAGAAACGCCGACATCGGCGTCTGCTGGTTGAAGACGACGCGCGCGCGCGCGCCGGACGCGCGCGCCGCGACGAGGACGGTGAAGTAGCTGAGAAACGACACGATCACGTCGGGACGGGTCTCGCGAAAATAGCGCCGCAGCTCGGCGAGCCGTCCGCGGCGGGAGGCCGTCTGCCCGGACGACAGCCGCACCGACGAAGACACGTCGCCAAGATACGGACCTTCCCGCTTGAACAGGTACATCGATCGATCCCATGCCGAGCCGTCCATGGCGTTCAGGATCGCGACCGCTGCGCGCTCGGCGCCTCCACCGTTCAGTGAGGGCAGCACGAAGCAGACGCGAAGACGCCGGGTCATGTTGTGGCGGCCACGACCGGTCGCAGCGCGACACCGAGGCGGCGCGACACGACGCTCATCATGCTCGCCGCCTGGCGCTCGAGAGTCGAGGCCCGCGCGGTCTCGTATCCTGCGCGGATCAACTGCTGCCTGAGCATGGGGTCGTGGATGATTCGCCGGACGGCGGCGGCAACCGCGGCCGCGGTCGGTTCATCGATCAGCAGCCCATTGTGCTCGTGCGCGATCAGGCTTGGAATGCCGGCGACGCGCGTCGTGACGATCGGCAGCCCCGCGGCCATCGCTTCGAGAAGCACGCGCGGAATGCCCTCGCCGGGGAGCGTCGGCAGCACGAACACGTCGTACTGCCGGTAGAGCGGCAACAGATCCTGCAGCGCCACCGCGCCGATGCAGCGGACACGATCGCGGACGCCAAGTGCCGCCGCCTCGGCCTCGATCGCGTCGCGCTCGACTTCGCCGGGGCGGCCGACCGCCGGTCCGACGACGTCGAGGTCGATGTCGGCGCCGGCCGCGCGCAGCGCCGCCACGGCGCCGGGCAGACATCGCAGTCCCTTGCGCGGGTCGATGCGGCTCACCGTCAGCAGGCGAATCGTGGTGCCTTCACACGTGTCCATCCGATTCGAGATGTCGTGCGCGCTGATCGTCGTCGTCCTCGTCTCGACGACGGGCGCGCCGGGCCGATCGTGCTTGCGCGCCAGCGCCGCGCCGTTCGCGAACGTCAGCGAGTGCCGCGCCATTCGCGCCAGCGCCCATTCCTCGATCGCCGTGTACGCGGCCCACAGCGGTTTCTTCACGCCGCGATACGGCATCGACGGCTGCAGCGCCTTCAAGTCGCCGACGACGAGCAGAAACACCGGCTTCGCGAGCACGCGCGCCGCCACGAACGCGGGATACGCGGCCGGCGTCGGGACGCGACAGTGCAAGACGTCGATGCGCGGCAACCACCGCGCGATGCGCATGAGCACCTGCGGCAGCTTCGGATAGAAGTGCCGGGGGCCGTCGAAGAATGGCAGCGGCGCCAGCCGCACGTTCTCCGCCTGCAGCCGCGTCCCTCGCGCCTGCGGCGCGCGAAATACCGGCACGCACAACGAGATCTCGTCGACGTACGGCGCCAGCGAGTCGACGTAGCGCGCGAACGACCCTTCCGCCTCCCACAATGTGCCGTCGGCGTCCTGCCAGAACGGCATGTGATAGACGATGCCGAGCTTCATGCGACCTGCGGACGCCATTGCCCCGCTTCACCGAGCAGCTGCTCGTACAGATTCACCACGCTCGAGACGTACCGATCGATGCCGAAGCGAGGCAGTACCGACGCGCGCGCTGCGCGGCCGAACCGAGCGGCCTCATCACGATCGATCACCACACGCACGAGCGCGCGGCGCAGGCTCGCCGCATCACCAGGCGGCACCAGCAGCCCGGTCGCGCCGTCGGTCACCACTTCCGGAATGCCGGCAACAGTCGTCGAGACGACCGGCAGTTGTGCACCCATCGCCAGCACGAGCGAGAGCGGCAGACCTTCCCAGAGCGACGGCAGCACGAAGGCGTCCATCGCCGCGAGGAGATTCCCGAGATCGCGGCGCGCACCGAGGAAGTGGACGCGCGACTGCAGTCCGCGATCGATGACGTCGGTTTCGAGCCGGCCGCGGAGATCGCCATCGCCAATCACGAGCAGGTGCACGTGTTGGAGTTCGGGCGCGCCGTTCAACGCGGCGAACAGCACGGCGTGCCCCTTCTGCTCGGTCAACCGCGCGATCGTCCCCGCGACGAACGCACCCGCCGGAAGACGGAGCGAGCGGCGCAATTCGGCACGAGGCAGCGTCACCTGCAGCTGGCTGAAATCGACCGCGTTGTAAATCACCGTCACCTTTGACGGATCCGCGTGCACCTGACGCTCGTAGAACGCCTTCACCGACTGAGCGGACGCGACCACGCAGTCGGTGCCCGCCATCAGCAGGCGCTCGGCCCAGACGTGTGCGCGCCGCTTGCGCTCGTAGATGTTCACCTCGGTGCCGACGATGATGCGGACGCGCGCGAGGATCGCGGCCACCCGGCCGTAAAGGCTCGCCGTGAGGAGGAACGTGTGAACGATCGCCGGGTTCGTGTCGCGCAGGTAACGGCGGATCGCGGCGACGGCCAGCGGATGCCGCAGACCGGGCGTCAGCCCCAGCGAGGCGACCGGCGTCCCGGTGCGCGCGATTTCCTCGCCGATCGGTCCGCGCGCGTGAATGCAGCACACGTGCGGCTCGAAGCGCTCGGCCGGAAGATGGCGTACGAGGTTCAGCACCATCTCTTCGGCGCCGCCGACGTTGAACGTGTGAGCGAGATAGACCACGCGCACGCGGCTCACGAGTGAATCGCCCTGCTGCGGTAGAACGCGACGGTCCGGCGCAGCCCCTCGTCCAGATCGACGCGCGGCCGCCATCCGACGTCAGCCGCGATCCGGGCGACGTCGGCGACGAAATCGCCGGTCTCGATCCGTTCCGCCATCGCCGGCCACGGGACGAACTCGAGGCGGCCTCCACCGGCGTGTTCGGTGATCCGGCGCGCCATGTCGGCCAACCGGATGCCGACGCCAGTGCCGACGTTGTACGCGTGGCCGTTGGACGCTTCCGACGCGCCCAGCGCCAGCAGCGCATCGACCGCATCGTCGATGTAGATGTAATCGCGCGCCTGCGAGCCGTTGCCGTAGATCGGCAGCGCCTTGTTCTCGAGCGCGAGATGGACCAGCCGGTTGACGACGCCGTACTCGACGCGCTCTTCGGGCTGACCGGGCCCGTACGGATTCGTGAGGCGCGCCACCGTCGAGCGCAGCCGGTACACGCGGCGGTACACGTGAAGGTAATGTTCGACCGCGATCTTGTGCACGGCATGCAGACAGAGCGGCTGCATCGCGGCGTCTTCGCCCACCGGTTTCACCGGTCCCACCGGCGTCGTGAGCGGTCGTCCGTACTCGAGGCGTGAGCCGGCGAACACGTGCGCGGCGGCGCCATTCTCAGTCCGCAACGCTTCGAGCACCGTGAGGTTGCCGCGGCAGTTGACGTCGAGGTCGGTCCACGGATCGTCCATGCTCGCGACAGCGCCCGACTGGCCCGACAAGTTGAAGATCACGTCCTGATTGCGAACGACGCGGCACATCGCGCTCGCGTCGCGCACGTCGGCTTCGACGACGCGCGCGCCACTCGACTCGAACCGTGCGGCCGATTCGGCGTGGCGGCCGCGAGACCGCGTCACGATGGTCAGGCGCGACTCGCGCTCGAGAAGAGTCCGCGATACGTTCACGCCGAGGAATCCGAGTCCGCCGAGCACGAGCACCGGACGGCCGGCGTACCAGCGGCTCATCGGCCAGCACCGTTGTTCAACGTCATGAAGGCTTTCGCGCCACGCAGACGCAGTGCAGGTGCGCCTCGGACTCGAAGGTGGAGAGCGATTCGATGTCGAACGACGGCGTCAGCAGCTCGCGGACTCGCATCTCGTCCGCGTAGAGCCCGCCGCTCAGGAGCGCACGCCTCAACGAGCGCCGCAGCGCGCCGCCCGTCAGCGGCGCCATCCAGTGTCCGAGCGTGCGGCCGACGGTCCGCGGGATCGACGGCGAGTCGGGATGAACGGTGGTGAACGCGAAGCCGCCGCCCGGCTTCAGCCATCGCGCGACGTTCGACACGACGCGGCCGTCGAGCGGCGAATGCTCGGCCAGAACGCCGATCGCATACACGAGATCGAAGCTTCGTGCTTCGAAGGGGTACGTGAGCAAATCGCCTTCGATCAATTGGATCGACGTCGCGCTGATCCGATTCGCGTCGAGCGGCTGGCGAGCCTGCTCCAGCATGGCCGCCGACGCGTCGATGCCGACGATCGCCGCAGCGCCCTGAATCGCCCAGAAGTACCGGCCGGTGCCGCAGCCCAGATCGAGCGCCGAGAATCGCGGCGGACACGACGCGGCGACGCGACCGATCCACTCCGAGAGAAAGACGAAGGCGGCGACGCCGCCGAGCGCCTCGTCGTGCGCGCGATACTGTTGCGCGTACTCACGCTGATACAACGTCGAGGCGCGCCGACCCCACTCGGTGGCCGGCACGTTCGCGCGCACGGTCATGCGGTGAAGAGCGCCTCGGCGCTCACGAATCTCACGTCGGCGTACCGCGATGCGTGGTCGAGAAAGCGGCGCATCACGTCTCTGAGCGTCAGGTCGACTTCCCAGTGATGCGTCGCCAGGCAGAAATCGCCGCCCGCCTGCCGCGCTTCCTCGAAACCTCTCGTCAATTCGTCGAGCGTCGTGCCGGGAATCAGGCTGTGGCACCCGAATTCCGCATGACGCGTGTAGCGCAGCACGTGTGGATACACGAACCGATCGTCCCGCGAGCGGCCGGTTCGCGCGCGGTACGCGCGCACGCGCCGCCAGTTGGCGAACGTCCGGCCGTCCCACCGGCGGTGCCGCGGATGAAACGAGAGAAACGATCCGAGCAGATTCAAGCCGGCGCGGCTGACGGCGTCGAGTCCCTCGCGCGACAGCGCGTTGTGAGGCGGCACGAAAATCGAGATGCCCGTCCCGAGCAGCCGCTGCAGATACGCGCGTCCTTCGCCGACGCGGCGCGGCAAGTCCGGCGCGGCCTGGAACTCGAAGCCGGCCGGGAAGTCCTCGTGCGTGTAGCCGTGAAGCGCGACCGTCGCCCGTCCTTCGTGAAGGTGGTGCTTCAACGCCTCGACCAACGCGGGATTGCCGTCGAGCGGCCGCGGCTGCCCGTCGTGCCAATGCTCGTGCGGAATGCCGGGCCGCTCGTAACCGATCGCAAACGGTACGGTCGCCAGGCAGACCGGAATCCGCTGCCACACGCCGTCGTAGATCTGCTCGAGCGCGCCGGGCGTCGTGAAGTAGGACGTGTCATCGTCTCGCAGCGCGACCTTCATGCCGTCGCGCGCGCATGGCCGCGCGACGCGCACACGCGTTCGTACACGTCGCGCAGCTGGCGGGCGCTTTCGCTCCACGAAAACTTCGCCACGACGTCGGCGCGATTGCGGGCGCCGATCGCGCGCGCCGCCGGCTGCGCGGCCACCATGTCCCCGATCCCCGCCGCCATCGCCGCGGCGTCGCCCGCCGGCACCAGCTCGCCGTGACGCCCCGGCGTCACGAAGTGCCGCAGGCCGCCCACATCGGTCGCGACAATCGGCAGCCCGCACGCCATCGCCTCGAGCACGACGTTCGGGGAATTGTCGAAGTCGGATGAGAGCGCGAACAGGTCGGCCGTCCGGTACCACGACGGCGTCTCGGCATGCGGCACGTAGCCGGCGAACCTGACGGCGTCGCCCACGCCGAGGGCGCGAACTTCGGCGTCGATCCGTTTCCGCTCGGGACCGTCTCCCACGACGATCAGAGAGAGGTCGGCGCGAGTGGCTCGTGCCTGAGCGAACGCGCGCACGAGCAGCGACACGTTCTTGATCGGCACCAGCCGGCTGACCGTGAGCACGACGCGCTTGCGCGCCAGATCGAGCTCCGCTCGCCGGTTCGCACCCTCCGGCGTGAAGAGCGACGAGTCGACCCCCTTGACAATCGGTTCGACCGGCAAGCCAATCAGCGCCGGCAAATGTTCCGCGCCCCATCCGTCCGAGACGAGCGCGTCCGCTTCGCGCAGGTCGTCACGGTACCGCGGCGCTGGCGGGCCCGGCAGATTGATCACGACCGGAATGGCGCGGCGGCGGAGCCGCGCGGCTTGATGCAGCGCATGCGCATGCACGACATCGGGCGGCGTCGATCGCGCCGCGATGTGACGCCAGGCGGCGCGGCAGAACAGCTCTTCGTCGGCATGAAGCGCCGCCACGCCGAGACGGCCGAATCCGCGGCGCCGCTGCCATCGATACACGGCATCGCGCGCGTACGGCGACCGGATGATCGTGGCGGGCACTTCGTCGATCGGATGCCGCATCGCTCTGAAGAGCGGCCGTCCGGCAATCACGTCAACCTCGACGCCCATCGCCGTCAGCGCCCGAATCCACGCGAGGTGCCGCGTTTCGCCGCCGCCCCGCATCATCGCCAGACACCGCACGAGCATCGTCACGCGCATGCGCGCTCCCGGGTGTCGGCGGTGCGGTCGACGTGACGCCGCGCCCACAGCTCGAGGCACACGAGCGCCCAGATGCGCTTGGCGTGATCGCGCGATCCGGTCTCGTGCTGCCGGAGCAGCGTCGCAACCTCGCGCGCGTTGGTCCATCCGCGCTGCGTCGTGCGCGCGTCGACCAGAACGTCCCGCGACCAGCCGATGAGTCCTTCTCGAAGCCATTTCCGCAGCGGCACGCCGAAGCCGCGCTTCGGACGATCGAGGACGGCCGGAGGAACCCACTCTGCGATCACCCGGCGGAACAGCCGTTTCGTGGCGTTCGCGTCGCCGTGCCGCGCCGGGGTTTGCGCGGCAGCGAGCTCGATCACGTGGTGATCGAGCAGCGGCGATCGCGCTTCGAGCGAATGCGCCATCGTCGCGCGATCCACTTTCACGAGGATGTCGTCGGGCAGGTAATGGCGCTGATCCCACCGCTGCAGCCGCGACAACAGCGTGCCTCGCGAGGATCGCAGGTCGTCGACCGCGCGCTGCTCGGGCAGTCGCCCGGCGGCGCTCAACACATCGCGATCGACGACGGCTTCGAGCAGATAGTCGGGGAAGACCGTCCGCCGCCACACGAACCAGGCTTCCGGTCCGAGCGCCATCGTGGACAGCCGTCCCTTGCCGCGCGCGTGCACCGGCACGTAACGGGCGCCGGCGCCGATGACCCGGCGCAGCGCCGCGAACGGTGCGGAGCCGGCGCGCGCCAGCGCGTCGGCGTACGGCGTGTAGCCCGCGAAGAGCTCGTCGCCGCCGTCGCCCGTCAGGCAGACGGTCACGCGCTGACGTGCGAGCGCCGCGACGTGGAACGTCGGAATCGCCGAGGCATCGGC
>DASYQZ010000118.1:0-2295 GCA_036004865.1 Vicinamibacterales bacterium
GAACAGCACGGCCTGCAGCATGAACGCGACGCCGCCGTACGATCCCGCGGCCTGACTCACGTCCGCGCCGAAGCGCGGATACCTGGCGCCGAGGCCGGTCGCCATCCCGACCAGCGCGAAGCTCATGAAGACGATCGCGAATGCCGCCATCACTTTCAGAAACGGATCCACGCCGAGGAACTCGTTGGCGACGACCGTCAGGAACTCGGTCAGGACGATGACTGGCACCAGGCCGGTCCAGAACTTCGACCAGAGAAAGTCGCGCAGCGAGATCGGCGCGGTGCGGATGATCCAGAACGCGTTGCCTTCGGACGACACCGCCGGAAACACGAAGCGCACCGCCAGGGTCGCCATCACGAATCCGGCCATGCCCAGGTTGAGGAACGCGTAGACGTTTTTCAGAAACCCGCTCATGTACGGAATCCGCTGGAGATCGAGCACGCGGAAGTTGTAGAGGTACACGAGGACCAGCGCGAGCAGCAGCAGAAGCTGCGACCACTGACCGACGTCGCGGAGGAAGATCTTCAGGTCCTTGACGAGCAGCTGGCGCCGCACGGTCGACAGCGGCAGCACGCGCGCGACGACATCGAGCGAGCGGAACCTTGTGAAGCGCGCCTTCGGCGCTTCCTGCGATCGGCTGTAGCCGGCGAAGTACCACCGTTCGCTGGCCGCTCTCAGGATCACGACCGACGCCAGCGCCGTCGTCCACAGCGCGCCCGCGTGCAGCAGATCGCGGCCGCCGCGCAGCGTCGCGAAGATCGTCTCCCCCGCCCAGAACGACGGCAGGAGCGGCGTGATCGGCGACTGCAGCGTCGCGAAGAAGTCGGTGAGATCGGGCAGCGATTCGACCCTGAGCAGCTGCTCCGGCCGGATGAAACGCAGCAGGATCACCAGGCTCGCCGCGAACAGCAGCCCCATGAGCATCAGCAGGTCGCGCGCCCGGCGCGCCGGAAACGTGTTCACGAGCACGAGCGTCGCCCCGGTCCCCGCCGCGACCGGAATGATCGAGAACGGCACGATCGTGAGGACCGACATCAGGTAGTAGCCGGGCCCCGCGCACCGCGCCCAGCCCACGCCCATGAGCACCGGCACCAGAAAGATGACGACCATCCACGACGCCTGCGCCACGGTGCGAAGAAACCGCGCGTGAAAGAGCCGCCGCGTCGCCACGGGCGCCGCGACGAGGAGACGCAGATCGTCGGCGAGAAAAAATGTCGACAGCGCGGTGACGACGCCGCTGAACGCCAGGAACGACAGGAAGGTGAGAAACAACCACGAGAGTCCGAGCCGCAGCAGATAGTCGCCGAGCTCCGCATAATCGGTGAGCTGGCCCGTCAGCCACACCGAGGCCTGAAACAACACGGCACAGACCACGACGCCGATGCCGCCGAAGAGCAGCCCGCGCGTCGAGTCGCCGCGCTCGCGCCGCCGCGCGCGATTGCGCGTCGCGAACAGGTGAGGGCGCAGCAGATATGGAAATGCGCGAACCATCAGATGATCTCGTCGATCTCCTGCAGCCCGCTGCCGCCGGTCAGCTTGAGAAACACCGACGTCAGGTGATCGTCGTGGCCGTCGCCCATCGCGCGGATTTCGGGCACGGTGCCGCGCGCGATGATGCGCCCTTTGAGGATGATGCTGATGCGCTCGCACATCTCCTGCGCGACTTCGAGCGTGTGCGTGCTCATCAGAATCGCGACGCCGCGCGCGCTCATCGTACGGAAGACGTCTTTGATGAGCCGCGCGCCGCGCGGATCGAGGCCGACCATCGGCTCGTCGACGACGACGGCGCGCGGACGATGGAGAAACGCGGCGCACATCACGAGCCGCTGCTTCATGCCGTGCGAGAAGCTCTCGACGAGCTCGTGCTCCCAGCGCGCGAGGTCGAACAGCTCGAGCATCTCGCGGGCGCGCTCGTCGAGGCCCTCGTCGGGCAGGCCGTAGAGGCCGCCATGAAACCGGAGAAACTCGCCGGCGGTCAGCTTCTCGTAGATGAACGGGCGATCGGGAATGAACCCGAGCGACGCCTTCGCCGCCTCGGGCTCGATCGCCACGTCGTGGCCGTTCACGAGCACCCGGCCGGAAGTCGGCTTCAGGAGTCCGGCAATCATGCGGAGCGTCGTGGTCTTGCCGGCGCCGTTCGGTCCCAGAAAGCCGTGGATCTCGCCGGGCTTCACGTCGAGGCTGACGCCGTCGACCGCGGTGAAGCGTCCGTACTGCTTGACGAGATCCTCGATGGCGATCACCGGCCGCACCGGCAGCACGACGAGTCACGCCGCGGAATCGGGATCGCGATCG
>DASYQZ010000119.1:0-11139 GCA_036004865.1 Vicinamibacterales bacterium
GGCGTCGATTTCAACGTCAACGCGCGGCTGCCCGGCGGCGCGATGATCTTCGGCGGGTTCGTGACCGAGCGGACGATGCGGAACATCTGCGACGAGCCGGACGATCCGAACATGCTGTTGTACTGCGACGACGCGGACAACGACATTCCGTACCGGCCGCAGCTCAAGCTGTCGGGGACGTATCCGTTGCGGTGGGGAATTCAGGTGAGCGCTGCGCTCCAGAGTCTCGCGGGCCGGCCCACCGGCGGGTTCACGACGACCGGCAACAAGATCAGCGGTCCGGGTTACGGCGATACCGGCAGTCCGGTCGGCACGCAGTGGCTCCTGAGTCCGACGACGCGGTACCCGGCGAACTGTCCGGCGCCGTGTCCCGCCGGCGCGCTCGTGATCCCGGCGCTCACCTCGTCATCGCTCACCGTGCCGCTCGCCGCCCCCGGCATCGAATTCCTGCCGCGGCTCAATCAGCTCGATCTGAGCTTCGGCAAGTGGTTCAACGTGGGACGGACGCGCATCCAGGGACAGCTCGACATCTTCAACGCGTTCAACGCCAGCACGGAGCTGTCGTACCGATCGACGAACGCGACCACGGCGAGCTACCTGGTGCCCTCGAGCATCCTGCAGGGTCGTCAGGTGCGGGTGGGCGTGCAGATGAAGTGGTGATATGTAATCGAGCGCAACCACCCGCCACAAACGCAACCACGAAAACACGAAATCACGAAAAAGAATTTCGTGTTTTCGTGCTTTCGTGGCGTGCCTCAGGTAGCGCGCGTTTGAGGGCTCACCAGCGCATGTTCAATCCGAGCTGAATGATGCGCCCCTGGATGACGGTCGCGGGCTGGAAGTACGAAGACGTGCCGTAGTTCAGCGATCGGACCACCACGACGTCACTCCGGTTCAGCGTGTTGAACACGTCGAGCCGCGGCTGGAACTGAATGCTGCCCGCCTTGATCCACTTGCCCACGTTGAGGTCGAGCTGATTGACGCGGTCCGAGAGCTCGGTCGCCGGCGGCACGAGCGGCACCGACATCGACGACACCGTCATCCCCGGATTGACAATTGCGCCCGGCGTGCACGGGCCGGTGCAGTTGGCCGCGTAGCGCGTCGTCGGCGTGATCAACCAGACCGTCCCGGCGCCGTTCGGCGCGTTGGCGTTCACGTTGGAGCTCGTCGCGCCGAAGAAGCCGTAGAGCGGCAGCGTGCCGGCGCCCGCATTGATGTAGCCGGGCAGACTCTGGAACGACGCGCCGACCTGGACGCCGTAACCAATCTGATACGTGCCGGCGAGCTTGAATTGGCCGCGCCACGGAATGCCGCTGTCACGCTGATCGCAGTACAAGAGGAAGTTCGGATTCGACGGCTCGTCGCCGAGGACTTCGATCACCCGTTCGGTCGTGTAGCCGCCGAACACCGTGCTGCCGCGCGGCAGCCGTGCGTTGAACGTCGCCTCGAACCCGTTGTACCAGGCCTTCCGATCGGGCGCGGTTCTGTCGACCGTGCTGAGCGCCGCCACCTTGTCGCGGCTCACGTTGTAAACCGTGATCACCTTGCCGTCGAGCGGGCTGACGATGTTCTGCGCCGTGAAATCGGACGGACGGACCGCCGTGTTGTCGCGCACGCGGAGGTTGTAGTAGTCGCGGTGGAACCAGCGGCGTTGAGCGACACGCCCGGCATCAGCTCGTGCTGCACCTGAATGTTGGTTTCGACGTTGTACATCCGTTTGATGTCGGGATCGACCACGCTGAGGTTCGCCGTGCCGAAGTTGCGTGGGAGCTGCGCGAGGTTGATCTCGCGGCCCGGCGTGAGATAAGTGCAGCCCAGCTCGCCTTGCGCGATGTCGTCGCCGTTGAGATCGGTCCACGCGACGTTGGCGGTCAGGAGCGCCAGCGGGTTGTACGCGTTGGCGAACGCCATCGTGCCCGCCTGCTGATACTTGCTCAGCCCGAACTTGAGCGCGGTTTTGCCGTTGCCTCTGAGGTCGTACACGACGCTGCTGCGCGGTGAGAACGATTTCCACGTGGGCATCTTGATCGGGCCGAACTCGCGCGCGCCGACGAAGCGGCCGACGCCCGACGATTCCTGCGCCACCTGCGAGCTGAAGTACTCGTAGCGTGCGCCGTAGTTCACCGTGAGCCGCCTGAAGCTCCAGGTGTCCTGCGCGTACAACCCGATGTCGGCGTTGAGGTCGTCTTCGAACCGGACCGGCGTGTTGAGAATCTGAACCTGGAACGGAACGCCGTTCTGATAGAACTGACGCAGATCGCCGTTCGCGCCCCGGAACTGCGTGTACGTGCCCCACGTGTCCTGGAATCCAAACTTGTAGCTGTGCGTGCCGGTGACGTACGAGATCGAGGCCTGCGTGTTGAACCGATCCGGATACATTCCCTGGTTCGTTCGTCCCGCGCCGTACTCGGTGCCGCGCGCCGAGTCCTGTTTGTTCACGACCGCGTACCATTCAGGCGAGCGGAACGGTTTTTCGAGGCCTGCCTGATAGAGCGTGTTGTAGCGCTCGTAGTTCGTGGAATAACCGGCCTCGAGCAACAGCCGGTTGGTGAGCGTGGAGGTCAACTTCGCCGAGCCGGTCATGTAGAGCGGCGAGGTCCAGACGATCGACGCCTGGTTCGAATCGTAGCCGGCCGTCATCGCATGGCCGCGGTTCTTGTTGATCTTGCGAGCTGATCATTCCGTGCGCCGACATATAGGTCTGCTGCATCGCGCGCGTGCCGCCGACATCGGGCGTGCTCAGCGTGATGCCGGTGACGAGCTGGCCGAGGCCCTGGATGGTGCGTCCCGTCGGCACCGAATCGAGCACTTCGCGATTGAGCACCTGCGCTTTCGCAGCGGTCTGCACGTCGACGACGGGTGACGCGCCCGTCACGGTCAGCGTTTCCTCGAGTGAGCCGACCTTGAGATCGCCGTTCACCGTCATCGTGAAGTTCGACGGCAGCTCCAGCCCTTCGCGTCTGACGGTTTGAAAGGCGGCGAGCGCGAACGTGAGCGTGTACGTGCCGGGACGCAGATCGACGATCTTGTAGTTGCCCTGCGTATCGCTGACGACCGCACGGGTTTTTTCGATGAGTGCGGGACTGCTCGCTTCGACCGTGACGCCGGGAAGCACTGCCCCCGTGGTGTCCTTGACCGTTCCAGCAATCGAACTTTGCGCGCGCGCGGCCGCTGGCAACACCACCAGCGAGGCCAACGCGATGAACAGCGCCTGAGCGACGACCTTCGTCCGCATGTAAGAGCCTCCGTCATTCGGTTGACGATCGACAGATGGTAGGGACGGCCAGTCGGCGCGGCAACCCACTTTTTGCGCGTGACTCGGATCCGTCGGGACGCTATCCAACTTTTTGGCGTGAAAGCGCGCGGTCTCGGCCTTTCGTTCTTATTTATGCGATCGGCCCGCGCCGTCGATAGACACGGTACGCCGAGGCGCCTGGCAGGACGACTCGATCGAATCCTGCGGCCGCGATGGTGGACTCGCAATCGGAGCCGCGCAGGTGTTCCTCTTGCAATACGAGCCACTTGACGCCTGGTGTGCGGATTATCGTCGCGAGGCGAGCGCGATCGCGAAGGTTGGACGCGTCGATGTCGAGCAGCGGATTCGCTTCGGACAGGTAGATCCGGCCGCCGATGTTCCATGCTTCCTCGGCCACGACGCCGTCGGTCGCGCCGTTCGCTGCGATGTAGCGCGCGATGGCGATGCCGTCGTCGCCGCGTGGCAGCACGTACTCGGTCGGCTCGGTCATCAGCACCGCGAGGACGGCCGCGGCGAGAATCAAGGCCGCGCGCTCGCGCAAGCGGTCGTCTATCGTTGGCGCCGAGGTCGACACCCACACGATTGCTTGCCAGAGACCAGCCGACACGAGCATCGCGAAGAACGGCAGAATTGGTACGAGGTACCGCGGCTCCTTGTGCGGGAGGATGCTGAGCATCAGCATCGGGACGCATGCCCAGCCCGCGACGGCCCACAATCGAAGGCTGACCGCACCGTAAATCGCGAGTGCGATCGCGGCGGCGTTCGTCCACGACGGGATAGCTCGCACGTACTCGTACCACGGCTGAAATCCCCGCGTGGACAGCCGCCTGGTCAGAGTGAAATCGACGACGTTCGTCAGGCTGTAGAACGGCTGTCCCCAGTACACGGCGTCGATCGCCCCCAACGTCGTCAGCGCCACAACCGCGAACCCCACGCTGATCATCAGCACCGCTCGCCATCGTCGAGCGGCACACATCTGCAGCACCGCTGGGACGAGGAACACTTCCTCGCTGAATCGCATCGCCGCTGCGACGCCGATCAGTGAACCGGCGATGCACGCCGCAGCATCGCGGCGCGAAGCGGTCAACAGCCAGAATGCCGCCAGCACGAAGAATGCCGCCACCGGGCGGGGCAATTCCGTCGTGCCGGTCGCGACGTGCAGCTTGTTCGTGGCGAGGATCAGCACGCTCAAAAGGGCCACGGGGACGCTCGCGAACACTCGTCGCGCGACGTGGAACGTCAGCCACAGCGTGGCAACGGTGAACGTCGCCACGACGCTGCGTCCGGCGAGCACGAGCGACGCGGGGTCGGCGTATCCTGCCGCGGCAACCAGGGCCTGAAACGGATAAATGAATCCGAGTGGATAGAACGGACTCCGGATGTTCCATGCGAGCCACGAATGTCCGAACAGGCGCGCGAACGTCATCTCGTGAATCTCGACGTCGTCGCCGGTCCAGAAGCCGGGATGCAGGTACGCGAGGGCGAGCTTCAGCACCAGTGATGCGGCCATGATCGCGAACAGGCACTGTGTGGCGCGATGGCCGCCGAGGCCGAGCAGCCCATCATGTACGCGATGCCACCCGTGGAGAGCGCGACGCGGAAGCGCCAGAATCGGGACGACCGCCAGGAAGGGCGCTTCGGGTGCGAGCGACCGAATCACGAGCGCGGCTGCTGCGATCGCGATCGGATTGTGCGCGGAGGTCGCTTTCACCATCCACGGTCCGGCGTGAAAGGTCCCCGCCCACCCGCACGCAATCGCCAGCCCGGCAGCAATTGCCGCGATCAGGACGACGTCGACAACGAGCGCCACGAACCTCACGTCTCAGCCCCTCAGCCCTTGACGGCGGTGCGGGTCAGCGCCGCGCGCGCGGCTCGACGTTTCGTCGACACGGGTGCCGACAGTTTATCCCGTGCTATCTTTCGTCCCATGCGGCCTGCCCTGGTCATCGCGTTTCTGGTGTTCGCGAGCGCCGGATCGGCACAGGTGCGCGTCGAATTTCCCGAGGGCGGCGAAGTCGATCCGCTCAGCGTGCCGGCCGGCATCAAGGCGATCGTGTTTCTCTTCACCAGCACCGACTGCCCGATCTCGAACCGTTATGCGCCGGAAGTGCGCCGCCTCGCGACGAGGTTCGGGCCGAAGGGCGTGTTGTTCAAACTCGTCTATCCAAATCCCGCCGACGATCGGCGCGCCATCCTCGAGCACATGGGCGCGTTCGCGTATGCCGGCGCGACCCAGGCGCTCCGCGATCCGAAGCACGCGCTCGTGAAGTTCGCCGGCGTTGCGGTGACGCCCGAAGCCGCCGTCTACGCCGGCGGCCGCATCGTCTATCACGGCCGCATCGACGACCGCTATGTCGATCTCGGCCTCGAGCGTCCGGCGGCGCAGGTCCACGATCTCGCCGACGCGCTGACTGCCGTCGTCGCGGGAGAGCCGGTGAAAAATCCGGTGACGCAGGCCGTCGGCTGCTACATCGCGGATTTCAAGTGAGCACCATACCATCGCCGATCGAACACAAAGGACACCAAGGACACAAAGGAGAGAACCGTACTTTCATTTCCTTCGTGTCTTTGGTGTCCTTGGTGTTGACGAGCGGTGCGAATGCGGTCGCTGCTCCAATCACCTACACCAAAGACATCGCGCCGCTCGTCAACGATCGCTGCGGCATGTGTCATCACCCGTCGGGCTCCGCGCCGTTCAGCCTGCTCACCTACGGCGACGTGAAGCGCCGCGCCACGCAGATTGCGGACGTCACGAAGAAGCGCTTCATGCCGCCGTGGAAAGCGGATCCCGGGAACGGGCCGTTCATCGGACAGGAGCCGCTCACCGGCGACGAAATCGCGCGGATTCAGCAGTGGGTGGATGCGGGAGCGCCCGAAGGTTCGCCCGCAAACGCGCACGACGCGGCCTCGCCCCTTCGACAGGCTCAGGGCAGGCGCGCATGGACCGAAGGCTGGCAGCTTGGCGCGCCGGATCTCGTCGTCTCGCTGCCGCAGCCGTACACGCTGCAGGCCGAGGGGACCGACGTGTTTCGCGTCTTCGTCATCCCGCTGCCGGTCGATCGCCTGCGCTTCGTCCGCGGCCTCGAGTTTCGGCCGGGCAATCCGAAGGTCGTGCATCACGCGAACATCCGCGTCGATCACACCGGCGCGTCACGCGCGCTGGACGAGGCCGATCCTGGTCCGGGCTATAACGGATTGATTCCGCACTCGGCTCAGTATCCCGACGGCCACTTCCTCGGCTGGACGCCTGGACAGGTTGCGCCGCTGCTGCCCGACGATCTGGCGTGGCGTCTCGATCGCCAGACCGATCTCGTCGTCCAGATTCACATGCAGCCGAGCGGCAAGCCGGAAGCCGTGCAGCCGTCGATCGGGTTGTACTTCGGCGATCGGCCGCCGGCGCGCACGCCGGCGATGTTGAGGATCGGACGGCAGGGCATCGACATTCCGGCCGGCGAGAAGGCCTACACGATCACCGATTCGTACACGCTGCCGGTCGACGTCGAGGTGCAGGCGGTGCAGCCGCACGCGCACTATCGCGCGCGCGACGTGCGCGGCGAGGCGCGGCTGCCGGACGGCACCGTGAAGCCGCTCATTCACATCCGGGACTGGGATTTCCGCTGGCAGCACGTCTATCGCTACGCCGCGCCGTTTCGTCTGCCGAAGGGCACGACGCTGTCGATGCGCTACGTGTACGACAACTCGCCGGACAATCTGCGCAATCCGGAGCATCCGCCGAAGCGCGCGCGCTGGGGACAACGGTCATCGGACGAGATGGGCGACCTCTGGATTCAGGTGCTGACGCGCGACGAACCGGATCTCGACAAGCTCACCGCCGATTTCCGTCCGAAGGTCGCCAACGAGGATGCGATTGGGTACGAAATGGAAATCGCGCGCGCGCCGGCCGACGCCGCGCTGCACGACGATGCGGCGATGCTGTATCTCGAGCTGCGGCGGTACGACGAGGCGATTCGACACTTCAGCACGTCACTCGAGCTGAAGCCCGGCTCCGCAGTCGCGCACTACAACCTCGGCACCGCGCTGACGTTCGCCAGGCGGTTCGACGACGCGGCGCGCGAGTATCAGGCGGCGATTGGGATCGATCCTCGCTATCCGAAGGCGCACAACAATCTCGGCAACGTCTGGCTCGCGCAGCAGAAGTACGACGAGGCGATCCGCGAGTTCGAAGAGGTCACACGCCTGCAACCGGATTCCGTGAGCGCGCTCGCGAACCTCGCCGCCGCGTACGCCGCCGCCGGCCGGTTCGACCGCGCGGTCGCAACCGCCGATGCCGCGCTGAAACTGAATCCTTCCGAACCGGTCGCCGGTGACATCCGGCGGCAAAAATCTTTGTACGCGCAGCGCAAACGTCCCGAATTCCATTGATCCGCCGCGTGTCATCCACGCTGTGGCTCGCGCTCCTCGGTGCCGCGACCTTCGCGCGCTACGCATGGAATCTCGGCCGCGGTCCCATCTACCTGCGCGGCGCCGAAGTGCTCTTTTCGCTCCATGCCACGCGATCGCCAGCACTGGCCACGATGCCAACGGCCGTCTGCTGCCGCTGTACTTTCAGATGCCGGCGATCGGCGAGAACGTCTGGTTTCATCCCGCCGTGCTCGGGCAGACGCTCGGCCGGTATCAGATTGGCGAGCAGATCTCGGCGGCGGCCGGTAGTCCGCAGTCGATGGCGGACATTCTCTGGGAAGTCAGAAAGTCTCTACGGATCTCCGGCCTGACCGGACGGGTCTCGCTCTACTGGTACTTCTTCGATCCGGCGTATCTGTTCGTCACGGGCGGCTACGCGAACGTCGTGAACTCCACGCGCCACGTCGGACACATCAGCACCGATCAGAGGCCGTACGTCGACGCGCACTGACGTTTTTTATCTGACCAAGCAGCGGGCCGAGCCGTTGTTGAACCACACGCGCTTGTTCAGCGCGAACGACATCGACCTTCAGGCGAGCCCTCCGAAAAGCCTGCTGATCGTCGGTCCGCGCGGCGCCGACGCGCTGGCTCCGTCCGCTCATGTCCGCCGCATCGCGATCGTTCCCGAGCCCGCGGACCCGCCGCTCTTTTCGATCTGGCAGCGCTGACCGCGGAAGCGGCGCGCGCGGGTCAACTATAATGACCGCGCCTCGAAGATTCCACGTGTCGCGCTGGCATGCGACGCGCATTCCCCGGGACCGCGGGTGCCATGACGCTGCTCAGCGAAAGCAAAGACGTCCTTCCAGTTCATCGCAGGATTCTCGCGTTCGCCTTCATCGGCTGGATCTTCGATTTCTACGATCTCCTGCTCCTCAGCTTCCTCGTCGCGTCGACGTCGCTGACCAAGGATCTCTCGCTGTCGCCGTACGACGTGTCGGTGCTGCTCGGCACGGCGCTCGCGTTCACGGCGGTCGGCGGACTCATCGGCGGCGCGCTCGCGGATCGATACGGACGCAAGCCGCTGCTGATGATCACGATTCTCGTCTACAGCGCGGGCACGCTGCTGTCGGGGATGGCGACCGGCCTGTGGACGCTGCTCGCGGCGCGTGCGATCACCGGGATGGGCGTCGGCGGCGAATGGGCCGTGGCGCACACGCTCGTCGGCGAAACGGTGCCGCCGCACGTGCGCGGACGCTATGGCTCGTACCTGCAGAGCGGATCCGCGTTCGCGCGCTTCTTCGCGACGATGGTCGGGAATTTCCTCGCGCCCTGGGTCGGCTGGCGCGCGGCCTTCATGCTGTCGGCGCTTCCGGCGCTCATCGTTGTCTTCATCCGGAGCCAGATGCCCGAGTCGGACATGTGGCTGAAGCACCAGCGCGAAATGGTACGGCAGCGCGGCTACCTGAGCGTGCTCTCCGAAATGCTCGGTCCGGCGCTGAGGAAAACGACGGCGCTCGCGATGACCGTCACGACGCTCAACATGGCGGCCTACTGGTTCAAGACGATCTGGCTGCCGACGTACTTCATCCAGATCCGCGGTCTGTCGCTCGGCGATTCCGCCTGGCTGCTGCTCATGGATCAAATCGGATCGCTCGCCGGCTATGTCGCGTTCGGATTCTCCTCCGACTCGTTCGGCCGCCGTCCGAGCTTCACGGCGTTCTCGGTGATGAAGGCGGTCGGCCTCGCGATGGTCACGCTGGGGTGGGACGCCGCCGGCGGCTATGCGCCGATGACGTTCGTCTTCATGTTCCTCGTCGGCTTCGGCGAGGGCAACTGGGGCTGCATGGGCCCGCTGCTCAACGAAGTGTTTCCCACGTCGGTGCGCGCCGCCTCGCTCGGCATCATCTATAACGTCTCGCGCGGCGTCCAGTTCCTCGCGCCGGTCATCATCACGTTCGTCGCGTCGCGATCGTCGTTCGGCGCCGGCATTGCGCTCGCCGCCCCGTTCGCGCTGCTCGCCGGCGCCGCCGTCTGGGCGATGCCGGAAACCAAGGGCGTGCGCCTCGCCGCCGCATCCGCGGCGGACGATCGCGAGGAGCGGCGTGCCGCCGTCGCGGCGCGGAGGTAACGGAGGCGCACGGAGGCGCACGGAGGCGGACGGAGGAACGGTTTCACACAGAGGAACGGAGAAACGGAGACGAACGGAGGCGCCGGTTCGACCAGCATCGAACCTAACCGTCTTCTTCGTGACCTTCGTGATCTTCGTGACCTTCGTGGTTGCGTTTGTTTCGTGGATTTCGTGGTTTCGTGTTTTCGTGGTTGCATTTGCGTAATGCGATCGCAGCGTGACGGGAGAAGACGTGTGCAGGGAGCGATTCGCATGAACACGACCATCCTCAGCGGCCTTTGCGGTCTTTGCGTTCTGATCACATCGGACATCGCCGCCGCCCAGTCCGCGCCGCCGAAGAACGATTACAGCGACGGCAAGACCTGGCTGTGCCGGCCGGGCCGGCAGGACGCCTGCGCTGTCGATCTGTCGACGACGATTGTCGCGGCCGATGGCACGCTGACGCGCGAGGACTGGAAGCCGAACCCTGCCGCGCCGATCGATTGCTTCTACGTCTACCCGACGGTCTCCCGCGATCCCGGCGGCAACAGCGACATGACCGCCGGTCCCGAAGAGAACGGCGTCGTCGCGCTGCAGCTCGCGCGATTCGGATCGCAGTGCCGTGTCTACGCGCCGCTGTACCGTCAGGCGACGCTGACCCAGCTGCGCGCCGCGACGGCGGGGACGCCGATGCCCGTCGATCGCGCACTCGGATACAACGACATCGTCGACGCGTGGAACTACTACCTGCAGCACGACAACAACGGGCGCGGCGTCGTCCTGATCGGCCACTCGCAGGGATCCGGTGTGCTGACGCAGTTGATTCGCAACGAGATCGACGGGAAGCCGGTGCAGTCAAGGATCGTGTCGGCGTTGCTGCTCGGGACGAACCTCGCGGTGCCGAAGGGAAAGGACGTGGGCGGCGCGTTCCAGCACATCCCGCTGTGCCGCTCGGCAACGCAGACCGGCTGCGCCATCGCGTACGTGTCGTTCCGATCGACGATTCCGCCGCCCGCGAACTCGCGCTTCGGCCGCGTGCAGGGCGAGGGCATGCAGGCCGCCTGCGCGAACCCGGCGGCGCTCGGCGGCGGCAGCGGCGAGCTGCACGCGTACTTGTCGTCCGGCGCCCGCAGCATCACCGGATCGGCGGCGGAGCCGCGCCCCTGGCTGAATCCGCCGAAGACGATCGACACGCCGTTCGTCAGCGTCCCCGGGCTGCTGACGGCTCAATGCGTCGCGAACGAGAAGGGCTCGTATCTCGAGGTCGCGGTGCATGGCAATCCCGCGGACCCGCGCACCGACGACATCGCCGGCGACGTGATGGCGAACGGCGAGGTCAACGCGAGCTGGGGCCTGCACCTGGTCGACGTCCAGATCGCGATGGGCAACCTCGTCGACATCGTCCGCCAGCAGG
>DASYQZ010000120.1:0-4348 GCA_036004865.1 Vicinamibacterales bacterium
GGCTGGCGCCGCGGCGCCGATGGCCGATTGACTTCTGGCTTCTGGGTCGTGAGCGAGTTCAGCGCCGGCACGCCGCCCGGACGCGCGCTCGACGCGACGCTCGTCGGATCGGCGGGCTCGACACTCGCGCGCGGATCAAGCGAGACCGGCGCGCGAAACGTGTTGATTGCGCTGACGCCGTCCGAATCGCCGGAGCCCGGCGACTACACGGTCCGCGTGCGCGGCGACGGCGTCGGCACGGTGTCCGTCCGCGTGAAGCTGCCGGCGCCGCCAGAGGCGGGAGGCGCGCTGTTCGTGCGTCGCGGGCTGACGACCGGTAACAGAGACGTCCCGACCGCGGACCGCCGGTATCGCCGCAGCGAACAACTTCGCGTCGAGATCCCGACAGCGGACAGCGGAGCGATGACGGCGCGGCTGCTCGATCGGACCGGCAAGCCGCTCGCGGTACCAGTGAACGTGAATGCCCGAGAAGACGGCGACGGGATGCGCTGGCAGACGGCGCAGCTCGCGCTCGCTCCCCTCGCGCCGTCGGATTACATCATCGAGCTGACCAACGGATCGAAACGGACGCTGGTGGGGTTTCGCGTCGTCCCTTAGGCGCGCACGGCGCGCCTGCGAGGAAGCGGAGCGGGGCGAAGGGGCCCCCGCGAGCGACCGAGCCGGGGTGTGGGGCGGAGCCCCACGTGATCAAGACCCGCCGAGCGAGAACATCAGCGTCCAGGGTTTGAGCGGTTGGGCGTCGGTCCCGATGATTCCTTCCAGCAGCTCCAGCTTGACCGTCCGGAACCGCTCGAGTGGTTTGGTGAAGCGGATTTCGAGGACGCGCGCGGCTGAGTTGTACTGCGTCGTGAACTCGATCGTCGGTGTGTCCGGCTCGCCGCGCTCGATCGACTGCGCGCGGAAGTACGACGCACGGAGGTGGCCTTTGAGCGTCGCTTGATCCAGATCGCGTGAAAACTGAATCCGCACGTTGGTCGACGTCATCACGTCGGTCTCGTCTTCGGTCGGCGCGCTGAAGACGACTTCCGGCGGCGGACCGGCCGGCACGCGAATCGGTTCCTCGGCCGGCGTTTCGGTCGGCGGCTTGGCGACCGCGAGCGTGCCCGCCTCGGCGTCGAGCCACTGCAGCCCGCGGCCCTGTTGCACGGTGCCGCGCAGCGTCAGCCACCGGTTCGTGTCGATCCGCGAGTCGATGGCCAGATCGAAGTCCTTCCCTCGCGGCCGCATGTTGATCACCCAGATCGCGGCGTCGGCGGATCGCAGGACGAAGTCGTAGCGGCTCTTGCCGGGTGCGTCCGGCAGGTCGCCCATCAGGTTCCGGCCGGAGAACTGTCCCGTGATCGAGACCTTCTGCTCGATGTACCTCGTCGGGTTCAGGACGATCGCGCGGATCGACGGCGCGGGCGGCGGCGACGCGGCGGTCACCGCGCTCGCGATGATGGCCGTCACTTCGCCCGCTTTCGGCCACGGACCTTCCGGATCGATCTTGAACGTCGTGCGAATGTCGTAGGCAGCGAGGCGGATATCGTCTGCGTTCATCCGGCCGAGATCCCAGAACTCGCCGCGGATTTCGTCGAGCCCTTCGGGCGCGCCGCTCTTGGAAATCAGGTGGATCGATCCGTTGTCGTCCGACACGCGCATCTGGCCGTTCGCGTCGGACTTCACCGTGCCGACGATGACGATGGGACGGCCGTGGAAGAAGCTGGGATACGCGAGCAGCGCGGCGACGTTCGTCGCGCGCCGGGTCGTTGTCGTTTGAGCGGACAGGGAGGCAGCGATGCCGACCAGCGCGACGAGGCGAATCCCGAATCCCAAATCCCGAATCACATCCCTAATCCCGAATCCCAAATCACATGACTTTCTTTTGAGCCGCCCTCGCGAGGATCGCGGCCAGCGCGAGGAACAGCAGCGCGCCGAAAATCATCCCCGACGTGCCTTCGTGAAGGAAGGGAATGAGCCCGGTGACCTCCGCGCTGTCGGCTTCTCTTACAAGATTACGCCCAAACAGTACGGCGTAGAGAATGCCGGCGAGCGAACCGCCGGCGATGAGGCCCGAGCTGAACAGTGTCCCCGCGCCGACTTCCGATTCCTCCGCGCGGCCGGTCCGCTTCTCGACGTACGCCCGCACGAGACCGCCGACGAAAATCGGCGCCGTCGTCGCAATCGGGAGGTAGGAGCCGACGGCGAACGACAGCGAATGGATTCCGCACAGCTCGAGCGTCACGGAGATGAAGACGCCGACGAGCACGAGGCCCCACGGCAGATTCTGACTGAGCAAACCCTTGATGATCGTCGCCATCAGCGTCGCCTGAGGCGCGGGGAGCGATTGAGAGCCGATGCCCATCACGCTGTGCAGGTAGAGCGTCGTCTGGCCGATGACGAACGCGGAAGTGATGACGCCGATCATCAAGCCAATCTGCTGATACATCGGCGTGGCGCCGACAAGGAAGCCTGTCTTCAAGTCCTGCGACGTCGCGCCTGCGTTCGCCGCGGCGATACAGACGATCGCGCCGACGCAGAGCGCGACCGGTGCATAGAGGTCGCCCGTCCAGCCCAACGCGACGAAGATGCTGCACGTGAGGATGAGCGTCGCGATCGTCATGCCCGAGATCGGATTCGACGAGGATCCGATGAGACCGGTGATGCGGGACGACACCGTCACGAAGAAGAAGCCGAACACCAGCAGGAGCAGCGCCGCGAGGAAGTTGCCCTGCGTCGGCATCGCGGGCGCGACCGCCAGGAAAATCGCGAGCGCCAGCGAGCCGCCGAGAACGACGGCAATCGGAAGGTCGCGCTCGGTGCGGATCGAGACCTGCGCCGTCCCGCTGCCGAAGCTCTTCATGCTCTCGCGGAACGACGAGATGATCGTCGGAATCGTCCGGGCCAGCGTGATGAGGCCGGCCGCAAGCACGGCGCCGGCGCCCGTGTAACGGATGTACGCGCTCCAGAGCTGCGACGCGCTCATCTCCGAAATGCGCAAGCCGCTCGCCGGAACGGGTGGAAATGGTCCGGGCATGTAGTTGCCGAGGATCGAGAGCAGCGGCAGCAGCACCATCCACGAGAGCACGCCGCCGGCGAACATGACGCCCGCGATTCGCGGACCGATCACATAGCCGACGCCCATGTATTCAGGCGAGATGTCGACGTTCAGCGTGGCGTTCGGAAAGAAGCTGGTGCGGGCCATGCTGTGGCCGACGACGGTGCGGAACAACTGGACGATCCACGACAACGCCTTCCACACCGCACCGACGGCGAGGCCCTTGAAGACCGTCGCCGCGAGCTGGCCGCCGCGCTCGCCCGCGATGAGCACGTCGGCGCATGCCGCGCCCTCGGGATAGGGCAGCACGCCGTGCTCTTTGACGATGAGCGCGCGCCGCAGCGGCACCATCATCAGCACGCCGAGGATGCCGCCGGCGAACGCGAGCATGGTGATCTGGAAGTAGCTGAAATACTTTGGGCCCTCGGGCATCAGGAAGATCAGCGCGGGGATCGTGAACACGACACCGCCCGCGACCGACTCGCCGGCGGATCCGATCGTCTGGACGATGTTGTTCTCCAGAATCGTCGAGCCGCCGAGCCGCTTCAGGACCGAGATGGCGAGCACGGCGATCGGGATCGACGCGCTGACCGTCAGGCCCGCGCGCAGGCCGAGATACACCGTCGACGCGCCGAAGATCAGGCCGAAGATCACACCGAGGCCAATCGCCTTCGGCGTGAATTCGGGCAGCGTTTTTTCCGGCGGCACGTACGGCTGGAACGCGGTCTGGCCGGTCGGTCGTGACGGCGATGTCGCGGTGGAAGCCATATGGCGGCGGAGTGTAGCATGCGCGTTTGTGAGCCCTCCGGACCCTTTGCTACAATCGGCCCCTGCCTTGTGAAAACGTCGAACAAAGGGTCCGCCAAGCCGAAGACGGACAAGCAAGCGGCGGATCAGGTTTCCGAGCTCACGACCAATCGACTGTCGGTATACCTGCGATGCCTGAACGCGCTCGAGGACGCCGGCGTCCGCACGATCTCCTCCCAGGCGCTCGCCGAGCAGTTCCGTCTGAACGCCGCGCAGATTCGCAAAGACCTCGCGTACTTCGGGGAGTTCGGCGTCCGCGGCGTCGGCTACTACGTGCGCGATCTCAAGCGCCATCTCCGGCAGATTCTCGGGCTCGATCGCAAGCTGCGCGTCGCGATCATGGGCGCCGGCAACCTCGGCCTCGCGCTCGCCGACTATCCCGGCTTCCGCCAGGAAGGCTTCGAAATCTCCGCGCTCTTCGACAACCTGCGCGAGAAAGTCGGACAGCAGTCGCGCGGCGGCGTGCCGATCTACGACATTCACGATCTGAAAAAAATCTCGCGG
>DASYQZ010000121.1:0-19015 GCA_036004865.1 Vicinamibacterales bacterium
CATGTGGCCGCCGATGTTTTCCCAACTGCCTTCCGGCACGTACGTGACGACGGGCGCGACCAGCGTCTTCCCCAGTCCACGCGCAATCTTGTCGGCGGTGTACTCCATGACGAACTTGTGCTCGCCGTCCACCATGTGCGGACCCTTCTGTTCCGTGCCCGCCGTCCCGACGATCACCGTCGTCGTCCCACCTTTAACAAGGTCGCGGACTTCAGCCCAGGTCAGCTCCTCGAGCATCACCGTGTCGGGCGGCTTCCCGCCCGGCGCCGTCGCCGGCGCATTCGCGGGTCTCTGCGCAGACGCGGCGGCGAGCGTCAACACGAGCATCGCCGGCAGCGCGACGATATGAATTCTTTTCAGACTTTTCATAGCGCGAACATCTTACCTCGCGTCACGACCATTTCACATCGACGACACGCGCGTTCCACGGCACCGGTCCTATCAATGCGAGTGCGTGAACCGCCTGTGGAAGGAGCGTCAGCATGAATCGAGTCGTTGCCCTGTCGTCCGTGTTCCTGTGTCTACTCGGTCTGACCGCCGCGTGCTCGGACAGCGGCACGTCGCCGACAACCATCACGACCGAAACGTTCACGGGAACCCGCTGGCGAAACGTGTACCCCCAACTCCAGATTCTCCGCACCGGTCCGCAGCCGATCGTTGATTGGCTTCGTGCTCTTCCACTTGGGCTCGGGCGTTTGTACGGTCAGGGCGCACATGACGGCGAGCAGGCCGTGAGCGATCGACGTCATGATTACTTCCCGGCTGCGTAGGTCTTGCTGAACCCGTTGCGCGCGTTCGTCACCGAGAACGATCCATCGCTGTTCGCCGACACCTTGATCCAGTGCGCGGGTCCGTTGTGCGCCGGCGGCGGCGGCGCCCCGCGTCCCGACGGCGCCTCGATCGCGGCGACCGGCATCGCTGCCGGTTGATCGTCGATGAGGTTCGAGATGAATACGCCCGGGACGGTGTACTCCTGTCCACTGAGCTGCGAGAAATGCACCTGCCAGAGATCCTCGAGACCCGGCGACGTGTGGATGACCTTCATGAAATCGGGCTGACCGCCCTTTCGCGTGCCGTTGTTCAGAATGGCGACGCGCGGTTTGAGCGCGTGCACGAGCACCGGGGCGTTCGAGATCGGCTGGCCATGATGCGACACGATGAAGAGGTCGACCGTGCCGACGCGGTTGTTCGGGCACATGAGATCGAATTCCTTTTGCCACGTCAGATCGCCGAGGTGCGCCACGCGGAACTTGCCGAACGTGACGATGCTGCCGACCGACTGCGCATTCTCGCTGGGGTCGGCCGGCTTCGGCGTGAACGACGCGCAGTATCGATTTGGCGCGCCCGCGCCGGGCAGCGGCGTTTTGATTGCCTGTCCGGCGGACGTGACGATCCGCCAGTCGAGACCGCTGACGGCGATCTTGTCTCCCGCCTTGACCACCGTGTGCTTCGAGGCGCCGTAGAGTTTGGGATAGACGGTGTCGAGGAACGCGGTTGATGCGGGCTGCGGCTCGATCGTCGGTCCGTGATCGACGTAGTCCCGGATCGGAATCCGCTTCGCCAGCTCCTCGTGGCCGCCGAAGTGATCGCCGTGCCAGTGCGTGTTGATCAGATGATCGATCTGCGTGAGGCCCGCGTCCTTGACGGCGGCCATGATCCGCTCGGGATCTCTCGGCAGCGTTGCACCGCCGTTGCCGGTATCGATGAGCACCGATTCGCCGGGACGCGCGACGAACAGCGTGGCGTTGCCGCCTTCGACGTCGACAACGTAGATGTCGAGCGTCTTCGACGTGCGGGTCTGCGCTGCGGGCAGCGCCAGAAACGAGAGGATGACGAGTGCGATCGCCGCCAACGACGAGAGTGCGCGTCTCATTGCCGCTCCCGTGCCGGCTTCGCGAGGTACGCCTTCGACGCCGCTTCATCTTTGATCGGCGTCACCTTGTCGGGATCGATGCGCACCATCAGGTAGGTGATGTGGTCGTCGATCTTCGTGAACCAGTGTCCGGTTCCGGCGGGAATGACGATCACGTCGCCCGCCTTGAGCTGGTGCGGCACCCCGTCCCGAATCGACGAGGAGTTGTTGCCCGGACCGTTGAAGAGACGAACGGTCTCGAGATCCGCCGGGCGTCGCTTCTTGCCGACGAGATCGGGACCAGTGACGAGCGTCGCCGATCCGTCGATGACGTGATAGACCTCGCTGACGAGATCGTGTTCGGCGACCGAGTCGGGCGCCGGCGCCGCCAGCTTGCCGCGATGCACGACGCCAATCCCGATGTGGCTCTTTCCGATCTCGACGTCCCGCACCTGCTGATCCGTCAGCCTCTCGGCCATGGCTTTCTTCACGTAGGCCTGGATCTCCTCGTTGGGGACGTAGTAGGCCGGACACATCTTGCAGGTCGGATCGGGAGGCCCCTGCGCGATCAACCCGACGAGCGAGCACGTCACGGCGGCAAGTCCGAGCACAATTTTTTTCATAGGTGTCTTCTTTCTTTCACTGGCGCTATGGCAATTTCAATGCGAGCCCCGGGGCCGACACATGGGTCGGCCCCTACGGACGTTGTTGTGTCGATGGCAACGCGAACGCGAGATATTCGCCGGAGTAATTGCCGCCACTGATCGCGACGACGATGTACTGCTTGCCGTTGAGCTCGTAAGTCATCGGCGTACCCGACTGCTGCGCGGGCATATAGACGGCGCCGACCTCGCGGCCGGTGGCCTTGTCGTACGCGCGCAGCATCGCGCCGCGCGGCCGATTCGGCAGGGTTGTCGCGAGCGGATCGCCGACGATCACCAGCGTCTTCGTGACGAGCGCGCCGACGGCGCCCGACTGCCCCGTCCGCGGAACGTTCACGCCTTTCAGCGCAGGATTATTGCGGACGCTGTCGGGCGTTTCGCCGTGCGCGACCTGCCACACGATTTCGCCGCGATCGAGGTTGATGGCCGTGATGCGGCCGTACGGTGGCTTCAGCAGCGGCAAACCCTGAGGCGACGCGTTGGCGTTCACGGCGCCGTCGTTCGTTGTGGCGGTCGGACCGCCCGGACCGGTGCGCGGCGGCGCATCGGCGCCCACATTCTCGCCGGGGCCCGAGATGTATCGCACGCCGGTCAGCACATTGCCGGAGACGTACGGCAGATCGGAGAACTCTTTGTTCGGCGGCGGCAGCAGACCGAGGATCGGCATCGACGTGTACGAAGGGATGTACGCGATGTGCGTGTCGGGATCGAACGAGCCTCCCGGCCAGTTGGTCCCGCCCGAGGATCGGAACCCCGCGATCGGTCCTTCGGTCTTGCTCACCGGCGGCGGCGTGAAGATGGGGCCGGTCTTGTAGCGCGCCGCGATTTTCAGCGCCTCGGCGCGCAGCTCCGGCGTGAAGTCGATGAGGTTGTCGAGCGTGACGCCCTGGTGATCGTACGGCGGCGGCTTGGTCGGAAACGGCTGCGTCGGCGACGTCTTCTCGCCCGGCACGTCCGACTGCGGCACCGGCCGCTCCTCGATCGGAAAGATCGGTTCGCCGGTGATGCGATTGAAGAGATAGAGCATCGCCTGCTTGCCCATCGCCGCGACCGCTCTCACCGGCCGCCCGTCCACTGTGACATCGACCAGCATCGGCGCGGCCGCGACGTCCATGTTCCAGATCGGATGGTGCACGAGCTGGAAGTGCCACTTGCGCTGGCCCGTCTTGTAGTCGATGGCGACGATGCTTTCGGCGAAGAGGTTGTTGCCGGGACGCAGGCCGCCGTAGAAATCCGACGTCGGCGTTTCGACCGGGAGGTACGCGAGACCGAGATCCTCGTCGACGGAGATCTGATTCCACACGCCGACGTTTCCGGTGACGGCCCACGACTCGTTGAGCCACGTGTCGTTGCCGAACTCGCCGGGACGCGGAATCGTGTTGAACGTCCACAACCGTTTGCCGGTGCGCACGTCGAATCCGCGCACGAGCCCTTTCGTGTTGTTGTGCGTCTTCGGCGTGCCTCCCTCGAGGAACGACGATCCGACCATCACCACGCCGTCTCTGGTCACCGATGGCGTGGAGTGGACGCCGATCTCTCCGGTGACGAGATCGATCTGTTGCCCTTTCCCGAAGACCGCGCCTTCCTTCAAATCGACGATGCCGTCCCTGCCGAACGATCCGATGCGGCTGCCTGTTTTCGCGTCGAGCGCGACGAGACGATAGCCGGTGGTGACGTAGAGAATTCGTTCGTCGCGTCCATCGCTCCAGTACGCGACGCCGCGTCCCGACAGCTGACGCGGCGACGCGGCCGCGCGCGCACCCTCGCGCTCGGCATGCACCCAGCGCAGCTCGCCGGTCGCCGCGTCGAGCGCGATGACCGCGCGTCTGGTTCCCGCCGTCGTGTAGAGCACGCCGTTCACCATCAGCGGCGTCCCTTCGAGCTTGAACTCGGGGCGAGGCCCGAGGCTGTCGGTCTTGAACCGCCACGCGACTTCGAGCGAGTTGAAGTTCGCGGCGTTCACCTGACTGAGCGGCGAATAATGCTGATGGCGAAGATCGCCGCCATACGCGCGCCACTCGCTGCCGGTTTGACCCGACAGCAGCGACACCGTACAGATGGCCATCACGATCGCCCATGCGCCCTTTTTCATACGTGCGAATTATAGTGACGCGATGGCGGCTGGCAACGACTTCGTGGACCCGCGCGTCGGGTTGTGTGCCGGATGCCGGCACGTCGAAATCGTGCGTTCCGCGCGATCGACGTTCTACTTGTGCCGGCGGTCGTTCACTGACGAGCGGTTCGCGAAGTACCCGCAGCTGCCGGTGTTGCAGTGCGTCGGCTTCGAGTCGGCGACTGAGACGCCAGACTCGAGCAATCCACCAGGGAGGACACAGAGCTCCAATCACTGAGAAGGCGTTGCAGAATCAAGCTCTCCACCACGGAGGACACGGAGGACACGGAGGAAAAATCTCGTTTTCTGCAGGTTTTAACCTTCGTGTCCTCCGTGTCCTCTGTGGTGGAGAGCTTTCAATGTTTGCGGATGAAGGTGAGCACCTCGCGATTGAAAATCTCCGGCTGCTCCCAGTATGCGGAGTGGCCGGCCTCGGGTACGACGAGGGACTCGGCGCGTTTGATCCGGTCGGCAAAGAGACGCATCACCGCGGGCGGCGCGTAGAGATCCGCGTCGCCGGTGAGCAGCAGCGTCGGCACCTTCAGCGTTTCCAGCAACGCAAACGTGATCCGGTTGCGCATCGGCTGCGTGGGCGACGGCGTCCCGGCCTCGCTGCCGGGCCGCCTCGTGCGCTCGAGATCGATCCATCGTTGGGTGCCGGCCGGATTGCCGGCGCGATAGGACGGTCCCAGCTCTCTGAACTCCGGCGGCATGGCGGCAAACGCCGGCGGACGCAGCCGGCGTCCGAGCGCCAGGTACCCTTCGTCCTGCACGCCGCCGATCGTGTTGGCGATGACCACGCTCCGCAGCCGTTGTGGAAACGACAACGCGTAATCCAGACAGACAAAGGCGCCAGCCGCGGTGCCCACGAGATGAAAGCGATCGAGACGCAAGTGGTTCATCAACGCGTGCAAATCGTCAGCGCCGGTGACGCCTGTGGCGGGGGTCGCGGGCGCTGTCGACGGCTCGACCACCGTGCGGCCGAAGCCACGCCGGTCGTACGCGATGAAACGGAATCCGGCCGAGACGAACGCGCCCTCCTGATGTTCCCAGACGCGGCTGCTGCCGGTTGCTGCATGCAGGAACACGACCGGGACGCCGCTGCCGCCGCTGTCGCGGTACCACAGACGAACACCGGGAAGATCCGCATACGCCTCGCGCATCGATGTGGATTGCGGGACCGGCGCCGTCATCGCGGCGACGCCGACGACGGAGAGTATCAGAGGTGTCGACGCTGCCAAACGCAACCACGAAAACATGAAAACACGAAAAAGACCTGTTCCGGTTTTCGTGCGTTCGTGGTTTCGTGGTTGCATTTCCGTTGGCGCAAGAAGGCTAATCCAGATCCGGGGGTGTCTGAAACCGTCCGCGTATCACGATGTCGAACCGGAACGCGCGATCGCCATGTTGTGAGGCGGCGGGCTGGCCAATCACGCGATCGCGATCGGCTTCCGGCACGATGAGAAAGATATAGTCCTTTTCGTTCAGCGGCTCGTCCGGAAAGTACATCTGCGTGACGAGGCGGACGCCCGATCCGACGATCGAGAAATGCACGTGCGGCGGACGCCACCAGCCGATGTCCCTTCGCGCGATGTACGCGCCGGGTTTGATCGTCCTCAGGTGGTAGCGGCCCTCATCGTCTGTGACGAGGCGGCCGAAGCCGTAGAAATTCGGATCCAGCGGCGCGTCGTTGCGGCCGGCGTCGATGACGTGCGAGTAACGCCCGTGAGCGTTCGCGCCCCACACCTCGACCAGCGTGCGCCTGACCGGCCGCAGATCCTCGTCGAGAATCCGGCCGGTGATCGCGATCGCCTCGCCGCCGGCTTGCGGACGTCCGGGCGCCAGACGCGTGAGATCGTTCTCGCCCGCGCGCAGAGGTGGCAGAGGAGCACAAGGCGTGAATGGATCGCGTGCAGCGTCGGGAATCCGATAGAGAGGTTTGGCCGGCGTACGCCGCTCGCTCTCGCGATCGTTGACGACGACGGGCAGCACGCGACCAGACCTCATTCTGTCCAGTCATCGAAGAACGGCGTCTCGTCGTCGCCGCGCAGGACGATGTCGAGCTGGTATTCGATCGCATCGTCTTCGCCGGATTCCGTCCGTCGCCTGGCAATCAGTCGATCGCGTACGCGCGCGTCCGCGATGCTCTGCAGCAGAGGGTCCGACTGGTTCAACGGTTCATCGTCGAAGAACACCTGGGTGACCAGGCGATCGATGCCCGACGCGAAAATGGTGAGGCGCAAGTGCGGCGCGCGAATCGCGCCTCCGCCGGAATTGACGGGATGCGCCCCCGGCCTGATCGTCATGAAGCGCAGGACGCCGTCATCCGACGTGCGCACGCGCGCAAAGCCGTCGAACTGTGGATCGAGCGGCGCGGCGGACTGATCCTGCGGATGCCGGTAGCGGCCGTGCGCGTTCGCCTGCCAGAATTCGACGACGAGGCTGGGTACCGGCCGCTTCAGCACATCGAGGAACCGCGCGACGAACACAATCGGCTGTCCGGAGGGGTGATGCGCGACGAGCGGCGCCACGGTCCACAGGTCCTGCGGCACGTCGGTGAGAAACGCGCCGGGATAGAACGGCCCGATGGTCGCCTCAGGCGTAAACTGTCGTCTCACGGATCCGTCCGGCATTTTTCACGTGGCCGAAGGTGCTGCGGCCGATTGTAATCGCAAAGAGAGGTCTGACTTCGTCATGACACGCGACTACGACGTCGTCCTCTACGGCGCCGGTGGATTCACCGGGCGGCAGACCGTCGAGTACTTCGCGAGACATGCGCCGCCGGGACTCCGTTGGGCGATCGCCGGGCGCAATCGTCAGAAGCTCGAGGCGGTGCGATCGCAGATCGGCGCGCTGGCTCGAAGCGACGACGTGCTCGTCGCCGACAGCCACGTTCAGGCCGCCGTGGACGCGGTCGCTGCTCGCACGCGGATTCTGCTCAGCACGGCCGGCCCTTTCGCGCTCTACGGCACGCCGGTCGTCGACGCGTGCGTGCGCTTCGGCACCCACTATGTCGACATCACCGGCGAGACCGTGTGGGTGCGCGAGTTGATTGCGAAGTACCACGAGCGCGCGTCAGCCGACGGCACGCGCATCATCCCCTGCTGCGGATTCGATTCGGTCCCGTCCGATCTCGGCGCGTTTCTCGTCGCGCGTCACATGCACGAGGCGCACGGCGTTCCGTGCTCGGAAGCGCGCGCGTACTTTCAGATGGCGGGCGGAGTCAACGGCGGCACCGTCGCCACGCTGATGTACATGATCAAAACGGGCCATGTCGATCGCGGTCGCGATGTGGCGCCGGTTCGCTACGACCGCGACATCGGGACTTGGACGGGACCGTTCGTCATGGCGCCGACGAATGCCTGGATCGTGCGGCGCAGCGCCGACCTCTACGCGCAGTGGCGCGAGCCGTACGGCCGCGACTTCGTGTACAGAGAAGTCGCGAAGTACAGCCCGCCGCTGGCACGTGCGAAGGCGATTACGGTGACCGCTGGTCTTGCACTGCTCTTCGCGGGATTGCGATGGCCAGTCACGCGTCGCCTCATCGAGCCACTGCTGCCGAAGCCGGGCACTGGACCATCCGTACGAACGATGGACGAAGGCTGGTTCAGGTGCGAGCTGCTCGGATGGTCAGAGAGCGGCCAGCGAGTTCGCGGATTGATCAAACACCAGGGCGATCCCGGCAATCGCGCCACCGTTCGCTTCGTCTGCGAGTCGGCGTTGTGCCTTGCGCTCGACGCGGACGCGCTGCCCGGCGGCCGCCAGCGAGGCGGTGTGCTGACGCCGGCGACGGGACTCGGTCACGCGCTCGTCGATCGCCTCCGCCGCGCCGGCGTCACGATCGACATTCCGGTCACAACGTCCCCGCGGGTCGTTCGGGTGTGAATCGAAAACGATAACCAAGCCCGACCTCCATGAAGTTCGCCTTGCGCAGCTTCACGGTCCGCACGGCGAATGTTGTCCAGAAACGATCGGACAAATAGAACCGCGTGCCGTACCGCTGATAGAAACGCGAGACGTCCGGATCCTCATATCCGCGCCAGACCGTGTCGCCGTAGTGCACGAGGATGCTGAAGCGCGCGAACACGTGCTCGTAGCCGCCGTAAACACCCAACGAGAACCGGCCTTCGATCGGCGCGCGCGATTCGACGCGCTGGCCGCCGACGATGTCGACGCGTGCCCCCGTCGAACTGTCGTACGCCACGTCGGCGCCGGCGGCAGCCTTGCCGAACCGGTAGAAGTGACGCTGGATTCCGGTGGTGACGTTGAACGCGCCGCCGTCGCGGCGTCGATCGACGACGTCGATATTGGCGTTGGTCGCGGCTGTCGTTTCCTTGGGACTGCCCGCGCCGCCGATGAGGAATTCCCACGACGGATCGAAGCGCGGGAGATCCTCGGGCCTGGCGCGCGGCGGCGTGACTTGCGGCGCGAAGTTGTAGCGCACGGCGACCTTTGGACCGATGGACGCGAGACCAAGGTTCGGTTGCTTCGTCGCGCCATTCGACCAGTGGTTGAAGTTCAGCCCCGCATAGACGTTCGCGCGCGCCGTCGTGACATAACGCAGGTAGAGTCCCCAGTCGACGTGATAGGCGACATCCGATCCGAGCGCCGTGTTCGTCGGGTTCGCCCTCGGATCGAACTCGTTCCAGTTCCACGACACGCCCAGGCCGAAATCGCTCGTCACCTGCACACGGTTCGACACCGGGAACGGCCACGAGAAGAATCCGTATGCGGCATACGGATGACCGAGCTCCTCCTTGTGATCGAACCGGCCTGCATAGAACCCGACGCCGTACGACGGGTAGTTGTAGACGCGGTGCCAGTCGCGCGTGCCGTCGGTCTGGCGGCCGATCTCGACGGTCATCGTGCGCGCGACGTTGTCGCCCGCCACGAAATGGCTCGACGCTTCCACATAGACGGGCGCATACCCGGCGCGGACGAACCAGAGATTCTTCGGCGCCGGCTCATTGGTCGGCGCGGTCGTGACCGGCTGTGGCTGCTTCTCCCGTTGCTGTGCGTGGACGGCTCCCGTCGCAATCAGAATGACGGCCACCATGACGATGGCCAACCCGCCCGGTGGCTGCATGCGCGTAAGGATGCATGTTATCGCGCCGCAAAACCTGATCCTGTCATCGTGGACGTGACTCGACGAACCCCTCCCCGGTTCTCGCGGGGGGACGAACGCCTTCACTGCAAGAACAGCGGATCCCGTCGATATCGGCCTTGCCCTGATGCGTGGGATGCCGGTTGTACGTCCACTCCTTCCATCCAACGTTCAACTCTTTCGCAAAAAAGCCTCGCTCTGCCAACTGCAGAGCCATTCTGGCCGAGAGCTGTCAATCGTGACCCCAGCAATAGGTCACGATTTCTTGATCCTTCGGCAGCTGAGACACGAACTGATCGAGATCGGACGCCGGAATGCACCACGCACCAGGGATGTGCCCATTGGCGAACGCCTCACGGCCGCGAGTATCGATCAGGACAAAATCGAAGTGACTGCTTTCCACTGCGTGAAGCACGTCATTCCGCTGCTTTTCCGCCCGAAGCTTGTGGACGAAGTAGTCTCTGTTCGCGCGAACATCATTCTGTTCGAAACTCATTTGGGCCTCTCCTTCACGTCTGAATCGATCGATCACCCGCACGGCCCCGACGCCGATGTAAAGCATAGCGCGCGTCGGTCGATCTGATGGCGGAAAACGATGAACGTCGCAATCCCACGAAATCGGCTCGCGCCGTTCTGACGCTGTTGTTCACATAGCCGTCGACTTGATTCCTGTTCACGCTGGCGTTACTGTCCACCCACACGTCATCGATTGAGGAGCCTTCTATGAAACGCGCCATCATCACGATCTGTCTCGTTCTCGGAGTCGCGAGCGCCCTCGCGGCACAGCCGCAGGCGCAGGGCCGCGGCGAGCGGCCGGCGCCCGATCCGCGCAGCGTCGGCGGCGGCAACTGCAGCAGCAACGCGTACAACTGCATCGACACGCCGAATCCCCTTCCGGCGCCGAACACGGTCTGGATGGAAGAGATGACGTGGATGGACGTGCGCGATGCGATGAAGAGCGGCAAGACGACGGTCATCATCGCGACGGGCGGCATCGAGCCGAACGGTCCGTGGCTGGCGCTCGGCAAGCACAACTACGTGCTCCGCGCCAACTGCGACGCCATTGCGCGCAAACTGGGCAACGCGCTCTGCGCGCCCATCGTGCCCGTCGTGCCCGAAGGCGCGATCGACCCCCAGGACGGCCACATGCGCACGGTCGGCACCATCAGCCTCAAGGAAGCCACGTTTGAAGCGCTGCTCAGCGATATCGCACACAGCTACAAGGTGCACGGCTTTCAGAACATCATCTTCATCGGCGACAGCGGCGGGAACCAGGAAGGGATGAAAGCCGTCGCCGACAAGCTGAACGCGCAGTGGAATGCGAAGCCGGTCGTCGCGCACATCCCGGAGTACTACGCCTACAACACGGTCGCGAAGTTGCTCAACGATGTCGGCGCCACGAAAGCCGACGGTCCGAAAGACAACCTGCACGACGATCCCGGCATCACGCTCAACATGTTCGTCACCGATCCTAACTCGGTGCGCTACGAGCAGCGCGTGAAAGCGGGCAAGGCGACGATCGACGGCTTCTCCATCGCCGACAAGGCGAAGTCGCTCGAGCTCGGCAGGAAGATCGTCGACATGCGAGCGACCAACACCGTCGCCGCGATCAAGAAGGCGATCGCCGACCGCCGGAAGTAACCGATCCTTTGATGGTCTTCGCGTGATTGTCATGATGCGCCCCGCGCACCTGCGCGCACCAGCGATCGTCGACGCTCGCCTGCCGCTGGTCCTGTGACTGCGCCAACAGCTGAGCGCTAACCATAGAACTCGCGCTTGATGCGTTTCGGCGGGACGCCGATCGCGTTCAGCTCGGTGAGGACCGATTCGAGGAATCGCGGCTGCGGGTTCGTGCCGGTCTGCTCGGCGGCGGCCACGTCCCATTTCGAGATGCCGGGACCGCAGACGTACGCCACACACTCGGTCGGACTCGGAATCATCTCGCGCAGCAGCGCCGCGTTCACTCTTCCCTGACGCACCGACGATCCGAAGATCGACTGGTTCTCTTCGCGCGTCAGCGTGTGGACGACCGTGAGCCGGTCCGCGTGCTTCGCGGCGAGCGCGGCGAGCGCATCCCTGTAGATCACGTCGTCCCAGGTCTTGTTCGAGTAGATGAAGGTGTGCCGCAGCGTCGGATGATGCGCGAGCGCGAACTTCAGCATCGAGAAGTTCGGCACGCTGCCCGATCCGGCGCAGATGTGGACGACGTGATCGGTTTCACCGTCGATGTCCTGTGGCATCGTGTACGGACCGGTGAAGCCGGTCACGACGAGCCGCATGCCGCGCACCGTGCGCTTGACGAGCAGCGGCGACAGCAGCGGCGGGAACTTCGTGGCGCCGGACACGTACCGTTCCTCTTTGACCGTCACCGCGAGGTACCGCTCGTGCGGCGCAGAGCTCATCGAGTAGGCGCGCGGCGGCTCCTTGCGTCCCTTCAGATCTTCGAGAAACGCCGTGAAGCGCTCGAGCGCCTCGAACTGATGCGGATCGATCGTCAGGAAATGGCCGGCGCGGTATTCGAGCCGGTCGTTCCCCGTGAACAGCACGAGCGTCGTCGTGTCCGGCGTCTCGATCACGACGTCGGCGACCATCACCTCGAGCTCTTTGATGCGTCTCGACGGCGCGGCTGTTGAAACGGCGTCTTCTCTCATTGCGCCGGCTGTCAGATGCAACCACGAAACCACGAAAGCACGAAAAAGACTCTCTTGTACAAGAAGTTTTTCGTGTGTGTGGTGTTTTTCGTGTTTTCGTGGTTTCGTGGTGGCATGTCGTGGTTCCGCGGCTGCATTGTGACGTACCTAGAAGTCGAAACGATCGATGTTCGCCTTCGTGAACATCAGCGGCGGACCGAGAATGATCTCTGAACCCCTCACTTCGAGACTGCCCAGTCTTCCCGCCTCCAGCGAGCGCGCACCGGCCTGCAGCTTGTTCTGTGTCAACAGCGAGCCTGCGTACACGCTCAGGTAACCGAGATCGCGTGTGTTCCAGAGCACGACCGTCTGGACGATGCCGTCGTGCACATAGGGTTTGTTGATGTTGGGCAGCGAAAGCCCAATCACCTTCACGTCGCGGCGCCCTGCCTGGCGCACCGCTTCGGCGGAACCGGGCACCGCGGGCGCGGAGATGGCCATCATCAGCTTCACCGACGGATACACCTTCAGAATCGTCTGCGTCTCGGCGAACGCCTTGTCGCGGTCGTCGTCGCTCGGTCTGATCGTCGCGAGCGTGAGGTTGGGATATTTCTCGGCGAGCCGCTTCCGGATGAACGCGATCCACTCGTTCTGATTCGCCGCGCTCAAGGCGCCGGTGATGACGGCGAATTCGCCGCGGCCGTCGAGGAGCCGCGCCGCTTCGTCGGTCAACGTATAGCCAATGCCTTCCGCCGTCGCCTGATTGACGAAGTAATCGCGTGCGTCGGCCTCTGCGTCGGCGTCCCACGTCAGCACGCGAATGCCGCGGTCGCGCGCCTTCCGCAGCACCGTGGAGATGGCGGCGCGATTCTCGACCGCCACCGCAATCACGTCGACTTTGCGCGTGATCCAGTTCTCGACGAGCTCGTTCTGCTTCGCCGCATCGAGGCTCGTCGGTCCGTCCCAGATCAGATCGACGCCGAGCTCCTTCGCAGCTTCCTCTGCGCCGGCGCGACAGCTCACGAAATACGGATCGCCCTTGGCCTTCGGCATCATCGCCATGATCGGCCGGCGGCCCGCCGCTGGCGCGGCCGCGTCGCCCGCGACGCGCGCGCCCGGCGCGATGGAGCGCATCAACCAGACGTTGGTGCCGGCGACGATGAACGCGCCGGCGAGGATCGTCGCGCAGAGAATCGCAACCTGACTGTTTCTCACAGTGATCTCGTCCTCTTCAAAGTCCGCCGCGATTCCCACTCGCCGGACAAGTCCGCCTTCGCTCGCTGCCGATCCCGAACTGCGGCGGACAAGCCATCTGTCGGCGGCGATCGTCGCGACGAGCAGGGTGCCGGTGAGCACGCCGGTCAACTCCGACGGCAGCGCCGCGAGATGCAGGCCGTTCTGCAGAATCGAAATCGCGAACAAGCCCAGGATGGTGCCTGTCAGCGTACCCCGTCCGCCGAACACCGACGCCCCGCCCAATACCACCGCCGTGATGGCGTCGAGCTCGTAGCCGGTGCCCGCGTCCGACCTCGCCTGACCGAGGTGTGCCACGTACATGACGGCCGCGACGCTGGCGACCGCGCCGGACAACACGTACGCGAGCGCGAGCCGCCGCGACACGGCAATGCCGGCGTAGCGGGCGCCCGAGGCGCTCGAGCCGATGGCGTACCACGCGCGGCCGACGACCGACCGGTGCAGCAGGACGAAGTATCCAACAACAGCCGCCACGAGGATCGGGAGCTGCGCCGGCACCGTGCCCCACAAATAGCCCTGACCGAGAAACAGGAACCGCTCGGGAAATCCGGAATAGTTGACCGCGGCATGCGTCATTCCTTCGGCGATGCCGCGAAACAGCGACAGCGATCCGAGCGTGACGATCAGCGGCGGGATGCCAAGGCCCGCAATCAGCGCGGCGTTCAGCAGCCCGCCCGCACAGCCTGCACCGAGCGCAATCGCCGCGGCGACAACGAGAGGCAGATGCCAATCCCGAGACGCCGCGCCGAACAGAACCGCGGCGAGCCCCATCATCGATCCGATCGAGAGATCGATGCCTCCGGTGATGATGATCGGCGTCAGCGCCAGCGCGAGCAGTCCCAGCTCCACGCTGAAGCGCATCACCTCGAAGAAGTTGGCGGCCGAGAAGAAGTTCTCGGCGAGTGCGGAGAACACGGCGACTTCCGCCACGACGGCGAACAGCAGGATCCGCTGTTGACCGGATCGCGGCAGGCTGACACGCGCCCACGAAAGCAAACGCAACCACGAAAACACGAAAACACGAAAGAGAGACCTGTTCATTTTCGTGATGTCGTGTTTTCGTGGTTGCATTTTCGTCACGCGCTCGCCGCGAGCTGCGGGACATCCTTTTTGGCGCGCGCCCGAATGGCATCGGCGGCCACGCCGGTGAGGATGATGGCGCCCTGAATCGCGCGTTCCCAGTACGCGCTGACGCCGAGAAACGTCAGCGCTGGACCAATCGCGCCAAGCAGCACGACGCCGAGCACGGTGCCGAGGAGTGTCCCGCGTCCGCCCGTGATCGACGTGCCGCCGACGACGACCGCGGCAATCACTTTCATTTCCAGCCCGAGGCCGGCGTTGCTTGGAATCTGGTTGAAGCGCACGGAGTTCAACAACGCCGCCAGGCCCGTCAGCGTTCCCGCCGCGGCGAACACCGACCACTTCACCAGCGCGACGTCGAGTCCTGCCAGCCGCGCCGCGTCCGCGTTCGATCCGGTCGCGTAGATCGCGCGGCCGGCCGCCAGATGCCGCAGCGTCCACGCGAGCAGCGCCGTCAGACACGCGACGCCGCCGAAGGTCACGGCCGGGTACAAAGCCTGCGTCAAGCCGAGCCACTGAAAGCTGCGCGGCAGATTCTCAATCCACGCGCCTTCCGTCGACCACCGCAACGCATCACGCAGCGCCACCATCGTCGCCAGCGTGACCACGATCGAGGGAATACGAACGTACGCAACGAGGACGCCGTTGAGCGCGCCCAAGAGACCGCCGGCGGCGCACGCCGCCAGCGCGGCGGCGACGACCGGCATCCCAAACTTCGAGGTGACGCCGGCGGCCACGCCGCAGATCGCGAACACCGATCCGACCGAGATATCGATTTCGCCCGCGAGCATCACCATCGTCGCGCCGAGCGCGACGACGAGCACCGGCATGTTCGCGAGGAAGAGGTCGCTGAGGTTCTCAGCGGAAAAGTACCCGGGCGCGACCGCCGCGAGGACGAGCGCCAGCGCGCCAATCGCGAGGGCGACCGACACTTCACGCCGGTGGTGCTTCAACATCCTGGACATATGGAGCGCGAGACTCTATTCCAACGATCGATTCGGTGTCGCAGCGCTGAATCAACACAACGGACACCAAGGACACAGAGGTAAAGACCAGTTGCCTTTGCTTTGTGTCCTTGGTGTCCATTGTGTTTGATCAGCGTGGCGGCTCACGCACGTGCGCCACGCGAATCACTCTCGAGCGCCATCGCGAGAATCTTCTGCTGCGTCGCCTCCTCGCGCGGGAGGACGCCGGCGATGGCGCCGCCGTGCATGACGGCGATGCGGTCGCTCATGCCGAGGATTTCCGGCAGCTCGGACGAAATCATCAGCATCGCGACGCCGCGCTCGGCGAGCGTCTGCATGATGCCGTGAATCTCGGCTTTCGATCCGACGTCGACGCCCTGGGTCGGCTCGTCGAGGATGAGGATCGACGGACCGGTCGCGAGCCATCGCGCGAGCGCGACCTTCTGCTGATTCCCGCCCGACAGCGATCCGACGTCGCTCGAGACCGACGCCGCCTTGATGCGGAGTTGACTGACGTACTGTTCCGCCGCCTGCCGCTCGGTCCGCGTGTCGATGATTCCCCGTGCCGACACGCCCTGGAGATTCGCAAGGCTCGCGTTCTCGGCGATCGACATGTCGAGGATCACGCCGTGCTGCCGGCGATCTTCAGGAACGTAGCCGATGCCCAGCCGGATAGCGTCCGCCGGCGATGCGATCCGCGCACGGACGCCGTCGACGAAGATCGCCCCGCCGTCGATCGATCGGAGACCGAAGATCGTTTCGGCGAGCTCGGTGCGGCCCGAGCCGACCAGGCCGGCGAGGCCGACGATCTCGCCGCGTCTCACGGTGAGCGAGACGTCACGGAGACCCGCGTCGCGGCTGCGCACCCGGCGTACGTCGAGCGCGACGGCCCCGATCGGCACCGCGCGCTTCGGAAAGACCGCCGCGAGCTCGCGTCCCACCATCTGGCGAATCAGCCCGGCGCGATCGACGTCGGCGCGGCGCGACGTCGCGATCACTTCCCCGTCGCGCAGCACGGTGATGCGATCGGCGACGGTGAACACCTCCTCGAGCCGGTGCGAGATGTAGACGATGCCGGTGCCCTCGGCGCGCAGCCGCGCGATGATGCCAAACAGATGCTCGACCTCGCGATCGGAGAGCGACGCCGTCGGCTCGTCCATGATCAGAATCCTGGCGTTCGCGCCGATCGCCTTGGCGATTTCGACGATCTGCTGCTCGGGCATGCTGAGGCGCTCGACGAGGCGATCCGGATCCAGCGGCGCGCCGATGCGCTCGAGCAGCGCCGCGGCCGTCCGCCTCCGCGACGGCCAATCAACGCGCCGCCACGGGCGGCCGCTCTCGAGCGCGAGCGCCACGTTCTCGGCGACCGTCAGGTGCGGGAAGAGCGACGGCTGCTGATAGATGGCGCGGATGCCGAGCGACCGCGACAGCGCCGGATCCATGCGCGCCACCGTGTGGCCCGCGATGGTCAGCGTGCCGGCATCAGGGATTTCCGCGCCGGTGATGACTTTGATCAGCGTCGATTTCCCGGCGCCGTTCTCGCCGACGAGCGCGTGGACCTCGCCGGCGGCGAGCATGAACGTGACGCGCCGCAGCGCGCGCACGCCCGCGAACGATTTCGAGATGGAGTCGGCTTCGAGCAGAGGCAACGGAGCGGATGATAATCGAGTTCCGAGCGCCTACGGGCATCGTCAGCTTCGAGCGCAAAGGCGCGAAGACCGCAAGGAGGATCTTTGGCGGCCAGTCAGAATCGAGTGCTGACGCCGAAACGCCTGACAAAAACAAACAAGGAGGAACGGAGGAACGGAGGAAACGGCGCCTCGGGTATGACGCGCGGCGCGTAGCGCCGCCATGCAGCGAAAAAGCAGCCGTACACGAGTCGCACCGAAATCATGAGCGACTCGTGTACGGCTGCCTTTTCGCTGCATGGTGGGCCTGCTTCGCAGGCCCACGCGTCATACCCGATCGGCGGTCTTATTCGCGTTTCGGCGGCGAACAGCTGCCTTCGTGTCTTCGTGCCTTCGTGGTTGCGTTTCGTGGTTTCGTGATTTCGTGTTCGTGCGTTCTTCTCCGTTCAACCTCCGTTGCTCCGTTCCTCCGTTTGTGAATCCGTTGCCTCCGTCGCGTCGGTTCGCCTTCGTTACCTCGGACTCACCACGCGAGCCGGAACCCGAGCTGCACGTTCCGTCCATCGTCGGCCGTCGTGATCGTCGTGGCGGTCGCGTTGGAGATGTTCGTGTCCGGGTTACCGAAGTTGTTGTGGTTGAGCAGATTGTAGAACTCTGCCCGGAACTCGATCCGCGCGCGGCTGATCGGGAACCGCTTGCTCACCGAGAAGTTCACCTGCTGCGTGCCGGGTCCGCGAATGGTGTTGCGTCCGGCGGTGCCCTGCGTGCCCAAGGCGGGAACCGCGTACGCCGTCTTGTCGAACCACCGATCCGGCGTCGGATTGTCGAGGATGCCGAAATTCCCGGCGGTCACCAGATTCACGCGCTGCGGCAGGAACGATCCGCATTGGCAGACATTCGTCGACGACACGCTCAGCGGAAATCCGCTCGCCAGCCGGACGATGCCCTGCACCTGCCAGCCGCCGAGCGCGTACGCCGCCGCGCCGCCGTTGGACAGCCAGCGCTTGCCCGGCCCGACCGGCAGCTCGTAGCCGAAGCTGAACGCCGACCGATGACGCTGGTCGTAGCGCGCGTAGCCCCGGTCCGCATCGAGATCCCACGCGTACGCCGTGTCGTTCGCTTCGATTTCCCCCGAACCGTTGTCGGTGCTCTTCGACAGCTGATAGTTGCCGAGGAAGAAGAACCCGTCGGAGTACCGCTTCTCGACGCGGAACGACACGCCGTTGAAGCGGGCCCACCCGGCGTCCGACGAGTAGAGGATCGCCGACTGGAACGCCGGGTACGGGACGCGCGTCGCGATCGGCGTGGTGCCGGGCGTCGCCTGATTGATGTTGTAGCGCTTGTGCTCATGGTAGGCGCGGCTGCCGGTGTAGGCCACCTCGACGATGTAGTTGTGGCCGAGGCTGCGCTGCACGTTGACGTTCCACTGGACCGTGTACGGCGTGACGTTGCTCGGATCCATCGAGAACGGCGCCGGGAACTGGGCGATGCCGTCGAGGCTCGGGAACAGGGTGTCCACCGAGACCGGGGCGCTCTTGTCCGGCGTCAGCGAGTACTGGCCGTAGAACGGCGGCACCAGGCGCGAGAACTGCAGCTCGTTGAGGTTCAGGTTGTCGTAGAACACACCGAACCCCGAGCGGATCACTGTGCGCTCGGTCAGGTTGTAGGTGGCGCCGACGCGCGGGCCCCAGTTGTTGAAGTCCTTCTGGACGATCCCGGCGGGGAAA
>DASYQZ010000122.1:0-6280 GCA_036004865.1 Vicinamibacterales bacterium
GACATCGCCTGCCTGGTCGCAGTCGACTGCGACCGGGACGTACCTGGCGGCCGCGGTCGCCGACGTGGACGATGTGGAGTGGTCGACCCTCGAGTACCTGGATCGACTGCGATCGAACGCGGCGCGCGTGACGCTTGCCGATGCCGAGAAGAAAACGATCACGCTCGAGTGGAGACCATGACTCGACTGCTGTCGATCGCCTTGTTCTTGATCGCAACGATCCCGGCCGCCGCGCAGACGCCGCCGCCGCCGACCGGCGTGATTCGCGGGCGCGTCGTCAGCAGCGACGGCCGTCCGGTCAAGCAGATGATCGTGCGCGCGGTGGGCAGCGGTACGGTGGCCGGCATAGCCGAGACCGGCCGCGTCATGCAGCGTGGCGCGTTGACCGACGCCGAGGGCCGATTCGAGCTGAAGGATTTAGCCGGCGACACGTACACCATCATGGTTTTTCGCGGCGGCTACGTCACGATTGACCAGGCCACGCGCCGCGCGACGCCCGGGAAACGCGTGAGGCTCGCCGACGGCGAAGTCCTCGAGCGCGTCGACGTCGTCGTCGGCCGGACGAGCGCGATCACGGGACGCGTAACCGACGACGACGGCGAACCGGTCGAAGGCGCGGCCGTGCAACCGTTACGCGTCGCATTCGCGAATGGTCATCGTCAGGTGATCGAGGCCGGGCGTTCTCGCGTGACCAACGATCTCGGGCAATTCCGTCTCTACGGACTGCAGCCCGGTCAATACGTGCTGAGCGTCCAACCCGCCACGACCGGAGTGTCCCGCATGCCCGGCTATCCGCTCACCTATTATCCCGGGTCGCCGGCACTCGCCGACGCGCAGTTCGTGGCTGTCGACATCGGTCACGATGCGCAGGGCGTCGATGTTCGAGTATCGCCGGGACGGACGGCGCGCATTTCCGGTGTCGCGTTCGACGCCAGTGGCCGGCCGTTGAACGGCACCATGATTCTCGCGCACAGCCAGCGCTTCGGCGGACTCAGCGCGGCGCCGCGTCAGATCAGCCTTCAGCGTGACGGGACGTTCACGATTGCCGGCGTCGGGCCGGGTGAGTACGTGTTGCAGTCCCTGGCGTTCACCGGCGACGACCATGCGCAGTTCGCGACGCAATTCGTGAGCGTCGGCGAAGAAGACGTTGAGGGCGTCGTGCTTCGAGCCTCAGCAGGGTCGACGGTCAGCGGCCGGATCACGATCGAAGGCGACGCATCGACCATCAAGCCGTCGGCGTTCAGGATCTGGCCATTTCCGTCAGACTTCGACCTCGCACCGATGATCGGGAACGGCTATCGTGCGACCGTCCAATCCGATTGGACTTTCTCGATGAAAGGCCTGTTCGGACCGCTGGTGTTCCGGCTGCTCGACGGGCCGGCTGGCTGGATGATCAAGGCGGTGCGAAGCGGCGCGGCCGATGTAACTGACACACCGCTGATGTTCGGCAGGCCGAATCAGTCGCTCGACGATGTGGAAATCGTGGTGACGAACCGGTCGGCGTCGGTGTCAGGTACCGCGTCGGACGCGCGCGGTCAGCCGCTCACCGATTACACCGTCGTCGTGTTTGCGGTGAACAAGGATCGTTGGTACCGCGAATCGCGGCTGTTGAAGTACGCGATCGCCGAGCCGGACGGATCGTTCTCGATCCGCGGATTGCCGGCCGCCGAGTATTTCGTCGCGGCCGTCGACTGGATGGAGCCGTCCCCCGGATTCGGCGACTGGCAGGATCCGGAGATCCTCGAGGCGCTTGCGCGGCGCGCGACGCGCGTCACGCTCCGAGACGGACAGCGCGTCCAGCTTGCGTTGAAGCTCGTGCCGCGCTGACGTTCACCTCCGCTGCGTCAGGACGATTTTCAATCCGGTCACGTCACCGTTGTCGACGGTCACTTCGATCGGCGTCTGCATCGCCGCCTGCGACGGCGGCGGCACGCCCGGTCCGCCGACGCCGGCGCCGCCGACGTACACGCCACCGGTGACGGCGACGAAGCCAGCGCCTCCGCCGCCCGCGCCCACAATCGAGCCGTCCCGCGCGGACCACGTCACCGGCATGCTGGCCATCAGTCGATACGTGCCCGGCGTGACGCCGCCGATTCGAAACGTTCCGTTCGTCTCGCTGTGGCCCATCGCCGGCGCGCCGGTTCCGCCCTCACGCACGTCGGCCATCAGCAGGACCATCGTCCCGCTCAGCGGCGTGCCGGCTTCGTCCACGACGACGCCGCTGACCTGGTAGGCGGGCATCGAGATCATTGAGAACTGAAGGCCGCTGACTGTTTGTGCGCCGGCGGCGGCGATGACTTCAGCGGCGTCTTTGTTCGTCGTGCCCGGGTAGTACGTCGGGACCAGGACCATCCCATTTGCCGCACTCGTGGTTTGCCCGAACGGGCCCGGTGGCCCCGGCACGGCGATGATGGCGTAGCGGCCCGCCGGAAGACCCGCGAGCCGGAATTCGCCGAGGTCGTTGGTCTGCGCCATTTGCGCGGTGATCCCCATCCCGGCGACCGCGGTTCCCGCGTCGCCCAGTTTCAACGCGCTCACCATCAGGCCCGAGACCGGCTCGCCGCCGGCATCGACAATGCGCCCGGTCATCGCGGCGCCCTTCATCAGCGGTACTTCGACGCCCGTGAACGCACGCCCTTCCACGATCTCCAGCGCGGGCATGTCCAACGGATCGGTGATCGGCGCGAATCCGGCCTTGTTTGCGTTGACGAGATATCGACCTGGCTCGACGGCGTCGAAGACGAACCGGCCGTTCTGATCGGTGATCGTTTCAAGCGAGCCAGGCGCGGTCACCGTCGCGTTCCGTTCCGGGATCAGCATCACGTGCGCGCCGGCAATCGGGTTGTGTGATTCCGCGTCGACGACGCGGCCCGAGACTGGCGCAGTGGCGAGGACAACGAGAAGCGTAAACAGCATGACACCTCCGAATGAGGAATCTTCTGTTATTAGACGCTGGCGTGTGATTGACGCGGTGGAAAAACTTGCGGCTGTGGTAGGGCTGGTGGGGCGAGTAGGGCAGGTGGGTCGGACGGGAACGTCCGACCTACCTGCCCTATCCGTCCTATGCGGTTCGCGTGCGGTCGTCGGCGCCCGTCGTCTTCGCGCGAAGCTGCCTGATGCCCTGCTCGATGCGCTCCGCGAGCTCGCGCTCGTGCTGCAGCGTCCGCAGCGTATTGCGCGCCTCCTGCAGCGTGAACTCGAGCTGCGCGACCTTCTCGGCGACATGATCGACAACGGCCTTCTGCTCGCCGAGCGTCTCGAGATTGATCCGGACGTCGTCCAGCAGGTGCACGATCGCGCTGGTCTTGGTCTGGACTTCGTCGACGAGCTTGCGCCGCGCGTCGATCGTCTTGATGCGCTCGTCGGTCTCCGAGATGCGCGAGAGCAGCTCGTCGACGTTGGTCTTGAGCGCGGCCACTTCGGCGCGGTGCTCGGTGACGTGCGCCAGATCCGCCTTGCTGCGCGCGCTGATCTGGTGAACGTTCTCGACCTCGGACTTCACCGCGTTGATCAGCTGCTCGCGGTTGGCGATGGCCGCCAGGCTCTTGTCGAGCTCGGTCGACAGCTGCTTGATTTCGGCGAGCCGTGATTCGACCGCCGCCAGCTTCTTCTCGCCGAACGCGACCTGCGAGCGCCGCGCCTCGAGCTGCTTGAACATCTGCTCGGCGCGCGCCAGCTGATCCTCCGACGCGTGAATCTGGCTGACGGTGTCGCGCTGCCGTCCCTGGACGCGATCCAGTTCGACGAGCAGTTCGTCCTTGACCTTCGCCGAACGCGCGAGCTCCTCGGCCAGACCCTGCATCTGACGCGTACGCTCGCCCACTTCCGTCGCGACCGCCTTGCTCGCCGCGACGAGCTCCGCGTAGCGCTTCTCCTGATCGATGACGGCCGCCTCGGTGAACTGGACGCTGTTGAGGCGACCCTCGGCCGCCGTGATCTGCGCCTTCAGCTCGGTCACGTCGGCGACGAGCGGCACCAGGGTGTTCTGGAGCGCGCGCACCGCTTCGAGCTTGTGCTGCGCGTCGACCATCTGCGCGATCACGCCGTCGCAGCCGGTCTTGAGCGTCTCGAGCTCCGTGCGGCGCGCGAGCTGGTCTTCGAGTTTCTGATCGACGTCGGCGCTCAGCGCGTTCAGGCCGTTCAGACGGCCTTCGAGCTGCTCGACGAAGGGCACGCGGGCGCTGACGCGGGAAATCTGCGCGTCGAGCTCGGCGACCGACTCGTGCAGCTGCGTCGCTTTGCGCGTTCCTTCTTCGACCAGCTTGAGCTTGCCGAGGATGGCGTCCATCTTCGCTTCGAGCTCGGGCGCCTGCGCCGACATCGCCGTCAGGCGATCGCCGAACGCCTCGAGCGCGAGCCGATCGGCCCCGAGCCGGTCGCCCAGCTTGGCCGCTTCGGCGTGCGACTTGTAGAAGTCCTGGATGTCCTTGCGGAGGATCTCGAGGTCCTGCCGGCTCTGACGCAGCGAGTCCATCTGCCACGACGTCTTCTTGGCGAGATCGTCGACCTGGCCGAGCCGCTCGTGCAGCACCTCGAGCGACAACTGCTTCTTGGTGAGATCGTCGGCCTGCGCGAACAGCGATTCGAATCGCTTCGCGAGGCCGTCGACTTTCTGCGCCAGCTCGATCAGGCTCTTGTCCTTCGCGGCGAGTCCGCTCATCCGCGCTTCGGCATCGCCGACCGTTGTCTGCAGGGCGCGCAACCGCTCGTCGAACGCCTCGAATTCCTTCTTCTTCACGCCGAGCGTGTCGACCTGCCCGCGCACCGCGTCGAGCAGCGTGCCGGCGTCCTTGGTCAGCTTCGCCGTCTCGCGCTCCGCTTCCTGCCGCACCTTGACCGCCGTGTCGAGATCCGCGCTGGTGTCCTGCGTGAGCTTTTCGATCCGGCTGATCGTGTCTTCGGCCTTCGCCGCCTGCTTCATCCCCTCGTTCAACTTGCCAATCTGGACGTCCATCGCCCAGACCATCTCGTTGACCCGATTCGCCTGCACGACGGCGTGCTCCACCGACTGCTGCTGGGTTTCGAGCGCCTTCGCTTTGCGCGAGACGTGCTCGGCGAGCGCATTCAGCGTCGTCAGGCGCTCCTCGGTGCTCTGGCTCAATTCATGGAGCCGGGCCAGCGGACCGAGCTTGGCTTCCACTTCTTTCACCGTCGTCATCGCGGCGGTGGTGTCCTCGCGCGCTTCGCGCGAGGTCTCGCGAATCTTCCCGTAGTCCTGCGTCAGCGTCGTCGCCAGCGCGCGGAGTTGATCGAGCTCGCCCTTCAGCGTGCTCGAATGGCCGAGCGCCTGCTTGACGTCGCCTTCCGTTTCGCGGAGCTGACCGCGCAATCCTTCGAGAGCGGCGCGCTCTTTCTTCAGCGTCTCGAGCGTCGCCTGCGTGCCGAGCGCCTGCGACGAGAGATGCTGCACCGCCTCGCGATGCTTCTGCAGCTCGCCGTCGGGGCCGAGCGCCTTCTGCGTCGTCTGCTCGGCCTGGCGCGCGGCGTCCTTCAACGCCTGGATGCGCTTGTCGAGCTCTTCGAGCTGCCTGGTGTGATCGTCGAGCGCGCTGAGGCGCTTGGCGATCTCGTCGAGCCGCGCCGTCACGCTGGTGGCGCGATCGGTCACCTGCTCGAGCGATTTGCTGAGCGGGGTCAGTTTGGCGCTGCGCGTGGTGAGCGCGGTCAGCATCGCGCTGATGGCGCTGCGTTCCTCGCGCGCCGTGGCGATGAGCAACTCGAGCTCATCCGCTTGTTGCTGGACCGCCTTACCCTTGGCGCCAGTCATGTTCTTGAAGGCTTCAAGCATCTCATCCGCTCCGTGCAAATCCGTGAAAACAGTCCTAAAGGATAGTGCACACGAGATATCGGCGTCGACGCGCCTTTTGATCAGGGGCTGGCAGCTTTTCTCGCGTTTGCATCCGTTAGAATCCGCGAATGGCGCTCAGCCGCGGGATCGACGACCTCAACGACCTCATCAGGGACGTTGCCTACGGGCTTCGATTGCTCCGGCGAAATCCTGCCTTTTCCGCCGTCGTGCTCGCGACGCTCGCCGCCGGCATCGGCGCGACGGTGACGGTATTCAGCATTGTCGACGCGTGGCTGCTCAGGCCTCTTGCGTTCCCGCATGCCGAACGCCTCGTGATCGGACTGGCCGCCACTCGCGAACGCCCGGCCGACCCCGCCGTCTTCCTGCCGTATCGAAGCTACCTTGCGTGGAAGGCACGCAGCCGCTCATTCGATGAGGTGTCGGCGACGTTTCGCCGCGCGTACCTGATCAGCGGATCGGGCGACGCGACCA
>DASYQZ010000123.1:0-16764 GCA_036004865.1 Vicinamibacterales bacterium
CCGAAGGGTGGCTGGAAGTCCTCGACGCGATGCTCAATGAGGGCGCGCCGCTGTCGGAAAAGGATCTGCCGGTGATCCTCGGCTACCTCGCCAGGAACTTCAGGCCTCCCCGATAACCAATGTGTCGTCAGGAAACTGTGACGCGGCAGGACGGCATCTCGCTCCGAGATCCGTGATCGGCCGGGCGGAAAAACGGCGCTCTGCTCGGTACCCTGTCGCCCCCGCGGCGGTCAGGGTTGTTGTGGCATCCGCGCACAGGAAGGAGCAGCGCTTCGGGCAACGCCATCGCCCTTGCCGTACCCAGCAGACCGCCGCGCTACTCGCGCCGCGCCGTTTTTCGAGATCGTGTCGCCCGGCCTCTACGGATCTCTACGCGAGACGCCGTCCTGCCGCTATCGGTGTCGACTGACGTGAACGGATCCAGACGTCTCGAGCGACGGATTGTGCCGATCGCCAGCCGACGTCTGAGCGCGCCGCCTCGCGGCGAAGCTGGAAGTCGGCTGTAACGAGTCTTGCGCGGCGACTTCGTTCCCCGTGATCCGTGGCGCGGCGAATCAGCAATGGTCATGCTTGCGTGATCAACGGATAAGCAAACGAGGAACCCGTAGTCGCCGCGCTCAGCGACAGGCATCGAGTGGAGGCCGACTTCCCGGCGCGCGAAGCTGGAAGCAGGCGAGCGGCACAATCCGTCGCTCGAGGTCTCGCACTCAGCAGGCTTCTTCTGGATGATCGCGACGTTACCTCTTGACGGTTCGCTCCTGGCAGAGCTCGACGACGCAGATTGATTCGATGACGCGGTTCGCGGGCGGCACGGGGAGGCCGCGGTCGGTCATCAGCTTGCGAAGCAGCGCGGCGGTCTCGGGGCGCGCGATCGCGGACTGCACACCGGTGCGAACGAGGCCGTCGGCATAGTCCACCGCCTGCCACGTGTGGCCGGCAAGCTGCGACACGCTGTTGTCGGTGTCGCGGCTGCCGCCGTCGCGCGTGTCGAGCCGCGCGCCGCGGTCGACGAGCATCAGCACGACCTCCGAACGGCCTTTGAGCGCCGCTCCCATCAGTGCGGTGCGACCTTCCCGGTTGCGGGCGTTCGGATCGAGACCGAGATCGAGGAGCATCCGCACGGCCTTGACGTTCTCGTCCGGCGATCGTTCGTACGTCACGCCCTCGACCCAGCCGATGCCGGCCGACGCGGTCAGCGCCGTGTCGCCGTTTTCGGTCGCGAAGAACGGATCGGCGCCGTAGTCGAGCAGGACCTGCATCAGCGCGACGTCGCTCGATTGCGCGGCGCGCACGAACGGCGTCGCGCCGTTCTCGTAGAACCACTGCATCGTGAAGATCGTGCGCGTCAGCGTGTTGTCTTTCGCGCGCGCGTTGGGGTCGGCGTCGTGGTCGAGCAGGAACGTGATGAATTCGAGGTGGTCGACGTCCGGCTTCGGCACCGGATAGTCGCCGCCCTCGATGTTGCGGTTGTCGGTCGCCAGATACAACGGCGTCCAGCCGCCCTTGTTGGCGATGTTCACGTTGGCGCCGCGCTCGATCAGGTACTTCGCGAGCTTGTAGTTGCGGTTGTTGGTCGCGGTCAGCAGCGGCGTCCAGCCGTACTCCGACGTCTGATTGACGTTCGCGCCGCCGTCGAGCAGCACCCGCGCCGATTCGATCGATCCTTCGCGCGCCGCGAAGATCAGCGGCGTCAGCCCGCCGCTGCCGGCGCCCACGAGGCCGGCGACGATGACGTCGACGTCGTCCCCTTCAGGAGGAGGAGCATCGGCAGCCGGAGGCGGCGTCGGCGCCGCCGCAGTCAGGCCCGGACGCCGTGTGTTCTCGACCCTGGAGGCGGTGCCGTCGGCGTTGAGCGTGCCGCGGAAGCCGAGCCGGATCTGCGCGCCGTGCGCCGCATCCCACTCGAGCTGCTCGTTGTAGGTGCGGCCGGCGGCGATCGCGTCCTGATGGCGTTTGGCGGCGGCGTCGACCGCCGTCGTGTCGACGCGCGGCGCCATGTAGTTGCGCGGCAGCCCCGCGCCGGCGCTCTTCGCGCCGACGTCGGCGCCGAGCTCGACGAGCATCTTCACCGCGGACGGATGCCGCTGTTCGACCGCCCACATGAGCGCCGTCGTGCCGCGGACGGTTTCTTTCGCGTTGACGTCGGCGCCGTTCGCGACGAGCAGCTTGATCGCCTCGGGATTGCCGCTGCGCGCCGCAAACATCACGAGCGTTTCGCCGCGCCCGTTTTTCTGCGCCGCGTCGGCGCCCGCCTCGATCAACGCCTCGAGCATCTGCGACTGTCCGTACAGCGCTGCCATCGCGATTGGCGTGAGGCCTTCACGATTGGCGACGTTGACCTTCGCGCCGGCGCGAATCAACTGGCCCGCCGCGTCGAGGTCGTTGCGATACACCGCCCAATGCAGCGCCGTCGCGCCGTCGACCTGCGGCGCGTTCACGTCGGCCTTCCGCTGCAGCAGCGTCCGCAGCGCGGCCTTGTCGCCCTTCATCACCGCGTCGGCAACGTCGCTCTTCCCCGCCGCACGCATCGCACCCGAGATGCACAGGACCAGCGACATGACGCAAACGAATCGCTTTCGAGCCATAACCCCAATCATCGAATCAACAATCAATCTGCAATCTGCAATCAACAATCTGCAATGTCAGGCGAGCTTCGCGAGCCGCCCGGTGCTGTCGCCCTGCGATTCCTGATGAATGTCGTAGAGATCGAGGATGCTCAGCAGCAGGTTGCCCGTCGTGACGGTCTTGCGCTCGTAGGTGAGCTGCCGGTTGCCTCTCAGCTTCCCGTTCGCGCCGCCGACGAGGATGTGCGGCACGTCGAAATGCTGATGCTGATTCGAGTTCCCCATGTTGGTGCCGTACATGATGAGCGAGCGGTCGAGCAGCGTGCCGTCGCCCTCGCGGATCGACTTCAGCTTCTCCGCGAAATACGTCATCGTCGAGACGTGGTAGCGGTTGATGTCGGCGTACCGGCGGATCTGTACCGGATCTTCCTGGTGATGCGACGCGCCGTGGAAGCTGGGGCTGACGCCGCCGTTCGGGAAGAGATCGCTCTTCGGGAACGTGTAGCTGCGCGCCGTCAGATCCCGCGCGCCGAGCAGTGTCGCGACGCGCGTGATGTCGGCCTGGAACGCGAGCGCCATCAGGTCGAACTGCAGCCTGATGTGCTCGTCGAACGATTCGGGAATCCCCGGCGGCACGTCGATCTCCGGAATCGTCGCCGACGCTTTCGCGGCGAGCTGGATGCGGCGCTCGATCTCGCGAATCTCGTCAGTGTACTGATTGACCGTGCGGCGATCCGAGGCGCCAAGATCTTTCGCGAGGCTCGTGAGCTCGGTCCGCACCGAATCGAGGATGCTGCGGTTCTGCCGCATCCGCCGGGCGCGCAGCTCCGGCGTCGAACCCGAGCCGAACAGCCGCTCGAACACGACCTGCGGGTTGAGCTCCATCGGCAGCGGGCTCGTGCGCTGCTCTTTCTCGCCGGGCTGCAACGGCAGCGCAATCCACGAGATCGAGTTCGTGTACGAGCAGCTGTACCCCTCGCCGCAGTTGCTCGAGCTCGAGTTCGGATCCTCGACGGCGAGCTGCAGCGACGGCAGGAGCGTGTCGCCGCCGATCTTGGCGGCGATGGTCTGATCGATCGTCGCGCTGCCGACCGATGCGTCCGACCCGGCGGTCTTGCGCGGCTTGATGCCGGTCAGGTACGCCGCCGCGACCCAGTGATCCGATCCGGTCGTGCCTTCGGGCGGCTCCGCCGACTTCGACCACAGACCGGCCAGCACCGTCGTGTGCTCGCGAACTTTTCCGAGCGCTTCGAAAATGTGCGGCAGCTTCGCCGGCAGCGCGCCGTCGCCGGTCGGCTCCCAGTAGCCGGGCGCCATGCCGTGCGGGAAGAAGATGCCCACGAACCGCGGCTTGGCGGCGGCCGCCGTCTGCGCGAGCAGCGTGCGCGCCGGAATCATCGCGTCGAGGAGCGGAAGGGCGAGCGTGCAGCCGGCGCTCTTCAAGAACGTGCGGCGCGGAATGTATTTCTTTGCGATGTACATCACTTGGTTCCTTCGGCGATCTTCATGTTCATTTGAAACGGCTTGCTGCGGACGATGCCGAGGACGAGCGCGGAGAAGCGGTTGCTGTCGCGCGCCGCGTCGCGCGCGATCGATCGCACGAGCGGCATGTCCTGATACTCCACGCCGCGCCCGAGGCCGTAGGTGAGCAGCTTCTCGGCGACGACCTGCACGAACTGATTCGAGTAGCCCGCGAGCCACGCGCGCAGCACGGCCGGACCGTCGACCTTCGCGCCGTCGAAGAGCTGACCGGTCGCGTCCACCGGCGTCCCTTCGTCGTGCGTCCGCCACAGGCCGATGCCGTCGAAATTTTCGAGCGAGAAGCCGATCGGATCCATCAGGCTGTGGCACTGCACGCAGTCGGGGCGCACCCGATGCTCCATCATCTTCTGCCGCATCGGCGGCTCTTTCGTGTTGCCGGCAGCGTCGGACGCGCGCGGCTTCAGCGGCGGCACTTCGGCCGGCGGATCCGGCGGGCTCACGCCGAGGATGTTCGTCATGATCCACTTGCCTCGCGTGACCGGCGACGTGCGCTCAGGCTTCGATGTCGTCACCAGGAACGCACCCTTGCCGAGCAGGCCACGCCGCGCGTCCAGGTCGGGGCCGAGCGCGACACGGCGGAACTGGCTGCCGTAGATGTTCGGGATGCCGTAATGTTTCGCGAGCCGCTCGTTGACGAACGTGTAGTCGGCCGTGAGGAGATCCAGGACGCTGCGGTCCTCGCGCACGATGCTGTCGAAGAGCAGCTCGACTTCGCGGCGCATCGCCTGCCGCAGCGGATCGTCGAAGTCGGGATAGATCATCGGCAGCGGTCCGGTGCTCTGCAGACCCCGCAGGTTGAGCCACTGGCCGGCGAAATTCTCCGCGAGGGCATCGGCGCGTGGATCCTTCAGCATGCGCCGCACCTGGCGCTCGAGGACCGCGGGATCCTTCAGCCGTCCCTGGCTCGCAGCGGTCAACAGTTCTTCGTCGGGGATCGAGCTCCAGAGGAAGAAGGACAACCGCGACGCGAGATCGATGTCGCTCACGCGATAGGCCTGTCCCGCCTTGAGCGCGGCCGGCTCCGCTTCGATGCGATAGATGAATTTCGGATCCGCAAGGATGCGCGCGAGTGCCATCTCGATGCCGTGATCGAAATCGCCCGCCTCCGCTTCGCTTCGGCGAGGCGCGCCCGCCTCCGCTTCGCTTCGGCGAGGCGCGCCGGAGCCTTGGCGAAGGCGGCCTTGCTTGCGGCCGTCCTGATAGAACTCGATCAGCGACTGCACCTCGGCGGTCGTGGCCGGATGCCGGAAGGCGCGCGTGGCCAGGTTCGTGACGACCTTGCGGGCGCACGCCGGTTCGTCCGCCGCGCTGGCCGGGCGGCAGACGAAGATCTTGTCGCGGCTTGGCGACGACTTCGCCTGCGTGGCATTGTACGGACCCTCGATGCGGACCGTTCCGACGTGCGGGAAGAACGTGAAGCCGGGCGTCGGTCCGGTCTGCAGCGTGTCGCGCATGAAGTGGCGATCGAGATCGAGCAGCGGCGCGAAATTCGTCGCGAGGAACGTGACGCCGACGGCGTGCTCGCCGGCTGTCGTCTTGAAACGCACGCGCATCGGCGTGCCGCCGCGCCCGCCGAAGAAGGCTTCCGGCCCCTGCTGGCCGCCCCCCGACGGCGCGCCGCGTCCGCGGCCTGCGGCCGGCGCCGACGCGCGGCCGCGCTGGACGTCGCCTCCGGGACCGCCGCAGTTGGCCTGGGGCGCGCCGAACCGGCGGCTCCCTTGCCAGTCGATCAAGTCCAGCCGCGCGCCGTCGAGCAGGATCTCGAGCTTCTCGCACGGCACCGATCCGAATCCCGTCGGCGACATGTTGTCGCCGAAGATCGGCGTCACGGTGATCGTGTATTCGCCGTGGGACGGAAACACGTGCTTGACCAGCATGCCGCCGCGCGTGCCGAACGGCAGCCCTTCGATGTGATAGTCCTGCGACGTGTCTTCCGGCGTGCGGTACACGACGAGACCCGGCGTGGCCGGCTCGCCGATCGCGAGACGGCTGATCTTGCCCGCCGCCGACACGTACGCTTCGACCAGCGTTGACGAAATTCCGAGCGCGCCGGCCATGTTGTCGAAGCCGTGCGTCGAATCGTCCGACGGCAGCAGCGCGGCCGCGTCGATATCGAGGTCGAGCACGTCTCGAATGACGTTCGCGTACTCGGTGCGATTGAGACGATGCAGGCCCGGCGGCGGCGCGTACGTCGCCGCGTTCCGGTCCAGCTCGTTTTCCAGCCCGGTGATGAATCCGTCGTACGTCGCTTTGTCCGGGCGACGCGATCCCGCGGGCGGCATCATCCCGGCGCGCATCTTGCGAACCACGCGTTCCCACGCTTCCGCGTGATCGCCGACGCGCGCGAGATCGAGATCGTCGAGCGTGATCTTGCGCGCCGGCTCCTGACCCGCGGCCTTGCCGCGCTGGTTGTGGCAGCCGACGCAATAGCGATCGAGGAGCGCGCGCTGGGCATTGTTTTCGGCGGCTGGCGCCGCCACGCCGGGCCGCGACACCTGCGACGTTTGCGCGGTCCGCGAGGTCTGCGGCGTTGGCGCCGGTCGCGAGCCCGCAGGCTGACCGGTTGCGACGACGACGATCGGCAGGGTCGCCAGGCCGCCGATTGCCAGCGCTCTCATGGGGATTCGCACGAGGTGTCGCATCAGGATTATCGTCAAAAACTCCATCATGATAGCTGATGAACTGCCATATCATTCGTCCCGATTTGTAACGTCAAACGTTGCGGAAACGGTGGCGGCTGGGCTCGGAGCGGAGTAGACTGGCCGCGCTTTTTTCTCGATTTGGCGCGCGGGAGGAATTGATGTGATGGCGAACAGCAAACATCCCGTCGGTCGTCGCCGGTTCCTCAAAGGCGCCGCCGTCGGCGCCGCTGCACTTGTGGCGAAGGGCGCGCCGGTGGCGGCCCAGCCGCAGGAGACCGTGCGGCCGCCGTCTCCACCTCCAGGGCCGGCAACGCCGACCAGCGCGCAGCTGGCCGCCGACACCGAACCGCCGCGCCGCGCGGCCGCGCGCATCGTCGAGCATCCCGCATCCGACTTCATGCTCGACGTGATCAAGAGCCTCGGCTTCGAGTACGTCGGCGCGAACCCGGGCTCGAGCTTCGAGGGTCTGCACGAGTCGATCATCAACTACGGCGAGAACAAGATGCCGGAGCTGCTGACGAACTGCCACGAGGAGTCGTCGGTCGCGATGGCGCACGGCTACGCGAAGATCGAAGGCAAGCCGATGCTCGCGCTCGTGCACGGCAACATCGGGCTGCAGCACGCGTCGATGGCGATCTACAACGCCTACGCCGACCGCGTGCCGGTGTTCATCATCGCCGGCAACTGGCGGGACGCGGGCACGCGCAACAACGGCGTCAACTCCTATCACAGCGCGCAGGACATGGGGCTCATCGTCCGCGACTGCGTGAAGTGGGACGACGAGCCGGCATCGCTGCCGGCGTTCGCCGAATCGATGGTGCGCGCGTACAAGATCGCGATGACGCCGCCGATGGAGCCGGTGCTGATCGTGATGGACCACGACATGCAGGAGCGGCCGCTGCCCGAGTCGCCGCCGCGCATCCCGCGGCTGACGATGCCGTCGTGTCCGGTCGGCGATCCCGGCGCGGTGCGCGAAGCGGCGCGGCTGCTCGTCGCGGCCGAGAACCCGCGCATCAATGCCGGACGCATGGCGCGGACGCCGAACGGCATCGCGCTGCTCGTCCAGCTCGCCGAGCTCCTGCAGGCGCCGGTCAACGGCGGCGGCGATCGCGTGAACTTCCCGTCGCGCCATCCGCTCGCGGGCGCCGGATCGGGAGCGGCCGACGTCATTCTGAATCTCGAGGTGCAGGGCGGCGGCGGACCCGGCTTCGTCGCCACCCAGCGCGCGGCGAACGCGAAGACGATCAACATCTCGTCGCTCGGCCTCTACATCAAGAGCAACCTGCAGGACTTCCAACACATGGCCGACGCCGACATCGACATGGCGGCCGACTCGGAAGCGACGCTGCCGCTGCTCATCGAAGAGGTGAAGCGGCAGCTCGGCGCCGATCGCAAGCGCACGCTGCAGGATCGCGGCACAAAGCTGGCTGAAACGCATCGCAATGTCCGCGTGGCGGCAATGGAAGCGGGCGCGTACGGATGGGACTCGAGCCCGATCAGCCTCGCGCGGCTGTGCGCCGAGCTGTGGGCGCAAATCAAGGCCGACGATTGGTCGCTCGTGTCGTGGCAGGGATTCGTCAGCGGCTGGCCCGGCCGCTTGTGGAATTTCGACAAGCATTACCGGTACATCGGCGGACAGGGCGCCGGCGCGATGGGCTACGGCGCCGGGGCCGCGGTCGGCGCGGCGCTCGCGAATCGCAAGCACGGGCGGCTGTCGATCAACATCCAGACGGACGGCGATCTGAACTACGCGCCGGGCGTGCTGTGGACGGCGTGTCATCACCAGATCCCGCTCCTGACCGTGATGCACAACAACCGCGCGTATCACCAAGAAGTCATGTTCGTCCAGCAGATGGCGAGCCAGCGCAATCGCGGCGCCGATCGCGCGCACATCGGCACGACCCTGCGCGAGCCGAACATCGATTACGCGAAGATGGCGCAGGCCTACGGCATGTACGGCGAGGGACCGATCGAGCATCCAAAGGATCTCGCGCCCGCGATCAAGCGAGCGCTCGATCGCGTCAAGCGCGGCGAGCCGGCGCTCGTCGACGTCGTCACGCAGCCGAGATGAGAGACACGATCATGTCGATCAATTTTCGGGTTCGTGGTTTCGTGCTTTCGTGGCTGGCCTTTGCGGCGCTGGGGGCTGTTCGAGCGTTTGCGCAGCCTCCCGCTTCGCCTCCGGCCGGGAACGCGCAGAACGGCAAAGAGCTGTACGCGAAGTACAGCTGCTACGCGTGCCACGGGTACGACGGTCACGGCGGTGCGGGCGCGCGGCTCGTGCCGATGCGCATGAACCTGCCCGGCTTCACGGCGTACATCAAGAACCCCCGGCAGATGCCGCCGTACACGGCGAAGGTGCTGTCGGACGCGCAGGCGGCAGATCTGTTCGCCTACATCAAGTCGATGCCGGAGTCTCCGTCCGCGGACAAGATTCAGTTGCTGAGCCGCATCATCAACGAGAGGGAGTGAGCATGACGCGAACGCTGTCCCGAGTCCTGGCCTTCAGTATCACAACCCTCATCGCGTCAGCAGCCACCGCACAAACACCGGCGCCCGCGCAGCAACCGCCGCCGATGACGAACCTGCAGCTCTATCCCAAGGAAACGCCACGAGCCGAGATCGTCGCCACCATGCAGGGATTCACGCAGGCGCTGGGCGTCCAGTGCACGTACTGCCACATGGGACAGGCGCCGAACTTCGACTTCGCGTCGGACGCCAAGCCGACGAAGACCGTCGCGCGCAAGATGATCCTGATGGCCCGCGAGGTCACCGCGAAGATGCCGGAGATCACGGGCAAGCCGGCCGCCGACATCACGCGCTTGCGCTGCGCAACCTGCCATCGCGGCGTCGCGATTCCGAAGCTCCTTCCGGACATCGTCACCGAGACGGTGAACAAGAGCGGCACGGCCGCTGCGATCGAGCAGTATCGCGACCTGCGCAAGAAGTACTACGGCGCACAGGCGTACGATTTCAGCGAGAACGCCCTCGCGTTTCTCGGGCAGCAGCTCACCAACGCCAACAAGCCCGACGAGGCGCTGGCGCTGCTGCAGTTGAACGCGGAGTACTATCCGAACCACCCTGCCACCTACGGGATGATGGCGCAGGCCTACATGAAGAAGAACGACAAGGACAACGCGATCAAGAGCCTGGAGAAGGCCGTTCAGCTCGATCCGAACAATCAGCAGGCGAAGCGCCAGCTCGAACAGTTGAAGAAGTGAGAATGCAGGTGACGGCGCTGCTGACGGGAGCGCTGGCTGCGGCGGCGTGCGGCGGGCCGCCGCCGCCGCCGTACAAGCCGGTCTCCGACGTCAAGCAGCTCATGCAGGGGATCGTCGATCCATCCGCCGACGTCGTGTGGGAATCGGTCGCGACCATCTTCACCAAGGAGGGCGTCGAGGAACGGCGTCCGCGCAACGACCAAGAATGGGCGAACGTGCGCAACCACGCCATGATGCTGATGGAGTCGGGCAATCTGCTGATGATGCCGCCGCGCGCCAAGGACGGCGGCGACTGGATGAAAATGTCGCAGGCGCTCATCGACACGGCCGAGATCGCGCTGCGCGCGGCCGAAGGGAAGAATGTCGATGGACTCTACGACGTCGGCGGCCGAATCGACGAGGCGTGTGAGAACTGTCACAAGAAGTACTGGCCCAATTACTGACGATTGAGATTGTTGACTGTTGATTGTTGATTGCTGATTCCAATTGCTGACTCCGATCGCTGATTGCTGGTTTGGAACCAACAATTTGCAGTCAATCAACACTCAACAATCAACACTCAACAATCTCAGCATTCATTTGACATTTCAGACTCGACTCCCGACAATACCGAGTCACACGTTCGCCGGAGCGCGTACGGAGGTTTCGATGAGAACGAAGATTGCCGCGTTTGTCGCTGCCGCCGGTTTCGTGCTCGCCACCGCCTCGGCGATTGCCCACCACTCGTTCGCCGCGGAGTTCGACGCGAACCAGCCGGTCAATCTCAAGGGAACCGTCACCAAGATCGAGTGGATGAACCCGCACACGTACTTCTACCTCGACGTGGCGGAGCCTGACGGCAGCGTGATCAACTGGGGCATGGAAATGGGCAGCCCGAACGGGCTGATGCGCCAGGGCTGGACCCGCAACACGCTCAAGGTCGGCGACATCGTCAGCGTCGAAGGCAGCCGCGCGAAAGACAAGTCTCACGTCGGCAACGCGCGCGTGGTCATCCTCGCCGCGACCGGCAAGCGCCTGTTCGCCGCGTCGAGCCAGACCGACACCCCGCAGCGCTAGGAGAACAACCGTGCGAAATCGTCAGCGGACAGCGCTCGTCGGCGCCATGGTCGTGGTGTGCGTCACGGCGTTCTGGGGAGTCGGCGCGCAGCAGCCGACGGCACCATCCGCAGGAGGCCAACGCGAGGGCGGACGCGGTGGGCGGATGTCGGGCCCGCCGCAGCCGACGCCGCGGCTCGCCGACGGGACGCCGAACCTGGGCCGCGTGTCCGGTGAGAAGGGCGTGTGGAGCGTGCCGTACATCACCAACATGGGCGAGCGCGTCATCGAGCCGGACGGCACGACGGCGTTCGAGCGGCGCGCGGCGGCCGGCGGCGGCCGCGCCGGTCGCGGTCGCGGCGCGGGACGCGGCGAGGGTCCGCTCGGCGGCGGCGAAGGCACGACGGGCGGCGGCGGCCGCGGCGGCGCGAAGTCGGAGCCGCAGGTGCCGTTCCAACCATGGGCCGCGGCGATCTACGACTACAACTCCAAGAACGACTCGAAGTACGACCCTGAAGGCTACTGTCTGCCGCCCGGCGGTCCGCGTCTGATGGCGACGCCGTATCCGATGGAGATCATTCAGCTGCCGGAGCAGAAGCGCATTCTGATGATCTTCGAGGGCGCGACGCACATCTGGCGCGAGATCTACATGGACGGGCGTCCGCATCCGGAAGGCGACGGGCTGAATCCGACCTACCTCGGACACTCCGTGGGGAAATGGGAAGGCGACACGCTGGTCGTCGACATCGTCGGCTTCAACGAGCAGACGTGGATGGACTACTTCGGCCACCCGCACACGGACATGCTGCACGTTGTCGAGAAGTTCTCGCGGCCGACGAAGAACGAGCTGCGCTACGAAGCGACGTTCGACGATCCGGGCGCGTACACGAAACCGTTCACCGTGCGCTGGACGATTCCGTGGAATCCGACGGGAGAGCTGACCGAATACATCTGCCAGGAGAACAACAAGTATCTCCAGCGGCTCACGGACGATTTCGGGCAGCCAATCTTTGGCAAGAGGCCCTGACTCAATTCGCGGCCAAACGCAACCACGAAACCACGAAAACACGAAAACACGAAAAACGTTTATTCTTTTTCGTGCTTTCGTGGTTGCATTTCTTCACGTTGAAATAGTTAGTTTCTCGTGACTTTGAAATCGCCCTTGCGGTCGCCCTGCATCCACGTGCCGGTGATGAAGCGCTGGTACGCGCCGATGTTTTCGAGCTTGCCGTCGATGACGTAGCGCACGGCCTTGCCGGCGGGGTCCTTGCTCTCCGCCTCGAGATGCACCGCCCATGTCGACGGATCGAGCGTCGCCTTCTGAAGCGACACGGCGTTCGGCCCGGGATTGATCTGGCCCGTGATCGCTTTCCCATCCCAGTGCAGCTCGAGCAGAATCCGCGAGCGGTTTTCCTTCGTGGTGCCCCAATCGCCGCTCCACGTGCCCTTCAGCGGATGTCCGAACTGCGCCGACGCCGGCCAGGCCAACGCCAGTACGATCAGCAGTCCCACGACGCGGAAGACACCGAAGACATCAACCACAGGCACTCGCATCTGCCGATCCTCCTCGTTCACGGTAGGCGCTACTCTATACCGACCGCCATTGGTCTGCCATATCAAGTTGGAATTGCGATCTGTTGCGCGCCTCTACGGTCTTTGCGTGCTTTGCGCTCTTCTCGGGTACAGCTGCGGGGATCGACCGCGTGACGCTCGCGCGGCGGAAGAGCGGGGCGCGGCGCAGCCGTGGTTCACCGATGCCGCGGCGGCGTCGGGACTGAGCTTCGTCCACTTCAACGGCATGTCGGGCAATTTCCGGTACCCGGAGATCATGCCGCCTGGCGTCGCGCTCCTCGACTACGACAACGACGGCGATCTCGACGTCTTCGTGGTTCAAGGACGGATGCTGGGGAAGACGGCGATCGAGCGCGCGATCGCTCCGCCGCGCGATGTGTCGTCCCTGCGCGGCCGCTTGTTTCGCAACGATCTGCAGGTCGACACCGACGGCCGGCGAGCCCTGCGATTCACCGATGTCACCGGCCCGAGCGGCATCGACGCGCGCGGGTACGGCATGGGCGCCGCCGCGGGCGACTTCGACAACGACGGCTGCGTCGATCTGTACGTGACCAGCCTGGGCGCCAATCAATTGTTCCGCAACAACTGCAACGGCACGTTCACCGACGTCACGAAGGCGAGCCGCACCGAGAGTCCGGGATGGAGCGTGTCGGCGGCATTCGTCGACGTCGATCGCGACGGATGGCTCGACCTGTTCGTCGGCCACTACCTCAATTACTCGGTCGAGGCGAACATCCGCTGCTTCGGTCTCGCGGGCGGTCCCGACTACTGTCCGCCGCACGTCTACACGCCGCAGCCGAGCGTGCTGTATCGCAACAATCGCGACGGCACGTTCACCAACATCACCGCGGCCGCGGGTATGGCCGCCGAGTTCGGTCCGGCGCTCGGTGTTTCGACCGCGGACTTCAACGGCGACGGATGGATCGACATCTACGTCGCCAACGACGGTCAGCCGAACCAGCTCTGGATCAACCAGCGCGACGGCACGTTCAGGAACACGGCGCTGCTGGCGGGTGCGGCGCTCGGCGCGGCGGGCGAGGCGAAGTCGAGCATGGGCGTCGACGCGGGCGACTTCGACAACGACGGCGACGAAGATCTGTTCATCACCGAGCTCACGGGGCAGGGCGTCGATCTGTACGTCAACAACGGGTCGGGCGTGTTCGAAGAGCAGAGCGCGCGCGCCGGTCTGCGGCAGCCGACGCTGCCGTTCACCGGCTTCGGCGCGGGCTGGCTCGACGTCGACAACGACGGTTTGCTCGATCTGTTCACCGTCAACGGCGCCGTCACGCAGAACGTCGAGACGACCCGCCGCGATCCGTTCCCGCTGCAGCAGCGGAAGCAACTGTTTCGAAACGCCGGCGGCGGGCGCTTCGAGGAAGCCACCGATCGAGGCGGTGCCGTGCTGCAGGCGGCCGAGGTCAGCCGCGGCGCGGCGTTCGGCGACATCGACAACGACGGCGACGTCGACGTCGTGGTCGGCAACGCCAGCGGACCGCTCCGCCTCCTTATTAATGATGTTGGTCAGGCGCGGCATTGGGTGGGTGTGCGGCTCGTCGGGGCGAACACGGCGCGCGACATGATTGGCGCGCGTGTGGCTGTCGTGCGCGCCGATGGATCGACCGTGTGGCGGCGCGCGCGGTCGGACGGGAGCTACGGGTCGGCCAACGATCCGCGCGTGCTGGCGGGACTCGGCGGATCGACCGCGCCGCCGACCATTCGCGTGCAATGGCCGGACGGCCGCACCGAAGAGTGGCGCGGCATCGGCATCGATCGCTACACGACGCTGAAGGAAGGAACGGCGAAGTGATCGCGCGCCCGATGCTGGCGGCGTTCCTGCTCGCGATCGCCGGCTGTCAGGCGCCCCCGTCTCCGCGCGAGCCATTGCGTCAGGTATTGCTGCCCGATCTCTCGCGTGCGACCGACCGCGTGCAGGCGCAGTTGAAAAAGCAATACGCGGCGCTCGACGAGAAGCGTCAGCATCCAGGCACGTCGCCCGCCGAGCTCGCCGCGGCGTTCGGCGAGATGGGCAAGCTGTTCATGGCGGCCGAGTACCGCGATGCCGCCGAGGCCAGTCTGTCCAACGCGCAGACGCTGGCGCCGTCGGATGCGCGCTGGCCGTACTACCTTGGCCATCTGCACAAGGCGCGTGGCGACGCCGTGAAATCGGCGGCCGCGTTCGAGCGGGCGCGCGCGCTGCAGCCCGACGATCCGGCCACGCTCATCTGGCTGGCCAACACGTATCTCGATCAATCGCGGTCCGGCGACGCCGAGCGGCTGTTCACGCAGGCGCTCTCGCGCGATCCGCGATCGATCGCCGCGGCCGTCGGCCTCGGCCGCGCCGCCCTCGCGCGATCGGACTACGCGCGCGCGGTCCAGCATCTCGAGCAGGCGCTCGCGCTCGATCCGCGCGCGGCCGCCATTCACTATCCGCTGGCGCTCGCGTACCGCGGTCTCGGCGAGATGGACAAGGCGGATGCCCACATGCGGCAGCGCGCGCCGGGCGAGATTCAGCCGCCGGATCCGCTGATGCTGGAGCTCGAAGGCGTGCTCGAGAGTCCCATCGCGTACGAAGTCCGCGGCGCGAAGGCGCTCGACGAGCGCGACTGGAAAGGCGCGGCCGTCTCTTTCCGCAGGGGGATCGAGCTGGCGCCGGCCGAAGCGTCGCTGCATCACAAGCTGGGCACTGCGCTCTATCTGGACGGCGACGCACGCGGCGCCGCCGCCGAGTTCGCGGAAGCGCTGCGCCTGTCGCCGCATTTCGCGAAAGCGCACTACAGCCTTGGCATCATGCTCGGATCGGCGGGCCGGTTGAAAGACGCCGTCGATCATTTGAGCGCCGCCGTGCGCGACGATCCCGCGTACGTCGAGGCGCGGCTCAGGCTCGCCGACGTCCTGCGTGCCAGCGGACAGAGCGCCGCCGCGCTCCCGCACTACGAGCAGGCGGCGAACATCGATCCGCGGCTCGCCGACGCCGCATTCGGCTACGCGCTCGCGCTCGTGGATCTCGGACGTTACCAGCCGGCTCGGGACCGGTTGAGCGAGGGAATCAGAATCTATCCCGGCAACCTCGCGTTCCGGCACGCACTCGTCCGGCTGCTCGCCGCCGCTCCCGACGATCGCGTCCGCGACGGCCATGAAGCGCTGCGCCTGCTGCAGGAGCTCACCGCGAACGAACCGCGCCGCTATGATGTCGACGAAATGATGGCGATGACGCTCGCCGAGCTCGGGCGGTTCGAGGAAGCGGCGAAGTCGCAGCGCGACGCGATCGCCGGCGCCGAACGATCGGGGCGTCCGGACGTCGCGAAGCGCATGTCGGACAATCTTGTCCGGTACGAGCGGCGCCAGCCGTGCCGCACGCCGTGGCGGGGAGACGATGGTCCCATCGGAGGATAGCGCACCCATGGTTCTAACTCTCCACCACAGAGGACGCGGAGGACGCGGAGAACAAAACCGTTTGATCCTCCGTGTCCTCCGTGTCCTCCGTGGTGGAGAGGTTCACCACGCGATTTGGCTTTGCGGTCTTTGCGCCCTTTGCCTTCTTCTTGTCGGGTGCCGCGGCGCGGGTCCGCGTGTGAACGAGACGCGCGAGCAGGCCTACCGCGAGAACAATCTCGGCGTCGCGCTCCTCGAACAATTCAAGTACGCCGAGGCGGCCGACGCGTTTCGCCGCGCGCTGGGTCCTGGAGGCAATGCCAGTGCGCTCGCCATCGCGCGGCTGAACCTCGGCATCGCGCTGCTGTATTCGCAGGATCTCGCCGGCGCGTCGCGCGAGACCGCCGAAGCCGATCGATTGCTGCCGTCGGCGCCGCAGCCGCCCTACGTCCTCGGCCTCATCGCGCGCGCCGACAACCGGACAGACGAGGCGCGAAAGTACTTCGAGCGCGTGCGGCAGATCGATCCGCACGATGCCGGTACGAACGTCAATCTCGGTCAGATGTTTCTCGCCGAGCGCCAGTACGCAAACGCGATCGAGGTGCTCGAGCGCGCCGTGGCCGACGAGCCGTACAACGTGACTGCCGTCTACAACCTCGGGCAGGCGCTGCTGCGCAGCGGACGGACCGACGAGGGTCAGCGGATGATCGAGCGCTCGCAGACGCTCCGCACGGCGGGATACGCGATCACGTACGGCACCGGTTACCTCGAGCAGGGACGCTACGCGGAGGCGATCGCATCGACCGGTCTCGAGCC
>DASYQZ010000124.1:0-56011 GCA_036004865.1 Vicinamibacterales bacterium
AGCGATCCGGCGATCGCTCAGAGACGGCCGAACACGACCAGCGTCGCGAGGGCGAGCGCCACAATGCCGCAGATGCCGGCGGGAAACAGGCCCCACCTGGCGGAGTACGGCCATGCCGGCATCACGAGCAGCGCCGCGAGGAGCAGGGCGATCATCAGGCCGAGCATTTCCACGCCGACCGGCGGAGCACGAAGCATGCCGCGGGCGTTCCTCAGAATGACAACCGGAACGAGAACTGGGTGAACCGCGAGAGGTTCGCCTGCGTCGTCACCTGCGCGAAGTTCGCCGCGCCGAGGCTCGTGCTGGCGAGGCTCGTGTACCAGGGCGTGTTGAACAGGTTGATCACTTCGACCCGGAACGTGCCGCGCATGGCTCGCGCGAGGTGGAAATCCTTGTCGAGCGCGAGGTCCGTGCTCCAGCGTCCCGGCGATCGGAGGCCCGACAGAATGCGCGGTCCCGTGCCGAGCGTGAACGCCGGCGCAGTCGAGAACGCCGCGGGATTCAGATACAGGTTGTCCGCGGGATTCGTCCTCAGCCGCTCGGTGATGTCGCCGGGCACCAGCGGATCGACGCCGGCGACGAGATTCGGCCGCTGGCCCGCGCCGTTCAGCTGGGTCGTGTTGGGCGTTTGATTGACGCCGAGCGGGAAGCCGGACTGAATGAGCCCGACGATCGAGACCCTCCAGCCGCCGACCAGGTAGTCCTGCCAGCCACCATTATTCATGTAGGCGCGGCCGCGGCCGAACGGCAGCTCGATGATGGGCGCGATGACGATCTTGTGCGTCATGTCGAGCAGGCTCGGCCCGTAATCGGCGTCCGGGTTATAGCCCGGCGATCCCGCAATGTAGCTGTAGTTGTCGAGTATCCCCGGCGCGCTCGAGAAGTAATTGCCCTGACCGATCAGGTTGTCGTTCAGCCGGCTGTATGTGTACGAGAAGTTGCCGCCCCACCAGCTCGTCACCCGCCTTCGCAACTGCAGCACCAGCGCGTGATACTGCGAACGCCCTTCGCCCAGCGTCATCGACACGCTGTTCAAACCGTACTGGGGATAGGGCACGAGCAGCGAGTTGAGCTGCACGCGCTGCTGCGTCGCGAGACTGCCGGCGCCGGAGACGCCAAAGAACGGATTGTTGACGAGCGACGTCAGCCGGCTGCCGAGCGCGAAGTACTCCGTGGGAAGCTGGTTGATGTTGACGTTCGTCATGTACGGCAGATGATCCGCCGTCGATCCGACGTACCCCGCGCTGACGCTCGCGTTGCCGAACAGCTCGCGCTGCAGGTCGAACGAATATTTCTGGACGCGCGGCGCCTTGCGATTCGGATCGACGAAGCTGACGCTGCTGCTGACGCCCGACAGCAGACCGCTGCTGTTGCCCGTCGGCTGCAGGAACCCGCTCGGAAACGGATTGTCGATCGACGTGATCGGCATCAGCGTGTTCTGCACGAGATCGGTGTTCTGCGAATAGCCAACGGAGTTCACCGGACCCGAGCTGGTCGGCGCCCAGTAGATCCCGTAGCCGCCGCGCACGACCGCGTTGTCGGTGATCTTGAAGACCACGCCGGCCCGCGGCGACATCTTGATCGCCTGCGGATCGCCGAGGTGCGTCTGCGCGCCGTTGACGCCGGCATAGATCAATCCGCCCTTCACCTGCCGCGCTTCGGGGTGAAGCGGATCGGTACCGGCCGGAATGGTCACGTTCAACGGGCTGATCGTGTTCGCGTCGAGGCCGACGACGAGGTGGTCGTCCTTCTCGGCGAGACCGGTTTCGTGCTCGAGCCGCACGCCGTAGTCGACCGTCAGCCGCGAGTTGACGCGATAGTCGTCCTGCACATATCCGCTGTAGTACCTGATGAAGTCGTTGACCTCGCTGTTGAGCGGAAACGATCCGCTGGCCGGATATCCGAGCAGCAGGTCCGCAATCGCGTTCCGCGAGGTGGCCGACGGCGCGTTCGCGTTCGAGCCGGTGAACTGCCCGCTGAACGTGAAGCTGCCGGCCGAGTTGCCGTACGTGCGCGACTTCACGCCGAGCAGACGGTAGTCGGCGCCGATCTTCCAACTGTGCGATCCGGCGAGCTTCGTGAGCGACGCGTTCGCTCCGTGCGAGTAGTAGTGCGTCTTGCCGAGCCCGGTGTACACGGTGCCTTGATACCCGGTGAGCGTCAGCGCCGGAAATCGCTGCGCGGGAATCGCATCGGCGAAGCCCGGGTCGAAGCCGAGGTCGTGCGCGTCGAACGCGTGGGTCAGCGGCGTGATGTCGTCGAACGTGTTGAAGCCGCCGCGCAGCGTGAGCACCGTGGACGAATTCATCACGTACGTGTTGTTCACCACCACCACGTGCACGGGCCGGTTGTTCTGCCCGCCCTGGAGAAAGCGCGCGTCCGGAAAGAAGCCGACGCGCGGCTCCTCGGTGTATTGATAGAGGTAGATCCCGCTCAGCGCGGCGCTCGTGTTGAAATGATGATCGACCTTGCCGCTGATCTGCTGACCGAGATTGTTCGGCGTGTCCTGCTGGACGTAGTTCGTGCGTCCGTTGTCGGCGTTCGAATTGAGGGTCGGCAGCGGAAAGTAGCTCAACATCTTCGCGCCGACCGGGTTGAGGCGATTGGCCGGAATGACGTTGTTCGGGAACGGCTGGCGCGCGCCGGTCACCGGATCGGTCGTCAGCGGGTCATAAATAATGATGGGACGTCCCTGCGTGTCGGTCACGGCCGAGAAGTCCCCGTTCCGCATCGCCTGCGTCGCCAGATGCAGGTTGCCGTTCTGCGTCAGGCCGTCGCGATAGCCTTCCGCGCTGATCCAGAAGAACATTCTGTTCTTGAGAATCGGGCCGCCGAACCCGCCGCCGGCGTTGCGCCAGAATTGATCCGGATTCGGAAGGTTCTGAAGCTTCAGAAAGAAGTTCTGCTCGATGAATGTTCCTGGACGCATCAGGCCGAATGCCGATCCGCGAAGCGTGTTCGTTCCCGACTTCGCGCTTGCGTTGAAGACGCCGCCGCCCGTGCGCCCCATCTCCGAATCGTACGTGTGCACCTGCACGCGTACGTCCTCCAGCATTTCGATGCTTGGATTCGCGGACGCGCGGTTCTGCAGATCGGTGATTGGGAATCCGTCGAGCAGATAGTTGTTGCCGACCGACGGACCGCCGCCGAGCGAGATCTTCGAGGCCTCGGTCTGATCCTGCATCCGGTTCATGTTCGGATTGCCGGTGTAGGTGACCGTCGGCAGCGTGTTGCTGACGAGGTACGCCATGCGGCTGATCGTCGGCAGCGTCTGCAGCGTCTTGTCGTCGAGAACCTCGCCGGTCGACGCCGTGGCCGTGTCGATGAGCGGGGCGTCGGCGGTGACGGTGATCGTTTCTTCCAGCGTTCCCACTTCGAGCACCACGTCGAGCGTGACGAACTGCTGCGTGCCGATCCGGACGCCTTTCCGCTCGAACGTCTTGAAGCCGGACACCGACGCGCGCACGGTGTAGACGTCGGGATTCAGCGCCGGAAACGAGTACGCGCCGGCGTCGTTCGAGGTGGTCTCGCGCGAGACGCCGTTCGCGTCGTTGATCAACGCGATCGACACGCCGGGAATGACGCCTTGCGCATCGCGGATCGTCCCGCGCAGTCCGCCCTGGAACGTCTGTGCGTGGAGATCGAGCGCGTGCGCGGCTGAGAGAGCCGCCAGCCCCAGGACCACCCGCATCACGGATGAGAGGAACCCGCGCATCGGATTCTCCTTTCTGACGAGCCGCAATGCGCAGATGCTAGCAGAAGGATCCGAGCGCGTTGCGCAATGACGTCGCGCAGCCCTTCAGGGCTGCGGGCGGTGGGCAAAAAGGCCTGCGCGACGAGATGCCGCCAGAGATTGCGCAGCGCGCGATACCTCCGGCATGAGGCTTGCGATTTGGGAATCCGCGCCTGATGCCGCGACTCGCCCGACACCTGCCGCGCGTGCTGCTAATCGCCGAAATCGTGTTGGGTTTCTGGATTTTCCACGACGTCGCGTACGTCACGACGTACCGTCTGTATATCAGTCACCGCATCGATTCGCCGTCACGATCGGCCGCAGCTCAACGGTTCGACATCGAAGGATCGCGAGTCGTGCCGCAAATCGTGATGCGCCCGGTGAAACATTACAAGTCTGACGAGTCAGACTCGTTACATTTGTCCGGGAACTCTGCCACGTCAAACTTCTTTGATAGCGTGGCGTTCGAGTCGACGCTGGGCCATCCCTCGACCCTCTACGCCGGCCTGCGGACCGCGGGTCGCGCGCGCTACGAGATCCGTTGGCGGCGTGGAGACCCTGGCAGCCCTGGGAACATTGCCCGGATTCTTGCGGCTGGAGAAGCGGCGAACGCGACCAGCGTCGCCGTCCCCGTACCGGCGGAGGCCGGCATCGTCGAGCTCGTGAGCGATGGGCCGCTGACGTGGGTCGACCCGCGTCTCGTGCGCGATCTCCGAATCGTGCCGCTCGCGCTCGCGCTGACGATCCTCCTCTGCTTTTCCGCCGTGCTGGCGCGCCGGCGCACGGCCTCCGCCGCGGACCCGATGATCTGGTTTCGACGCATCGCGCTCGTCTGCGGCGTCGTCTTCGTCGCCGGCTCGCTCGAGATCGGATTGCGCGCGCTCGGCGATCGCGTCCCGCGGAGCATTGCGACCGAGCGGCACGATCTCGGCGAGGTCCGCGAAGATCCACGGTGGGAAGATACGCGGCGCTACGGCCGCCGGCTGCGCGTTCGTGTCGACGCCCTCAGCGAATGGCGTCATGGCGACATCGTCCGCATGGGCTACATCCCGCCCGACGTCAGCGACGCTTCCCTGCACCGCTTCCGCTTCCAGACCGATGACGAGGGATTCCGCAACGCGCGAACGCGCGAGCGCATCGACGTCGCGGCGCTGGGCGACTCGTTCACCGATGCGATGACGCTGGACGCGCGCGACTCGTGGACCAGCGTGCTCGAGCGCCAGACGGGGCTGGACGTTCAGAACTACGGGACGGCGGGGTTCGGTCCGCAGCAGGAGCTGCGCGTGCTGACCGACTACGTTGTCCGCCACGGTCCGCGATTCGTTGTGCTCGCCTATTTCGCGGGGAACGATCTGTTCGACGCGGAAGCGTTCGACGAGTTCGTCCGCACGGGCGTGGTTCAGTACCCGGTCCCGGGTTGGCAGATCAAGCATGTCGTCAGCCGGGCCGACACCTGGTTCGTCATGAGCGCGCTGCGCGCGGCGGCCACATGGACGTCGCGCTACCAGAACGCCGAGGCGAGACCGATCGACGCGAGCGCGCCCCCTTGGCCCGCCGAAGCGCCGGAGGCGCGAAGGGGGCCTTGGCCCGCCGAAGCGCCCGAGGCGCGAAGGGGGCCGTCATTCGACCGCGGCATGTTCACCGCCACGATCAACGGCCACACGCTCCGCTGGGCGTTCATGCCGCCCTATCTCAACACGCTGACCCTGTCAGAGCGCGATCTGCGGGCACGAACCGGCTGGACGCTGACGCGGCGCGCGATCGAAGAGATGCAGCGGGTGACGCGCGCCATGGGGGCGGAGCTCGTCGTGATGTTCCTGCCGTTCAAAGGTCAAATCTATCTGCCGCTCGTCGAACAATCGATGCCTGCCGCGGAGCTGTCCGCCGCGCTGCACTTCTCATTGCGCGACAACCCCACGCCGCCCGACGTCGCCGTCATGATGCGGAACCGTCTCGCGCAGAACGTGATGCTTCGCGGGTTCTGCACGGACTCGGGCATTCGATTCCTCGATACCACCGACGCGCTCGCGGCCCGCGTGCTCGCCGGCGAGAACGTCTATTTCCCTGACGAATCGCATCTCAACGAAATCGGTCACCGCGCCGTCGCGGACACGCTCGCCAAATTTCTGGATCGTTGAGCGCTCGCGCGGCTGAACCCTTCGCGCTTTCTTCCTTCCTTTACTTCGCTGTCGCGCAACTTCAGTACAATCCTGCGCCGCTACTTTTGGGCTCACGGAGGTCCACACCCATGAACCGAACGTTGAACGCTGCACTATGCGGTGCGGTGCTGTTGTTGTCGTTGGCGTCGTCTGCCGCGGCGCAAGTCGAACGCGCGTCGCTGACAGGAACGGTGAAGGATCAATCGGACGCGGTCGTGCCCGGCGCCACCGTGACCGCACGCAGCGTCGCGACGGATGTTCCCGCGGTGTCGATGAGCGATGCGCAAGGGACGTACGTCATTGCCGCGTTGATTCCGGGCGAATACGTCGTCGAAGTCGAGCTGCAGGGATTCCGCAAGTCGAGCAAGCGGGTCGCACTCGACACCGGCCAACGCGCGCGCGTCGATTTCGCGCTGGCGGTCGGCGGTCTCGAGCAGAGCGTCAGCGTCGAAGCGGTGTCGCCGCTCGTCAACACGGAGCAGGCGACGCTCGGGACGGTCATCAGTCAGCCCGAGGTCGCGAAGCTCCCGCTCTCACTGCGCAATTGGGACGATTTGCTCGGCCTCGCCGCCGGAGTGCAGGGCGACCGCTACACGGAGCAGGCGGGCAGCACGGCGGCCGGCCGCACCGGCGGCGTCAACGTGCACGGCGTGCGATCGCTGCAGAACAACTTCCTGCTCGACGGCCTGGACAACAACTCGATCTCCGAAAACGTGCAGGAGCTGACCACGCAGGTGTCGCGGCCGTCGGTCGACGCGATTGGCGAGTTCAAGGTGGTGACGAGCGCCTACTCGGCCGAATTCGGCAAGTCCCCCGGCGCGGCGATCAGCGTGACGACCAAGTCGGGCACCAACACGGTGCACGGCACGGCCTATGAGTTCCTGCGCAACGACAAGTTCAACTCGAACGACTTCTTCTCGATCCGGCAGGGCGCCGCAAAACCGGATCACAAGCAGAACGATTTCGGCGGCAACCTCGGCGGTCCGATCGTCAGGAGCAAGGCATTCTTCTTCGGCGACGTCGAGGCGACGCGGCTCACGCAGGGCGTGATCCGCACGACGGTGGTGCCGACTGCGAACGAGCGACAGGGCATCTTCAGCGGCACGGTCCGCGATCCGCTGACGGGACTGCCCTTCGCGAACAATACGATCCCGGCGGACCGGATCGATCCGATCGCGCGTCAGATGATGGATTTGTTTCCGCTGCCGAACGCGAGCGCCGCGAACAACTTCTTCCGCACGGCGAACACCACAGACGATGCGGAGCGGTATCTGGCGCGGGTAGATCTGCACTTCAGCAACCGCGACAACATGTTCGCCCGGTACTTCCACTCCGATCGCGACCGGTTCATCCCGGGCAACTTCGGCGGCATCGCCGACGGCACGAGCACGTCGGCGTGGGGCCGGCAGAACATGAAGACGCGCACGTTCGCGGCCGGCTGGAACCACACCGTGAGCTCGAGCTCGCTGAACGAGCTGCGCTTCGGCTACAACCGCGCCGATTCGACGGCGAATCAGGATCCGTTCGGGCAGACCGGCATCAACCTGGGCGGAGTGCCGGTCGATTCCCGGATCGCCGGCGGTCTGCCGGGCGTGAACTTCAGCGCGGGCGGCTACCGTCTCGGCTCGCCCGACTTCCTGCCGAAGTACCAGTTGACCGACGTGTTTCAGTTCACCGACACGTTCACGATGTTCCGCGGCGCGAACCAGTGGAAGTTCGGCGTCGATCTGATGATGCCGATGCGCAACACGTTCCTCGATGTGCCGGCGACGCGCGGGTCGGTCACCTTCCGCAACACGTTCACCGGCCAGGTGCTCGGCGACTTCCTACTCGGCTACGTCTCGGATGCGCAGTTGTCGAACATCGCCGAGACGCACCAGGAGCTGTCCTCCTATTCGTTCTACGCCCAGGACGACTGGAAGCCGAACGACCGGATCACGGTCAACGCCGGCCTGCGCTACGACTTCATGACGCCGCAGCTCGAGCGCGACAACCACATCGCGAATTTCGATCCTGCGGCCGCCGGCCGGCTGTTGACGGCCGCCGACGGATCGATCGAGCAGCGCGGCCTCGTGAAGCCGGATCGCAACAACGTCGCGCCGCGCATCGGCCTGACCTATGCGTCGACGCCGGCCATGGTGTTTCGCGGCGGGTACGGGATCTTCTACAACCTGTACGACCGCATGGGCAGCGAGGATCAGCTCAGCCTCAACCTGCCGTTCCTGATCAACAACCTGCTCGGGCCGGCGACGGCCGCCGCCGGTCCGCTGTTCCTGCTGAAGAATGGCTTCCCCTCGAACTCGCTCGATCCGGCGACGATCAACATCCGGAACGTACGCGTGCGCGCGATCAATCCGGAAGGGACCAAGACGTACTACCAGCAGTGGAGCGGCGGCGCGCAGCGGCAGCTCTCGGCCTCCATGGTCGTCTCGGCCGACTACGTCGGCACGAAGGGCGCGAACATCTGGACGCTTCGCAATCTGAACCAGCCCGATCCGGTGAGCAAGCTGCTGCCGTATCCGACCTTCGGCACGATCGAGTACGCCGATCAGGACGGCTCTTCCACCTACAACGGCCTCGAACTGGCCGTGGAGCGCCGCTTCGCACACCCGTTCGGGTTCCGCGTGGCGTACACGCTGTCGAAGGCGACCGACAACTCCGGCGAGCATCTCTTCACCGGCGGGTCGCCGAGCTTCTCGCAGGATGCGCGCAATCGCGACGCGTGGTTCGGACCGGCCGACGCCGACACGCGACACCGTGTCGCGGCGAACTGGATTCTCGATCTGCCGTACGGATTCAACTTCAGCGGCATCGCAACGGCGCGCACGGGGCGTCCGTTCACCGTGACGCAGAGCACGAACTCGGTCGGCAATCTGATGACGGGGCTGCCGAACCGCATCGGCGACGGCGAGGGCGCGAAGACCGTTGATTCGTGGTTCGACAAGACCGCGTTCCAGGCAGTGACGTCCGGGACATTCGGCAACTCGGGACGCAACATCCTGCGCGGCCCCGGACTGTTCAACACCGACATCGCCGTGCAGCGCCGCTTCGGGATCGCCGGCGCGACGGCCATCGAGCTGCGGTGGGAAGTGTTCAACGTGTTCAACACGGACGAATTCGGGCTGCCGGAAGCGAACATCAGCAACGCCGCGGCGGGAACGATCACGCGTCTCGCCGGCGATCCGCGCGTGATGCAGTTCGCGTTGCGGTTAGTCTTCTAACGACGGTGCCTTTTTCGTGCCTTCGTGTTTTCGTGGTTGCATTCCCGTGGTGCGTCGCGGCGTCGTGGCTCGTCGCTGCGGCGGGCCCGCTTGCTGAAAAAACCTTCACTCTCGACAGCGCCGCCGAAATCGTCGCGACCCTGCACGCCGGCTGCGAGCGCTGCGACTGGGGCGTCGCAGGACGCGAAGCGGCGGCGGTCACGATCGCGGTCGACGGCCGCTACCGTGTGCACGTGATGCTGACGCGAGGCGAGCGCGACGCGGAATATCGAGTCCTGCTCGGGCGTTACGCGCGCGGGACACACCGGGTCGCCGTCACGTCCGATCCATCAGCGACGGCCCGCGATGTCGGTGCCGTTCACGTCAGCCGTGTGGACGTTGCGTCGATCGGCGACAACGATCCATCGTTCGAAGCGCTCGCGCACGCGCCGGTGCTCCACGCGCGCCCGAACACCATCGGCAGATTCACGGACGTGCCGCTGCTCATGTGGTACGAAACCGGGCCCACCCCGCGCGGGCGCTCCTACCGCTACTCGGTCATTTTTTCCAACGAGGACGGCGGCACCGCGACCGATCGTCTGATGGCGACGTGGGGCCGCACGACCGACATCGAGTTCGTCTACGGCGTCGAGCTCGACACACACGGACGCACGATCGCCGAAGAGTTCCAGGGGCCGGATCACGTCGTGACGCCGTTTCGCGGCCGTCACGAGAATCGGCACCCGCTCGAGTTCGTCGTCACGGACAACAACATGGTCGGCGATCGCCCCCCTTCGCTGAAGCGACGGCGGGCAGGCGGCGGCAAGAGCGACGTCCGATACGGCCCGGCGCCGGAGCTGTTCGACCTGACGAATCAGTCGCGCGAGGTCGTCATGGATGCGCATCCGTGGACCTATCGCGTGGCGGGCGCCGAAATGATCCGCGAAGGCAAGATCGCGGACGATGCGGCGGCGGGATCCGGGAAGATTCCGGATCCGCGGCGATTCGTGTTCGTCGAAGCGTGTGCGGAGCTCGAAGGCGCGGCGCTCGCGTTCGGCGTGCGGGTGACGGGGCCCGATGGTCCGCGCTGGTTCGACTCGCACCGCGAGCGCAACCAGTTCCGGATCGTGCGCACCGGCTGCTTCCGTGGCGCCGTGCCGCTGGCCGGGGACTCCGCAATCCCCAAACCGGACGCGATTCGTTTCCGTGCCTGGCCGCAGGCGGATCCGAAGACCGAGCGTCCACGCGTGCGCGTCGTGCGCGTCGTGCGCGTCAACAGAATCTTTACACTCGACGACGATTTTCTCCCCAGGCCGATGCCGTTTTCGTGGACCGGATCGCTGATGTTGACGCTGGATGGTACGCCTGCCGAATTGCCCTTCTGATGGTCCGGACAAAAGCCCGGACCCTACGCATGTCGAGCTCGCGTCGAGCGATATACTGAGCATCTTATGCGTCTGACTGTCCTGGCTCTCCTGCTATTCGCGGCCACGGCGGACCAGCCGCAGCGGCCGGTCGCGTCGGTCAATCAGCAGCCGCGCGTCGACGTGCTCGGCATGCCGCGCCCGATCGACATGCACGATTCGGTCTGGATCGAAGACCTGACGATGATGGAAGTGCGCGACCTCATCAAAGCGGGAAAGACGACGGCGCTGATTCTGGGGGGCGGCATCGAGGAAAACGGTCCGTACCTCACCACCGGCAAACACAACAACGTCCTGCGCGTCACGGGCGACTCGATCGCGCGCGCGCTCGGCAACGCGCTGGTCGCGCCGATCGTCACCCTCGAGCCCGGAAATCCCGAGCGAGTGCGGACGCCCGGCACTGTGCTGCTCTCGCCGGAGACGTACAAAGCGGTCCTGACCGACATGGCGATCAGCCTGAAAACGCAAGGCTTCAAGACCATCGTCCTGTGCGGCGACAGCGGCGGGAATCTCAGGCACATGCAGGAGGTCGCCGACACGCTGACCGCGAAGTGGAAGGGCGACCCGTCCGGCACGCGCATCTTCCATATCGCCGAGTACTACAACTACGGCGAGGTCGAAAAGTTCGAGCAGGAAGTCCTCGGCATCCACGAGAAACTCGAAGGCCTGCACGACGACTACTACATCTCGTCGATCATCATGGTCCACGACGTGAACGGCGTCCGCCTGCCGGAGCGGATCACAGCGGGAAAGGCAACGATCAACGGCGTCAGCCTCACGCCCGCGGAGAAGACGATCGAAAACGGCAAGAAGATCGTGGCGTTTCGTACAGATGCGACGGTCAAAGCAATCAAGAAAGCGATGGCGCAATAGTCATTGCGGACTGAGGATTGCGGATTGCGGATTTATTGGTGATTTGCGATCGCAGCGCCTGCGGCCACACCTCGCCGCGGACTGGGAATCCGCGGCGAGGGTGTCAGCGACAGCTCGCGGCGGTAGGGGTGCCCGCCTTCGCCAAGGCTACGGCGGGTCCACCGTAGCTCGCGCGAATTGGATGCGAGCGGAGGTGGAGGGCCCCAGCGCCAGTGAAGAAAAGTTGACGACTAAATGAACATTCGCTACGAAGCACCCAAGACGGTCGACCAGGCGGTGCAGTTGATTGCTGCCGATCCGCACGCGAAGATTTTCGCCGGCGGCACCGATCTGCTCGTCCAGTTTCGCGCCGGGCTGCGGCAGCCGACGGCGTTCGTCGACGTCAAGCGCATTCCGGAGCTGACGCGCATCACGATCGATCGTGACGGCCTGCGGCTCGGCGCCGCCGCGTGCGCGGCCGAGATCGGCGAGCATGCGGAGCTGCAGCGGTTGTGGCCCGGCCTCGCCGAGGCGGTCCATCTGATCGGCTCGACCCAGATCCAGGGACGCGCGACCGTCGGCGGCAACCTGTGCAACGCGTCGCCCGCGGCCGACACGACGTGCGCGCTGATCGTCAATCGCGCCGAATGCCTCATCTCCGGACCGAACGGCGAGCGCACCGTTCCGGCCGACGCGTTCTGCACGGCGCCGGGCAGGACGATTCTCGAGCGCGGCGAGCTGCTGGTCGCGATTCGCGTGCCGCGTCCGGCGCCGCGGACCGCCGATGCGTACCTGCGTTTGATCCCGCGCACCGAAATGGACATCGCCGTCGTCGGCGCCGGCGTCAGCGTGACGCTCGATGCCGGCGGCGTCTGCACGGCGGCGCGCGTTGCCATTGCGGCCGTCGCGCCCACGGCGCTGCTCGTGCCCGACGCCGCACGCGCCTTGATCGGTTCGCCGCTCGATGATGCCGCGCTCGCGCTCGCGGCAGAGGCCGCAAGCGCCGCGGCGCGCCCGATCAGCGACAAGCGCGGCACGACCGACTATCGCCGGACGATCGCGGGCGTGCTGACCAGACGTGCCGCGGTTATTGCGGCCGGGCGAGCGAAAACCCGGGTCACGGACGACGGTTAACGCAGAGCACGCGGAACACGCAGAGAAACCAGGGCTCTGCGGTCTCTGCGGGTTCTGCGTTCAACGACGTGCACGGTCGGGAGAAGAACACAGTGGCGAAAATTCACATTCACACGACGATTAACGGAGAGGCGACCGAGTTTCTCTGCGAGCCGCACGACAGTCTGCTGACCGCGCTTCGCGACGCCGTCGGCCTGACGGGCACGAAGGAAGGATGCACGACCGGGGACTGCGGCGCCTGCTCGGTGATGCTGAACGGCCGCCTCGTGCCCGCGTGTCTCGTGCTCGCGCCTGAAGCGAGCGGGCAAGCGGTCACGACGATCGAAGGCATCGCGAACGGCGAGCGGTTGCATCCGCTGCAGCAGAAGTTCCTCGAGCACGCCGCTCTGCAATGCGGCATCTGCACGCCCGGCTTCATCGTCGCCGCCAAGGCGCTGCTCGACGTGAACCCGAATCCGACCGAAGAGCAAACGCGGTACTGGCTCGCCGGCAATCTGTGCCGCTGTACGGGCTACGACAAGATCATCCGCGCGGTGCTCGACGTCGGCGCCGCGAACCGTTGAGAAGCTATGGAGAAAGACGACGTTGAACGCAGAACTCGCAGAACACGCAGAAAGGCTTCGTGCATCATTTTCCCTCTGCGGGTTCCGCGGTTTCTGCGTTGTACGTGATTTGTTCATCATTCTTCAGCCGAGCGTCACGATATGAGCGAGTTCAAATACATCGGCACCCGCCCCGTTCGCCATGACGGCGTCGACAAAGTGACCGGCCGCGCCGCGTACGGCGCCGACCTCAATCTGCCGGGCATGCTGCACGGCGCCGTGCTGCGCAGTCCGCACGCGCACGCCCGCATCGTGTCGATTGACACGTCGGCCGCCGAAGCGATGGCCGGCGTGAAAGCGGTGATCACCGGGAGAGACATCCCGCCGAATTCCGCCAAGCTCGTGCTGGGCGGCGAAGCCGCGCTCGACCTGCACGACATGGGCGACAACCTGCTCGCGCACGACAAGGCGCTGTACCACGGTCATCCGGTCGCGGCGGTGGCCGCGACCTCGGCCGACCTCGCGCGCGAAGCGGCGCTGAAGATCAACGTCGTGTACGACACGCTGCCGCCGGTGATGACCGTCGATGACGCCATGGCGCCCGGCGCGCCGCGCCTGCACGACCGGTTCGCGCAGAACGTCGCGCATCGCATGGAGCTCAAGCGCGGCGACGTGGAGAAAGGGTTCGCCGCGGCGGACGTCGTGGTCGAGCGCGAATTTCGCACGCCGACCGTTCATCAGGGCTACATCGAGCCGCACGCCTGCGTCGCGCGCTACGGGCAGGACGGCCGCGCGACGGTGTGGTGCTCGACGCAGGGGCCGTTCGTCGTCCGCGAAGCGTGCGCGGCGATTCTCGGGATGGACGCGGCGCACATCAAGGTGATCCCCAGCGAGATCGGCGGCGGCTTCGGCGGAAAGATCGTCGTGTATCTCGAGCCGCTCGCGATCCTGCTGTCGCGGCGGACGAACCGGCCGGTGAAGATAGTGATGACGCGCGACGAAGTGTTCCGCGCGAGCGGTCCGACGTCCGGGTCGAAAGTGCGGGCGAAGTTCGGCGCGAAGCGCGACGGCACGCTGGTCGCCGCGAGCGTGTCGCTCTGGTACGAGGCGGGCGCGTACCGCGGATCGCCCGCCGGCGCGGGCGCCATGTGCTGCCTCTCGCCGTACACGCTCCCCAATTTCTTCATCGAAGCGCACGACGTCGTGGTCAACAAGCCGAAGGTGGCCGCGTACCGCGCGCCCGGATCGCCGATGGCGATGTTCGCGACCGAATCGGCGCTGGACGAGGTGGCGCGCGAGCTCGACATGGATCCGATCGAGCTCCGTCTGAAGAACGCCGTGGCGGAAGGCGATCCGGCGCCGTACGGCCCGAAGTACGGGCCGATCGGTTTGAAGCAGGTGCTCGAGGCGGCGCGCGCGCATCCGCACTGGAAGGCGCCGCTCGAAGCGCATCAGGGACGCGGCGTCGCGTGCGGCTTCTGGTTCAACGCCGGGATGAATTCGAGCGCGACGATCACGCTGAATTCCGACGGCAGCGCCGCGGTCGTCACCGGCAATCCGGACATCGGCGGCACGCGCGTGGCGCAGGCGCTGATGGTGTCCGAAGAGCTCGGCATCCCGGTCGAGCGCGTCCGTCCGAGCGTGGCCGACACCGACACCGCCGGCCACACCGACGTCACCGGCGGCAGCCGCGTGTGCTATGCGACCGGCAATGCCGTGATCCAGGCGGCCCGCAACGTCCGCAGTCAGTTGCGCGCGCGCGCGGCGAAGATCTGGAACGTCGACGTCGAGCAGGTCGGATGGGACGCGGGGCGTGCGATTCCGCTGAATGGCGATGCAGGCAAAACGGCGCTCACCGTGAACGAGCTCGCCGCGCAGATGCCGCAGACCGGCGGACCGATCATCGGGCACGCGGCCGTCAGCATGCCGATGGCCGGGCCCGGATTCGCGGCGCACATCTGCGACCTCGAAGTCGATATGGAAACCGGCTGCAGTAGGGTCGTGCGGTACACCGCAGTTCAGGACGTCGGCAAGGCGGTCCATCCCAGCTACGTCGAGGGGCAGATGCAGGGCGGCGTCGCGCAGGGCATCGGCTGGGCGTTGAACGAGGAGTACGTGTTCAACGCGAACGGCGTGATGGAAAACGCGGGGTTCCTCGATTATCGGATGCCGGTCGCGTCCGATCTGCCGATGATCGACACGGTGCTCATAGAGGTCGCGAACCCGCTGCATCCGTACGGCGTGCGCGGCGTCGGCGAGGTGCCGATCGTGCCGCCGCTCGCCGCCGTGGCGAACGCGATGCGCGCCGCCACCGGTGTGCGCTTCACCGAGCTGCCGCTGTCGCCGCCGCGCGTGCTGCAGGGGCTCACCGAACGACAGTCAACAGTCGACAGTCCACAGTTGACAGTCAGCCGTTGACAGCCAGGAGGACTGCCGACGGTCTCGACTGTTGACTGTCGACTTCAGAGATCTCACCGATGGCGACCGTCCACGTTCCAAGCGGCTGGACACAGTACACAGGCGGCGTTGACGCGATCGTGATCGACGCGCCGCGCGTCGACGCGCTGCTGCGCTCGCTGACCGAACGCTTCCCCGCGCTCGCGAGCCAGCTCGAACAGGTGGCGGTCGCGATCGACGGTCAGGTGTTCCACCACGCGCGCTACGAACCACTCCGCCCCGAGAGCGACGTTCATCTGCTCCCTCCGGTCGCTGGGGGATAAATGCAGTGAAGTGGCGGTGAAGCGCAGCCTCCCCGCCCGCCAGTAATATGACGGCTGTGTTTCATGACGGCACACTGATGAGCATCCGCAGTTTCCAGGATTAGCACCTAATTCGTTGGATATAAAGTTGATCGGCCTGATCCTGGGCTTGGCGTACTTATTGGACTCTTTACGACCTCATGGTCCACTACGATCCGAACGTCAGCAGGCATGCCGCGCAGATTCCGGCACCCACCTGCCCGAAATGCGGCAGTCACCGAACCGAGCTCATCGACCGCAGCGATGACGGGCGAAGCGCCACCGTGCGATGCAATGAGTGCGGCAACCGTTCGGGAGTTCTGATCGATCGCCGGGCGTCCGACGCGGACAACATGACCGACGAAGTCGAGGCGATTCGGACCATCGGCCGCGCCCTGGCGCAGCTTCCCGACGCCGCCTCGCGCGTGCGTGTGATGCGGTGGGCCTCCGAGCGATTCCAAATCGACGTGGCCGTCGTTGCTGCCAGGGCTGCCAGCGCAGCGACCGCGCCGCATGCGGCCGTCGCGCGTCAGCAGGACATGCACGATCCGACGCTGTCGATGGAAGGTCTCAGCGATTTCTTCCCCGCGAACACCGACACCGATCGTGACCGGCGCGACGACGCCGACGTGATGATGGCCGCCGCCGAACTGGATGACGAGGCTCCCCTGTTCGTGGACCCCGAGCCCGCCGTCACGAGCCCGCGCGAAGAGACACCGCGCTTCGAATCGATGGTGCGCTCGCTCGTCTCGGATTTCCAGCGGCTCGCGCTCGATCTCGATACGGTCTTCGCAGCGCCGGCGGCGGGCTCGCGGTAAGCTTCACGGTCTGCGGACCGACGCTCCTCAACACTGCGACGTCGCGATCGTCGGAGCCGGCGCAGCCGGCCTCGCGACCGGCATCTTCACGCGGCGCGCCAACCGATCGCGCACCGTCGCCATCCTCGACAGCGCAAGGAAACCGGGCGCGAAAATCCTCGTCAGCGGCGGCTCGCGCTGCAACGTGACGAACACGGTCGTCACCGAGCGTGATTTCTGGGGCGGCCCGCCGCCGATCGTCCGCCGCATCCTGCGCGCGTTTCCGGTCGACGACACGATTGCCTTCTTCAGAGAGCTCGGCGTCGTGCTTCACGAAGAGGCGGACGGCAAGCTGTTCCCCGATTCCAATCGCGCGCGCGACGTCCTCGACGCGCTGATCCGCGAGACCGCGGCGTCGGGCGCGGCGCTTCTCACGTCACATCGCGTGAGCGGCGTCGAGCGGACCGGCGACCCGCCTCCGCTCGCACGCGACGTACGCGAGCTACGGCGAGGCTCGCCGAAGCATTGCGAAGGCGGCACGTTTCGCATCGTCACGCCGCACGGCGATCTGCACGCCGGCGCCGTGGTGCTCGCGACCGGAGGGCAATCGCTGCCGAAGACCGGCAGCGACGGTGGCGGTTTCGCGATTGCGCGGCGTCTTGGTCATACGCTCGTGCCGACGACGCCGGCGCTGGTGCCGCTGCTCCTGGATGCGGACGAAGCCGTTCATCGCGCGCTTTCCGGCGTGTCGCACGACGTCGAGGTCGCGGTCTGGATCGATGGCCGCATCGCGACGCGTCTGACTGGCGCGATGCTGTGGACGCATTTCGGCGTCAGCGGACCGGTGGCGCTGAACGCGTCGCGGCATTGGATGCGCGCGCACATCGATCAACGATCGGCGCGGCTCACCGTGAACTTCTGTCCAGGAGAATCGTTCGACGAGGTCGACGCGCGCTGGAACGATCGCGCGCGCGAGCACCCGCGTGCGACGGTACAGGCGAGCCTCGCGCAGACGCTCCCGGCGTCGGTCGCATCGGCGATCGCCGGCCGCCTCGGCATCGACGCCGGCGTTCCGCTGGCGCACTTCCCGCGCGAGGATCGCCGGCGTCTCGTGCGCGCGCTCGTCGAATGGCCGCTGGCCGTCACGGGAACGCGTGGATACAACTACGCGGAAGTCACCGCGGGCGGCATCGCGCTCGACGAGATCGATCCGTCGACGATGGAGTCGCGCGTCTGCCGTGGCGTGTATCTGGTCGGCGAGATTCTGGACGTCGACGGCCGAATCGGCGGATTCAACTTTCAGTGGGCGTGGTCGACTGGCTTCGTGGCCGGTCGCGCGCTGGGAGGAGGGGCCGCTCGCGCGTAACGATCGACAGCCGGAGACTTCTTAACGGTTCGTGCCGCCGCCGGGCTTGTTCCCGCCTTGCTGGCCGCCTTGTCCTGGGTTCCAGTTCTGCTGCCCCGGGTTGGTGCCGCCTTGCTGCGGACGAGGAGCGTTCGGGTTTGGATTCTTCTGTTCGCCGCCTCGCTCTTGCTCGTTCGGATTCTTGTTCTGATCCATACACTCTCCTGTGCGAGCGAGCCCCGGCCGTAACGATGCAAGCGCAACACCATTGATGCGAATTTGACAATGCGATGAGCGAGGTCCTACGCTCATCGAGCGATGCGCCGTCCTTTCCTGTTCTGGGGCTTCAAGTCGTCTCAGCAAATGCTCGAAAGCCGGCTTGGGTCGCTCGAGCGCGAAGTGCTCGCGCTGGTGTGGGAGCGCGGCGATTCCAACGTCCGCGATATATGCGCTCGGCTGGAGACGACCGTCGCATACACGACGGTCATGACGACGATGGACAGGCTCTTCAAGAAGGGACTGCTGTCGCGCCGCAAGGCGGGACGCGCGTTCGTGTATCGGGCGACGGTCACGCGACACGAGCTCGACGGGGCCGTCGCAGCCGAGCTGGTTCAAAGCCTTCTTCAACGCGACGGCAACGAGCCGCTGCCGATTTTGTCATCGCTCGTCGATGCGGTCTCGGATCGCGACCGCGCGCTGCTCGACGAGCTCGAGCGGCTGATCCGTGAGAAACGCCGCGCGATTGCAGAGCGCCGGGGGGACGGGGCCCCCGGATTGAACAATGATCGGGCAGGGGCCCCGAGAGTGGACAAAGCGTGAATTTCTTGCTCCACGGCGCCACGCTGACCTTCGCGTCCTTCCTCGCGATCAACCTCCTCGTCTCGGCGCTCGTCATCGCCGTCGTTGCGCGGCAGCCACGCATCGGCTCGCCCACGTTCTGGTTTGCGCTGCGCATGTTGCCCGCGGCCGTCGCGGCCTCGTTCGCCGCGGTCGTCTTCGTGCCGTCCTACTGGCGGTACGAGCCGCGGGAAACCGCCGAAGGATTCGACATCACGCTGATCGCGTGCGCGCTCGCGGCGCTGTTGATGCTTGCGGCCGCTGGCGCTCGCGGCGTCGCGTCGTGGTGGCGCGCGAACCGCCGCGCACGCCTCTGGATGCACACATCGCTGCCGATCGATCTCGCGACTACGCTGCCCGCGTTTGCCGTCGACGCCGACCAGGCCGTCATGGCGCTCGCCGGTGTGTTCCGCCCGCGGCTGTTCGTGACGCGCGGGCTGATCGACGCGCTCACCGAAGAGGAGCTCGCCGCCAGCGTCGCGCACGAGCTGAGGCACTCGCGCGCGTGGGACAACCTCAAACGCCTCGCGATGTGCGCGGTTCCGGACCTGCTGACGACGACCGGCGTGGCGCGCACCATCGAGCGGCGCTGGGCCTCGGCGGCGGAACACGCCGCCGACCGGATGTGCGGCCGTGCGGACGCGGCGATGCGCTGCGCCCTCGCGTCGGCGCTGGTGAAAGTCGCGCGGCTCACACCGCCGGAACCGATCGTCGCCGAGCCGATCAGCACGCTCATCGGCGGCGGCGAGATCGCGGCGCGCGTGCGCGTCCTGCTCGACGATCGGGCGGCCGCGCCCGAGCGGCGCCGGCGCTCGCTCGAGTGGCTCGGCGCCGCGATCGTCGCAGCCGTCCTCGCCTCGACGTATGGACCGCTCCTGCGATCGGTCCACGAGCTCACAGAAATTCTCGTCCACTCCCTGCCGTAGACCCCGACGTTCGAACTTTTTGACTATGTGGATCTTCCCCTCGTTCGAAAGCCTGCGGCAGGACGTCCGGTACGCGCTGCGGACGCTCCGCAAGGCCCCGGGCTTCACCCTCGTCGCCGTCTTCGCGCTCGCCGTCGGCATCGGCGGCAACACCGCGATCTTCAGCCTGATGGACGCCGTCCGTCTGCAGGCGCTGCCGTATCAGAATCCCGATCGGCTGATGGTGCTCTGGGGCAACGTCGTGCGGACAAAGGTGGAACGCCGCGGTGCATCGTATCCCGACTATCTCGATTGGAAAGCGCAGGCGACGACGTTCGACGGCGTGGCGGCGTTCGACAGCTTCTCCGCGATTCTCGCGCTCGGCGATGAGCCGGAGCGCATCACCGTCGAGATGGTCTCGCCACAGTACTTTCCGCTGCTGGGCGTGAACGCGGCGCACGGACGCACCTTTCTCGAGGAAGAAGACGGCGCGGCGAATGCGAACGCGTTTCTCCTCGGCGACGCGCTGTGGAAGCGGCGCTTCGGCGGCGATCCGCAGGTCGTCGGCCGGGCCGTTCGTCTCGGCGCGCGCAGCTTCACCATCGTCGGTGTCATGCCGGCGGGCTTCAAAGGACTAACCGACACCGCTGAAGGGTGGATGCCGTTCGTCACGGCGGCCGGCGGGCCGGCGGCCGTCGGCGATCGCGGCTCACGCGGATTTCAGGTGCTCGGACGGCTGAAGCCCGGCGTCACGCCGGCGCAGGCGCAAACGGATCTCGACGCCGTGTCGCGCCGGCTCGAAGCGGCGTATCCGGGCACGAACTCGAAGCGCGCCGTCGAAGTCAGCCCGCTCGACGCCGAAACGTTCGGGCCGCTGCGGCCGGCGCTCCGCACCTTGATGGCCGCCGTGATCTTCGTGCTGCTGATTGCATGCGCGAACGTCGCCAATCTGTTGATCGCGCGATCGGAGGCGCGGCAACGCGAGATCGCGCTGCGCACGGCGCTCGGCGCCGGCTGGCCGCGGCTGCTCGGTCAACTCGTGACCGAAGGCTGCGTGCTGACGGGGCTCGGCGCCGTTGTCGGAGTCCTGCTCGCGCAAGCGGCGATGCGCGCGCTGGTCGCCACCAGCCCGGTCACGTTTCCGAGCTTCGTGGCGCCGCAGGTCAACGTCCGCGTGATGCTGTTCACCATTGCGGTGTCGCTCGCGGGCGGCCTGCTGCTCGGGCTCGCGCCGGCGGCGCACGCGCGAATCGCGCGGCTTGCCGAAGCGCTGAAGGATTCGTCGCGCGGCAGCGACGGCCGCCGCGCCACGCGGATGCGCAGCGCGCTGGTGGTCGCCGAGGTATCGCTCGCGGTCGTCTTGCTGGTCGGCGCCGGCTTGATGATCCGCACCGTCCGGAATCTCGTGGCCCTGCATCCGGGCTTCGATCCCGCCTCCGTGCTCTCGCTGCGCATCAGCATCCCGCGCGGTGCCGCGCCGGCCGCACAATCCCCTGCGCCGCCGGCGGCGCCGCAACCGCCGTCGCTCGTCGCGTCCGCCCGGGCGGTGCTGGATCGCGTGAAGGCCGTTCCCGGCGTGGCATCGGCCAGCCTCGTCAGCGACGTCCCGCTCTCGGGCGGCGGCGCCGCGATCTTCTACACCGCCGAAGGGCAGCCGCCGGTGGACGCGCAGAACGTCCCACGCGCGTACGTGCACCGGGTCACGCCCGACTTCTTCGCGACGATGCGCGTGCCGCTGAAGGCGGGGCGCAGCTTCAACGAGAACGAGGTCGTGCCGGACTCGACGGCCGTCGTCGTCAGCGAGCGCGTCGTCACGCGCTTCTGGCCCGGTCAGGATCCGATCGGCAAGCGGATCAAGCAGGGCGGGTTGACGAACCGATCGCCATGGCTGTCCATTGTCGGCGTCGTTGGCGAAATGAAGTATCGCGGATTGCCCGACAATCCGACGCCCGATCCCGATTTGTATTTTCCGTTCATCGATCGCGCGCAGCAGGTGTCGCTCGTCGTCCGGACGTCGGCGCCGCCGGCATCGCTGGCGCCGTCGGTGCGGGCCGCGGTTCGCGGCGTCGATTCCACCATCACGATCTTCGACGTGACGCCGCTGGACGAGCTGGTCGGTCAGCAGACGGCGCAGTCGCGCTTCACGATGTGGCTGATGGGGATCTTCGCGGCCTGCGCGCTGATGCTCGCGGTCGTCGGCATCTACGGCGTCATGTCGTACCTCGTGACGCAGCGGACGCGGGAAATCGGCATCCGCCTCGCGCTCGGAGCCGGCGGCCCGGACATCCTCCGCCTCGTCGTCGGCAACGGCGCGCGGATGATCGGCGCGGGGATCGTGATCGGAGTCGCCGCCGCGTTCGCGCTTCAGCGGCTGGTCTCGACGCTGCTATTCGGTGTCACGGCGGCCGACGCTTCGTCGCTGTTCGCCGTCGCACTGCTTGCCGCAATCGCCCTGGCCGCGTGCTATCTCCCCGCGCTGCGCGCGACACGCGTCAGCCCACTCAACGCCCTGCGATACGAATAAGTCGCGACGCCGAACCACGATTCAGCGCCGCTGATCAAACACAAAGGACACCAAGGACACGAAGTTTTGTCGGTACGGCCTTTTCCTTTGTGTCCCTTGTGTCCTTTGTGTTGATTCAGAGCGACGACGACAACCGCTCGATCGTCCAGTAGACCGCTGTGCACGCGATGAGAACCGACGCGGGAACGACGATACGGCTGCGGTACCAGGCGCGATTCGCGCAATACCACCCGACGATCGTGAACGCCGCGCCGATCACGGCCAGCTGCCCTGCCTCGACGCCGGCGTTGAACGTCAACAGCGCCGTCACGAACTCCGAGCGCGGCAGCCCGAGCTCCTTGAGTGCTCCCGCGAAGCCCATGCCGTGCAGAAGTCCGAATGCGAACACGAGGGCGACCCGCCACGACTTCAGCTCCGATCGAAAGATGTTCTCAATGGCGACGTACGCAATCGACAGCGCGATCAAGGGCTCGACGATTCTCGGCGGCACGGAGACGAAGCCGTACATGCTCAGGCCCAACGTGATCGAATGAGCGACCGTGAATGCGCTGACCTGCCAGAGGACGGCGCGAGCGCGGCCGCTCAGCAAGTAAATGCCGAGCACGAACAGGACGTGATCCAGCCCGCCGGGCACGATGTGGGTGAAGCCGAGCGTGAGATAGCGCCACGCGGTGGCGAGTCTACTGACCGGCGGCGCCAACGACGTCAACGCGACCGGCGAGCTGGGTTGGCCGCCTTCGAGCCATTCGGTGACGAGATTGCCGGACGCACCGCTTCGGACCGTCATCGCGTAGGACGCGAACGTCCATGCATACGTCCAGGTGAAGTGGCCCGCGTCCTGAGGGATCGCACCGCTCAGCCTGATCGTCGCAATCGCAGGCGAGGTGGCGTCAACACCGGGCGCAACAGAATAGGCAATCGCAGGACGAACGTCCGATCGGTCGAACGAGATCTTCACTCGCCGGCGGAACGTCTCGTCGAAACCTGCGAGCAACGATTGCAGGTGACGAGGACTGGTATCGGGCCGCGACGATCCGCCGGCTGAGGCCTCGATCTTCTCGACGAGCGCGGTGGCATCCGTCACGATTTCGACGTCGTACGTTCGGCCGGAGGTAAGGGCGGACCCGTGTGTCCGCCCCTCTTGAAAGACGACCGACACGCGCGTCGTGCCGATCTCGTGCGCATGCACCGCGGTGCCGCTCGAGAGCGCGACGGACACAGCGGACACCGCACACAGGGCCAGAACCGCACGCCGCGCGCTAATTCCCATCGGCGTTGGTCGCTCGCAGCTCGAACGTGAGCGAGGCCCAGAAACTCGCCCAATCGGCATTGCTGCCGGCGGGCGCCGGAACCATGTGGACCGCTTTGACCAGCCACATGCCACCCGCCCGCAGCCGGAACCGTACACGCCCGTCGCGGTCAGTGCGAGCCGTCAATTTGTCGGACGGATTCAGGCGGTTCATGGCCACGACGAGTGCGTTTGCGAGCGGCCGGTTCTCGTACGTCAACCGAACGGGAAGATCCTGACCGGCGCCGATGGCGTACGGATTCTTTTCGGCCACGAGCTCGAGCGGAAAGCCCAGCGATCTGTCACCCTGCTTCTCGCGTGCCGATCCCGACAGCACGAGGCTCTTCGCGCAGCGTGAGAATATCTCGCGGGCTTTGGCGCCGGTTTCGTGACGCCGCGCTCTGAGCGCGGCGACCGCGTCGAGCCCTTCCTCTTCGAGGTACTGGTTGAACTTCTCCGGCGTCAACTCCACGGCGCTCGCGTTGCTGCGATAGCCGATCACGAGCAAGCCGGGCATCGCCACGCGCAGGAAGCCCGCCGGATCGGCGCCGTCGCGGCCGATGAGCGGCTTGCGGCCCGCCTCATCCTCGAAGACGAACTGATTGATGAGCGCGGGATCGCGCGGGATGGGATCGCCGAGGAGATCCTGTCCGACACGCAATCGCACGCCGACGATTTGACCGGATTGCGGAGAGAAGGTCGTCGGATCGATCCACATGTCGTGGGCGCCGAGCGACGCACCGCTCATCGCGACGGCGACGATCAGAAATCCCAGACGACGAGATATCGATGCACTCAGCGGATGCGACATGTGGATGTCCTCGTGCTGCGGTTAGTTCGACCCGCCCGGCGGCGGGATGTTCGGGACGGTCGGCACGTTGACGCCGCCGTGTCCCTGGAACAGACCCTGGTGCGCAGGAGCCAGGAACGGGAACCGATCGAGATAGTCCTTGTCGTTGACTTCAACGCCTTTCGCGAGGCCGGCCGCCGGGTCGCCCGCGACGATCAGGCTGATCAACACGCTGTTCACATTCACCTGATTGCGGTTCGGCGCCGTTCCGCCGCCGAGACGTCGACCGTTCGGGAAGCTCGAATCGATCGCGGCGTCGAGCGTGATGACATCGCCCGTGAAGCCGTCGGCGATTGGAATCGGCCGGCCCAGGTTGATGGCATTGATGATGTCGAGACGCGGCCCCTTCAGCGTGGCGACAACGGCGTCGGGAACGTGCAGCGCTTTGTAGATCCCCAGCGCCTCGGCGTCGCGCACGAGCACGGGGAACAGGACATCCGCGCCGAAGTTGGTCACGTCGTGGAGCGGGCTGGTGCGGAGATACAGCGTCTGACGCTGTGTCCCGACCAGGCCGGCATTGAAGAGCGGCAGCGCGTTCCGGCCAACCTGCACCCAGTCACCGGATCCGTTGAGACCCGTGATGATGTTGCTGGCGGTGACGGTCTGCGTTTCGCGACGGGTGATTCGCGACCAGACGCGGAGCAGACTGTCGGTCGCGCTCGATCGGAGCTGCCCGTTGTGCGGGACGCCGTCCGGGAAGATGTCGCTCATCGGAACTTCGAGCGCGATCGAGAAGAGATTGAAGCCGGTGAACACGTCTTTCGCCGGCGGGCGGCGCGCGCCGGGGATGCCGCCGAGATCGTCCCGATTCAAGTTGACGAGGTCGAAGATCCCCTTTTCATCGAGCTGGTAGGGATCGTCGAACTGGCCGGCGATGACGCGCCCGCCGTTCGCGAGCGGATGGATGAAGCTGTCGACGAACGGCTGATCGTAGAGACCCACTTCACGGCTCGTCGCGTCGCCGGAGTCGTAGCCCTTGAAGGGACCGAGACCGTAGACGAGCCGATCGGTTTGCGGGCCGTGGTTGTTTGGAAGGACGGAGAGATTCCGGCCCAGGACCACGGCGTCATCGTCATCGTCGCGGCCGTCTTCGTCACGCGTGATGCGCGTGACCTTCATGGTCTCGGTGCCGCCCGTCAGTTGCCAGAGCAGCTCGTTGCCGCCGCCCAGAGGATCCGCGGGGCTCGGGGCCGCTTCGGGCTGGAGACTGTTCTTGAACTCGACGCGGTACACCACTCTGTCCCTGAGGCTTGCGCCCTCGGCAATGTGGAACTCGTAGCGGTAGCCGTTGCACGCACGCAGGCCCTGATTGCCCTGACCCGGCTCGTGGAGCGGGTTGAAGTCCATGATCAGGTAAAGCTTGTCGTGCGAGCCATTTGACACCCACGCGTACGTGTCGGTGTTGTCGGCGCACGGCTCGTTGAGGATCGCGAGCGCCTCGCGATGGCTCGACCCGTGCACCGTGATTCCGGCCGCGGCGAGCAGGGTCGCGGCGATCAGCCCTTTGGACAGTCGTTTCATATCACTCTCCTCGAATACCCATCCATACGACGGGCGCGCGGAAATGGATTTCGAGACGGCTATACTTCTGCGATGCAGCCCCCTCCGCCCTCAGTCGATCGCCCGTTCGATGTCCTCGGCATCGGCGCGACGTCCGTCGATTTCGTGTACCAGTTACCCGCGTATCCGTCGCCGACCGCGGCGCTGGCGAAGATGCGCATCACGCAGCACTTCGTCTCGTGCGGCGGCCAGGTGGCGACGGCGCTGGCGACGTGCGCGAGCCTCGGGCTGCGCGCGAAGTTCTGCGGCGTGACCGGCACCGACGACAACGCGAAGAAGGTGCGCCGCGACCTCGAGGATCGCGGCGTCGATCTCAGCGACGTCGTCATCCGCGACGTGTCCAATCAGTACGCGGTGATTCTCGTGGACGAGCACAGCGGCGAGCGCATCGTGCTCTGGGATCGCCACGAGCGGCTCCAGCTGCGCGATCGCGAGCTGCCGCCCGAGGCGATCGCGAACGCGCGGGTCGTCCACGTGGACGACGTCGACCAGAACGCCGCGATTCGCGCGGCGACGATCGCGCGCGAGAGCGGGACGCCGGTGACGAGCGACATCGATCGCGTCACCGATCGCACGATGGAGCTGGTGTCGGCGGTCACGTTCCCGATGTTCGCCGAGCACGTGCCGCCCGCGTTGACCGGCGTCACCGATCCCGCCGGCGCGCTGCGAGCCCTGCGCCGGTCACACGACGGCATTCTGTGCGTGACGCTCGGCATCCAGGGCGCGATCGCGCTCGAAGGCGATCGGCTGATTCACGTGCCCGCGTTCGCCGTCGACGCCGTCGACACGACCGGCGCCGGCGACGTGTTCCGCGGCGCGTTCATCTACGGGTACCTACAGGGGTGGCCGCTCGAGGGGACGATGCGGTTCGCGAACGCGGCTGCCGGCGTCAGCTGCTCGCGTCTCGGCGCGATGGCCAGCGTGCCGACGCGCGAAGAAGCGGACGAGATTCTGGCCCGAGGCGTGCCCGCGACAGAGGTCTGACCAACACTGTGACAAGTCCGACAGGTCAGACCTTTGACAATTTGTGACACATCAGACTGTGATCTCGTTCACCTCCACACGCTGACCCGTGTCGCACGCGCGCGTGGCGGCGACGGCGATCCGCAGCGCTTCGACGCCGTCCTGGATCGTCACCGGCGCGGGCTTGTCCTTCAGCACGTTCTCCGCGAAATTCTCGAGCTGCAGCGTATATGCTCGCTCGAAGCGCTCCATGAAGTACGGCACGGTGTCGTGCGCGACGGTGTTTTTGGTCATCAGCAGGACCGGCGTCTCGCGAATGTAGCCGACGCGGATCGTTCCCTCTGTCCCCAGCAGATCCGTGGAAATGTCGTAGCCGTAGAACCCGTTGCGCGTCAGATCGACGACGCCGAGGCGGCCGTCGGCGAACGTGAGCGTCGCGATGACGTTGTCGCGATCGCCGACCGTCGCCAGCTCCGGAAACGCCAGCACGGCGCCGACCGCCTGCACGCTCGCGACCTCGCCCATGAACCAGCGCGCCAGATCGAAATCGTGGATGCCCATGTCGATGAAAATGCCGCCGCTGCTCTTCGGGTCCGCGTACGTGAGGCTCGGCGGAAACGGATCGCGTGACGTCGCCTTGAACACGACCGGCCGGCCGATGCGCCCCTCGTCGACCTGCCGCTTCGCCGCCGCGTATCCCGGATCGAACCGCCGCATGAAGCCCATCTGAAAAAACGTCCCGGTCCGCTTCGCGGCGGCGGCCATCTCCATCGCCTCCGCCAGCGACAGCGCCGGCGGCTTCTCGCAGAACGTCGGCTTCTTCGCCTTCAGCGCGGCGACCACGAGATCGCGATGCGTGTGCGTCGGGCTGACGATGACGACGGCGTCCACGCCCGCATCGTCAATCAACGCCGCCGGCTCGCCGTACGACCGCGGCACGTCGAACTCCGCCGCGACATCGCGCGCGAGCTGCGCGTTGGTATCGGCCACGGCCACGAGCCGCGTCTGCGCGATTCTCGAGCTGAGGTCGCGCGCATAGACGCGACCCAGCCGTCCGACGCCGATCAACCCGACATTCAATCGGGCCATTACTTGACGTTCTCCTTGGTGATCAATTCGATCCGCACCTTCGCGTCCGCCGTGATCGGCTCGCCTTTGATCGCGTGGACGGCGTTCTCGACGGCGAGACGTCCCATCTCGTCGGGGAACTGCGCCACCGACGCCAGCATCGTGCCCTCCTGAATCGCCTTCCGTGCGTCCTCGACGGCGTCGAAGCCGACGACGCGGATCGATCCGGTTTTGCCGGCGGCCCGAATCGCTTCGACCGCGCCGAGCGCCATCATGTCGTTGCAGGCGAACAGCGTGTCGAGCTCGGGGTGCGCCTGCAGCATGTTTTGAAAGACGTTGAAGCCCTGATCGCGCTCCCAGTTGGCGGGCTGCGACGCGACGATTTTGATGCCGGGCGTCTCCTTGATCCCGTCGCGGAACCCGCGCAGCCGCGAATCGCCGGTCTCGTGACCCGGAATCCCTTCCAGCACCGCCACGTTCGCCTTGCCCTTCGTCGCGTCCACGATGAACCTCGCAGCGATGCGGCCGCCTTCGTAGTTGTCCGACCCGATGAAGCTGACGATCTTCACGCCCGCTTCCTCGGCTGCCTTCCCGTCGAGCCGCGTGTCGACGATGACCACGGGAATGTTCGCGCGATTGGCCTTCGCGACCGCCGGGACGACCTCGCGCGATCCGCTCGGCGTGAGGCACAGCGCCTTCACGTTCGTCTGCAGCAGGTTCTCGATGATCTGCATCTGCCGCTCGACGTCGATCTCGCGCTCGGCCGCCTGGACCACGAGGTCGACGTCGAGGCGCGACGCCGCGGCCTGCGCGCCGCGCTGCATGTCGTTGAAGAACGGACTGTTCAGCGTCTTCAGCACGAGCGCGACGCGCGGCTTCGCCGACGACGCCGTGCCGTCGCCTCCGCGGTTGCAACCCGCGATGACGGCGATCACGACAAACAACGCAGAACCCGCAGAACACGCGGAAAAAATATTTCTCTGCGGGTTCCGCGGTTTCTGCGTTTGACGTTGTGGGTTCCTCACGCTCTCTTCTCCTTCACCATCACGTCAACCAGCACGGCCACGATGATGACGACGCCGATCACCAACTGCTGCAGGAACGACGACACGCCGAGCAGGTTCAATCCGTTGCGCAGCACGCCCATCGTCAACGCGCCGATCAGCGTCCCGCCGAGATGGCCGTCGCCGCCGCTGAGGCTCGTGCCGCCGATGACGACCGCGGCAATCGCGTCGAGCTCGTACATGATGCCGGCAATCGGCTGCGCCGTGTTCAGCCGCGCCGTCAGCAGCACCGCGGCAATCGCGCTCGTCAGTCCGGACACGACGTACACCATTGTCTTGTGGAAGCGGACGTTGACGCCCGACAACCGCGTCGCCTCTTCGTTGCCGCCGATGCCGTACGCGTACCGGCCGAACCTCGTGCGCGACAGCACGAAGTGCGCGATCGCGTAGATGGCGAGCGTCAGCACGATCGGCGCCGGCACGCCGAGGACGCGGCCGGTCGCGATCGATCGAAAGCCCGACTCGAATCCCGAAACGGGGCGGCCGTCGGTCGCGAGCAGCGCCGCGCCGCGCGCGACGCTCATCATGCCGAGCGTCATGATGAACGGCGGCAGCCGCCCGAACGCGATCACGAGCCCGTTGATCAAGCCGGTCGCCGCGCCGACGCCGAGCCCGGCGGCGATCGCCAGGGCCGCCGGCCATCCCGCTTTGAGCGCAGCCGCGAGCACGACGCCGGACAGCGCCAGCAGCGATCCGACCGACAGGTCGATGCCGCCCGAGATGATGACGTACGTCATGCCGACGGCGACGATCGCGTTGATGGAGGTCTGCTCCATCACGTTGAGCGCGTTGGCGACCGTCAGAAAATGCGGCGTGAGAATCCACAGCAGCAGGCAGAGGCCGACTAACCCCACGACGGTTCCAAATCGGCGTCCGGCGCCACGGAGCCATGACTTCAACTGGCCAGCCCCAGCGCCGCGTGCAGCACGCGTTCTTCGCTGGCGCTCACCGCGTCGAGCTCCGCCTGAATGCGCCCGTGGCGCATCACGTAGATGCGATCGCTCATCCCGAGCACTTCGGGCAGCTCGGAGGAGATCATCAGAATTCCGGCGCCCGCGTCGGTGAGCCGGTTCATCAGCTCGTAGATTTCTACTTTCGCGCCGACGTCGACGCCGCGCGTCGGCTCGTCCATCACCAGCAAGCTCGACTCCGCCGCCAGCCAGCGCGCCAGGACCACCTTCTGCTGCGTGCCGCCGCTCAGCCGCACCACGCGCTCGGCGACGTCCGGCGTCTTGATGCGCAGCTCCGTGACCCAGCGCTCGGCGGCTTCGCGTTCGGTGCGACCCGACACGACGCCGGCGCGCGACCATCGCGCGAGGTTCGGCAGGCCGATGTTCTCCCGCACCGATCGCATCAACACGAGGCCGTGACGCTTGCGATCCTCGGGGAGAAATCCAATGCCGGCGGCGATTGCGTGCCGCGGCGTTCTCGGCGTCACGTCGCGGCCGGCAACGAATACGCGGCCACGTGAGGGCCGATCGGCGCCGAACACCAGGCGTGCGAGCTCGGTTCGACCCGCGCCGAGCAAGCCTGCGAGGCCGACAATTTCCCCGCGGCAGACGCGCAGGCTCACGTCGTCGACAACAGGCGCGCCTGCGGGTCCTGACACGCGCTCGAGCCGCAGCAGTTCGTCGCCTGCGGCGCAGCGCCGCCGCGGAAAGTGATCGCGCACGTCGCGGTTCGCCATCAGCCGGACCAGGGTGTCGAACGACGTGTCGGGGAGCGGGTAGGTCCCGACCGCGCGACCATCTCTCAAAACCGTGACACGTCGACCAATCTCAGCGAGCTCGCGCATGCGGTGCGAGATGTAGACGACGGCGACGCCGGCCGCCGTCACGCGGCGGATGACGTCGAACAACCGCTCGATCTCGTGCGCCGTCAGCGCCGAGGTCGGCTCGTCCATCACGAGCACGCGCGCGCGGCGGAAGAGCGCCTTCGCCACCTCCACCATCTGCTGCTCGGCGATGCCGAGCCGATCGAGCCGCCGATCGGGATCGACGTCGAGGCCGACGTCGGCGAGGCTGCGGCGCGCGGCGTCGCGCATGGCGCCGCGATCGATCACGCCCGCGCGCGACGGCTCGTGGCCGAGCAGGATGTTTTCCGCGACCGTCAATTGCGGAACGAGGCTGAGCTCCTGATAGATCGTCGCGATGCCGAGCGACTGCGCGTCGCGCGGCGATCCGATCGAGACGGGCGCGCCGTCGAGGAGGATGTCGCCCGCGTCCTTCGTGTACGCGCCGCTGAGAATCTTCATCAGCGTCGACTTGCCCGCGCCGTTCTCGCCGAGCAGCACGTGCACTTCGCCGGCACGGAGATCGAAATCGACGCCGTCGAGCGCCACGACGCCGGGAAAGGCCTTGCGGATCCCGCGCATCTGGAGCACGGGCGGACCCGCGGCGTGATCGATCATCGCGCGGGTGCGGCGAGGGCCGCGATGTCGCGCCAGCGGAACATCAGGAAATTGCGGTTCGCGCTGTTCATCGCGACCATCATCCCGTCAGGAAAATCGGAACCGAGCGCCGCCGACGTCACCTCGAGACCGTCGGTGCTGTCGGCGCCGCCTTTGAACGACGCCAGCACGCGCGAATGATCGTGCGGCCGGCCCGGCTCGCCTTCGCGGCGATACACGTGAAAGAGGCTTTGGTCCGGCAATTGGTCGACCGAGACGATATACCCTTTTCCGTCCGGCCGCGCATAGATCCCGATGCCTTCGCGGTCCTGCTCGTACCCGCTCGTACCGAACAACGCGAGCGCGCGGTTCGCGTCCGGCGCATCCGGGTCCGCCAACCATTTGTGGATGCCGTGGCCTTCGTCGGCGTAATACACGTACCCGAGCTCGTCGTCGACCGCAATCGCCTCGATCTCGCCAGAGCCGCTGAACGTGCCGAATCGACGCACGAACGTCGCCTTCACGCGTCCAGTCCCATCGTCTGTCAGCCGGTACTGCCACAGATAGTTCTCGCGCGGTCCCGCTTTCGGCGAGACGATCGCGAAGATCGCGCCGTCTTTCGGCCGGCGATAGAGGCCGATGCCCATCGGCGCGCCTTCGTCGCCGCGAGCGCCCTCGAGAATCGGCATCCGGTCCGCGGAGATGTCGCGCACGGAGCTGCCGTCGCGCGCGATCGCATACACGCGCAGCCGGCGTCCGATGCGTTCGGTGAGGACGGCGATGTCGGTCGGCGTCGCGTCGAGATCGATGCCGTACTCGACGTCGACGTTGTTGGGCCGATCCGGTCCCTTCAGCAACTGCCGCAGCTTGCCGTCGACGCCGAACACCGCGAGGCCCCCGTCGGGGGCGGAGACCTTCACCGTGCCGAAGACGAGGCTCTTCGCCGGATCGATCTGGTTGGTCCAGATCGCCGGGTCGTCAGGGTCGTACGACAACCGATCGGTCGCGCGCACAGGCTTGATCGTCGCGATGGTTGCGGATTGCGCGACGATCGCGGTGGCGACGATGAGACGGGTCAACATTTTCCTATGCGTGGCGGGGCCCCACCCCCGCCACCTGTCGCGGCTCGCTCGTTCGCTCGCCGCGGTGGTTGTTCGGCCGATCCGCTTCGTGTGGCGTTTTTCTAGAAGTTCATGCGCAGCATGAACTGCATCTGCCGCGCTGTGCCCGTGCCGTAGCCCAGATTGAGCGGACCCGTGATGCGTCCGAACGACACCCCGGAGCTGATGTTCGTGCCCGGGTTGGCCAGATTCTGCCGGTTGAACGCGTTGAACGCTTCCCATCGGAACTGCACGTTGCGTCCGCCGCCGATCGGAAATCGCTTTTGCAGGGCCAAATCCACCTGCAGCAGATCGGGCCCTCGCAGCGTGTTGCGTTCGACGTTGCCCCACGTGCCGCGGGCGGGAACGGCGAAGGCGGCGAGATTGAGCCACTGATCCGGCGTCTGGTTCGACGGAATGGGCGACACGCCCGTGACGACATCGGGACGCTGACTGCTGTTGTTGCCGTCGGGCAGGTCCGCCGTGCTGCGCGTGACCGTGATCGTCAGCGGCCGGCCGGTGCGCGCTTGCAGCAATCCCGAAAACTGCCATCCGCCCAGCAGATGCGCGAGAGCGCCGCCGCTCGAGATGTATCTGCGGCCGGCGCCGACAGGAAGCTCATAGACCCAGTTCACCGTGAACGTGTGGCGGATGTCCTGATTGGTGTGCGCCCACTCGCAGCTGCGGCAGCTCACATTCTGCGGCGCCGTCGATTCGCCGCCGCCCAGCGAACCCTCGTCGTACGCGTGCGAAAACATGTACTGCGCGCCGAGGAGGAAGCCGGCGACCGAAGGACGCTGCAGCGAGAGCTGCAGCCCGTTGAAGCTCGTGCTCGATCCGCTCGACTTGATGTCGACGCGTCCGAACGCGGGCAGTTGCCGCCGCCCTGTGTTCGGATCGATCAGGTTCACGTACGACCGGTCCAGCATGTGATAGCCCTGGTTGCCCACGTAGCCGATCTGCGTGATGAATCGCCACGGCAGCGCCTGTTGAACCGAGACGGTATAGTGCTCGGCGTACTGATCGACGCGGTGCTCGTCGACCGCGCGCGGCGTGGCGCCGGTCGTCGCGGCCAGCGACAGAAACGAATCGATCGGGTACGCGAGCGTCGCCACTTGAGCGCGCTCCAGCGCGATGCGGCTGCCCGCATTGTCGATCGGCGCGAACACGTCGTCGTTCTGCCCCGGGCCGAAGAAGATGCCGTAGCCAACACGAATCACGGTGCGATCCTCGAGTCGCCCGGGCACCCACGCGAGGCCGAGACGCGGAGCGAAGTTGTTCCGATCGGGGTCGTACCACGACGTGCCCGGCGCACAGAACCCACCGCACGCAATGCGCCACACTTTGTCGCGACCGTCCTTCTCGACGACGACCGAGTAGTACTCGTAACGCAACCCGGCGTTGAGCGTCAGGTTCGGCCGCCATTTCACGTCGTCCTGGACGTAGCCGAAATACCACCACCGCTGTCCCTCGACGAGCGGGAAGTCGACGATGCTGAAGCTTTCGAGGCGGTTGATCTGGAAATTCGGACGGCTCTGGTACGTGAGGCTCGTCGTGTTGCCTTCGCCGACGCCGACGAAGATGCGCCGGACCTCGCCGCCGACTTTGAGATTGTGGCGGCCGCGGACGATGGCGAGGTCGTCCAGCAGGCTGAACGACTTGCCGTTTTCGACGATTGTATGCGGTGCCGTGGAACTGATTCGTGCCGGTTTTCGAGATCAGCTGCACCTGTCCGCCCGCGGCGGATCCTGATTCGGCGGAGTACATTCCCGAGCTGACGCGAAACTCGGCGATCGATTCGGTGCTGATGATCAGCCGCGCCGCGCTGTCCTGCCGCGGATCCTTGACGCCAGTGGCGTCGACGCCGTCGAAGGTCCAGTTGTTGTCGTCGCGCGCGCGTCCGAAGAACCGCGTGCTCAGATGGGTGCCGTCGCCGGTGTTGATCGCACCGGGCGCGAGCAGCATGAGCCCGGCCCAATGGCGGCCGGCGAGCGGCAGCTCTTTCAACTGACTCGACTGAATCACGGTGCCGATCACCGGCGACGTGCGCTCCAGCAGCGGCGCCGTGGCCTCCACATTCACGACCTCTTCGATTCCGCCGACCTCGAGCCGGATGTTGAACGTCAGGCTCTGTCCGATTTCGAGGCGAATGTCGCTGTGGCGAACGCTCTTGAACCCGGAGAGCTCGGCCGACACGACGTAGGGTCCCGCGGGCAGGAAGTTGAAGACGTAGACGCCGACGGCGTTCGTCACCACATCCCGCTGCAGTCCCGTTGCGGCGGACTGCAGCTTGACCGTGACACCCGGCAGCACGCCGCCGCCGGTATCGGTGACTGTGCCGTGCAACGTGGCGCTGCTCGTTTGCGCCGGCAGCGGCGGCGCGCCAAGCAACAATGACGTTGCCGCAATCCCGAGCGCGCGAATGATGGAGCTCGACCTCATGATGCCCTCCTCGGTCGACGGCGTGCGTTCCGTATAAGCGAAGTGTAAAGACCATAAGATACACTGCGCTGCGCCCGCGGTGGCGGATAGTACAAACGGGGATGTCACGCCAGTACGACGTGCTCACGATGGGCCGCAGCTCGATCGACCTCTACGCGCACCAGATCGGCGTGCCGATGACCGAGGTCACCAGCTTCGACGCCTACGTCGGCGGCTGCCCGACCAACATCGCCGTCGGCACGCGGCGGCTCGGATTGCGATCGGCGCTGCTCACGGCCGTCGGCGCCGACGAAGTCGGCGATTTCATCCTGAACTTCCTCAATCGCGAGACGATCGAGACGCGCTTCATCCCGCGCAAACCCGGACGCCGCACGAGCGCAGTCCTGATGTCGATCCAGCCCCCGGACAAATTTCCGCTGACGTTCTATCGCGACAACTGCGCCGATCGCGAGCTGACGATCGATGATGTCGATCGCGCGCCGATTGCCGATGCGGCGCTCGTTGTCGTCACCGGCACAGGTCTGAGCCACGAGCCGTCGCGCAGCGCGACCATGCACGCGGCGGCGCGAGCGAACAGTGCATCGACGACCGTCCTCGTGGACATCGACTACCGGCCCGATCAGTGGCCGGACCGGCCAACGTTCGCGTCGAACGTCCAGGCGCTGCTGCGACAGGCGGACTTCGCGATTGGCACCGAAGAGGAGCTCTCGGCTGCCGTCGATGGCGCGATGCGAGGTGACGATGCTGCGGCGGCTGTCCTTGCACTGGGTCCGAAAGCGCTCATCCTCAAGCGCGGCGGCGCGGGCGCGACGGTGTACACGCCCGGCGAAGCGCCTGCGGCCCGAGCGAGGCGCCGGGGTCCCCAACGCGGCAGCCGCGTTGGGGTGGCCCGCCGGAGAGAAGCGCCGCGAAGCGGCGCCGCCGAGCGAGAGCGAGCGGGGGTGGGGCCCCGCGAGCACAAAAAATCGAAGCCGGCCTGCATCGACGTGCCGCCCTTTCCGGTCGAGGTGCTGAACGTCCTCGGCGCGGGCGATGCGTTTGCGAGCGGGTTCATCTACGGATTGCGCCAGGGATGGTCGCTGGAGCGCTCGGCGCGTGTCGGCAACGCGACCGGCGCGATCATCGTGACCCGCCATGGCTGCGCGAACTTCATGCCGACGTGGGCCGAGGTGCAGGCGTTCGTCGCCGAGCGTGGAGGCAGGCTGTGAGCACGTGCCGTTTCACCGTTGGTCAGGCCGTCGTCGAGTTTCTGATCGCTCAGCAGTCGGAGCGCGACGGCGTCACGCGGCCGTTCTTCGAGGGCGTGTTCGGCATCTTCGGACACGGCAACGTCGCCGGCCTCGGCGAGGCGCTGCTGGCGGCGCGCGATCGCCTGAAGTTCTACCTGCCGCGCAACGAGCAGGCGATGGTCCACACCGCCGCGGCGTTCGCGAAGATGCGCAATCGTCTCCAGACGTTCGCCTGCACCTCCTCGATCGGCCCGGGGGCGACAAACATGCTGACCGCGGCCGCCGGCGCGACGATCAATCGCCTGCCGGTTCTCCTACTGCCGGGGGACATCTTCGCCACCCGGCGCGCGGCGCCCGTGCTCCAGCAGCTCGAATCCTCGTCGACGCTCGACGCGTCGGTGAACGACTGCTTCAAGCCGGTGTCGAAGTTCTGGGATCGGATCAACCGGGCGGAACAGCTCCCCTCGTCTCTGCTCGACGCGATGCGCGTGCTGACGTCGCCGGCGGACACCGGCGCGGTGACGCTGGCGCTGCCGCAGGACGTGCAGGCCGAGGCGTTCGATTTTCCCGGCGAGCTCTTCGAGGCGCGCACGTGGCACGTGCTGCGTCCGCGCGCCGACGCCGCAAGGCTCGACGAGGCCGCCGCGCTCCTGAAATCGGCGAAGCAGCCGTTCATCATCGCCGGCGGCGGTGTGATCTACAGCGACGCATGCGACGTGCTGCGCCGCTTCGTCGAGCGGACCGGCATCGCGGCCGGCGACACGCAGGCGGGCAAAGGCGTGTTGCGGTTCGATCATCCGCAGTCGGCGGGTTCGGTCGGCGTGACCGGCACGCCCACGGCGAACCGTCTCGCGCGCGACGCGGACGTCGTGCTCGTCGTCGGGTCGCGGCTCACCGATTTCACCACCGCGTCGAACACCGCGTTTGCGAATCCTGAGGTCCGTTTCATTTCGATCAACGTCGCGGAGCTCGACGCGCACAAGCGCGGTGCGATTCCATTGATCGGCGATGCGCGCGCGACGCTCGAAGAGCTCGAGCCGCGGATGAGGGGCTATCACGTCAGCGACGAATACGTCCGGAAGCTGCGCGACTGGAAAGCGGAGTGGGAAGGCGAAACCGATCGGCTGTTCCACAGCAGCGGTACCAGCGTCGCGCTCGCCCAGGCTGAAGTGATCGGCGTGCTCAGCGAGGCTCTCAGTCCACGCGACGTGATCGTCTGCGCGGCCGGCAGTCTCCCTGGCGACCTGCACAAGCTGTGGCGGATCCGCGACACGAAGGGTTATCACCTCGAATACGGCTACTCGGCGATGGGATACGAGATCGCCGGCGGCGTTGGCGTGAAGCTCGCCGCGCCCGATCGCGAGGTGTTCGTGCTGGTCGGCGACGGATCGTACCTGATGATGGCGCAGGAGCTCGTCACCGCGATTCAGGAAGGGATCAAGATCAACGTCATCGTCTTCGACAACCGCGGCTTCTCGAGCATCGGCGGCCTGTCGGAGTCGGTCGGCTGCGAAGGCTTCGGCACCGAGTATCGCTGCCGGACAGCGAGTGGCGATCTCGACGGCGAGTACGTCGAGGTGGATTTCGTGGCGAACGCCGCGTCGCTCGGGGCGAAGGCCGTCAAAGCCGCCGATCGCGACTCGCTCCGGCGCGCGATCGCCGAGGCGCGCGCCGGGCGAGACACGACGGTCATCGTCGTGCCGGTCGCTCGCGACGCGCGTGTCGGCGGGTACGAGTCGTGGTGGGACGTCCCGGTCGCTGAAACGTCGAATCGCAAACCGGTGCGCGACGCGCGCGAGCGCTACGACAAAGCGCGCCGCCGCCAGCGGCATTTTCTCTGATGTCCCCGGTGAAAAACGCAACCACGAAACCACGAAAACACGAAAAAGAAATATCCGTGTCGTGCTTTCGTGTGTTCGTGGTTGCGTTTGCGTTTTTGCAATGACATGAGGGTTGCGAACGCACCGTGTTCCTGGGGCGTACTCGAATTCGAATCGACCGCGCTCGCGCCGAGACCGGCTCAGGTTCTCGACGAGATCGCGTCGACTGGATACGACGGCACGGAGCTCGGTGACTGGGGTTTCCTCGCGACCGATCCGAGACAGCTCACCGTCGATCTCGATCGGCGACATCTCGCGCTCGTCGGCGCGTTCGTCGACGTCGCGTTGAGCGATGCGGGCGCGCACGCCGCCGGTGAAGACGCGGCGGTGCGGACGGCGCAGTTGATTGCTGGCGCGAGCGCGAGTGCGCCGATGCTCGTGTTGTCGGATGCGACCGCTCGCGTGCCGGCGCGCGCCTCGAACGCCGGACGCATCACGCCGGCTGACGGGCTCACGTCAACGCCGTGGGATGTCGTCGCCGCCGGCGCGTCACGCATCGCGCGTGCCGTCCGTGCGTCGACCGGACTTCGCACCGCGTTTCACCATCACTGTGCGACGTACGTCGAAACGCCCGAAGAGATCGACGCGCTGATGCGGCGGACGCCAGCCGACCTTCTCGGCCTCTGCCTCGACACGGGCCACGCGACGTTCGGCGGCGGCGATCCTGTGGCCCTGATCGATCGCTACGGCGATCGGATCTGGCACGTGCACTTCAAGGATTGCTCGCGCGCCGTCGCCGAACGCGCGCGCGCCGAAGCGTGGGACTATGTGACGGCGATTCGCCACGGCCTCTTCTGCGAGCTCGGTCGTGGGCAGGTCGATTTTCGCGGCGTCCTCGATCGTCTGCGCGCCAAGGGCTACGCAGGCTGGATCGTCGTCGAGCAGGACGTCCTGCCGTCCATGGGGACGCCGGCCGCCAGCGCCGCGCGGAACCGCGGCTTTCTCCAACGGCTTGGTTTGTAGTAAGAGAGCATTTGCAGAATCAAATCGCCACCACCGAGGACACGGAGGACAGGAGGTTCAAACCTGTACAAAACAGGATTTTTCCTCCGCGTCCTCAGTGTCCTCCGTGGTGGAGCGCTCGATTCCACAACGCGCCCTGAGTCTCTTTCGTGCTTTCGCGTTTTCGTGGTTGCATGCTTTTCGTTGAAGTACTCTAACGAGTACCGTGAGCGAGATCGAAGAGGGAACCGAAATCGGCGGCGGGCGTACGTCGATGGTCCTGTTCGTGGTCATCGCGCTCCTCATGGCCACCGATCTGACGATCGAGTTTCGCAACGGCGAGTCGCTCGCCTTGCAGTCCTTCGAGCTCGTCATCTTCACCTCCGCGCTCGCGGGCATTGCCTTTCACTGGTGGCAGATGGCGGCGGCGCGCCGCCGCTCGGCGCGGCTCGACGTCGAGCTGGCGGAGGCGCGTGCCGAAATCCTGCGGTCGAGCGCCGATGCCCGCCGCTGGAACGCCGAGGCCCAGAACGTCCTCGACGGACTCGGCATCGCGATCGATCGTCAGTTCGATCGCTGGGGGCTCACGCCGGCAGAGCGCGAGGTGGCGCTGCTGCAATTGAAGGGGCTCCGCCACCGCGCCATTGCCGAGCTGCGGCACACGAGCGAGCGCACGGTCCGTCAGCAGGCGTTGTCCATTTATCGGAAGTCCGGCCTCGATGGCCGGAGCGATCTCGCCGCGTTCTTCCTCGAAGATCTGCTGCTCCCGAGTCAGCATGCCCCGACGTACGTCGAGTGACGTACGCCCATGCGTCGAAAGCGCGATGACAGAAGGCGGCGCTCCTGACTAGCGTGGACGCCGGTCCCATGCGGTTCGGCACCGGTTCGTGTCTCGCGCTCGCGTTGGCGGTCGTCGCAGGCGCAGTCGTGTCGGCGCAGCCACCGATTCCAGCGGGACCGCTCACGTACGACCAGGCGCTCGCGCTCGCCTCGTCTCGCAACCTCAACGTCGAGGCGGCGCGCCGCGCGCGCCTGATTCGCGAGGCCGCGATCCGCACCGCGCGTCAGATTCCCAATCCGGACGTCAGCTTCGAGGCGACGCAGGACGTGCCCCATCAGGGGTTGAGCGTCGACATCCCGGTCGAGCTGGGCGGCAAACGATCCCGGCGGATCGATCTCGCAAAAGAGGAGCTGACGCTCGCCGAGGTCGACGTGCAAGCCGAGCTTCGCGCCGTGCGCCGGGAGCTGCGGCAGGCCTTCTACGGACTGATCGCCGCGGACGAACGCGTGCGGCTGGCCGACAGTCTCCTCGATATCGCTCGAGGCGTGCGCGATGCCGCGCAGGCGCGCTTCGACACCGGCGCGGCACCGCGGCTCGAGGTGCTGCAGGCTGATCTCGGCGTGACGCGTGCCGAAACGGATCTCGAGCTCGCGCGCAGCATCCGCGTCTCGTCGCAGGCGACGCTCGACGCCGTCCTCAATCTGCCGCCGCGGCAGGCGCTCGCCGTCGCGGGCACGCTGTACGAGCATGCACCGGTCATCGCGTACGAACAGGCGCTCGCGATCGCGACGGCTTCGAACGTCGACCTCGTGTTGCTCGATCGCCAAATCGCCGTCGAAGCGCGCCGGCTGGATCTGCTGCGCGCCGAACGGACGCCGACGCCGGTCTTCTCGGCCGGCGCGCTGTTCAACGCACCGGGCGAGTTCGACGTCGCGTCGCGCTTCGCGGTGAGCGTCGGTGTCCCGATCTTCAGCCGCAATCAGGGCGAGATCGCGGGATCGATTGCGACCGGCGCGCAGTTGCGCACGCGGCGCGAGGCGACGCTGCGCATCGTCGAAAACCAGGTGTACGGCACGATCGCGCGCGTCGAAGCGGCGCGCCGCCAGGTCGAGGCGTACGACCAGCGGCTGGTGCCGACCGCCACCGATCTTCAGACGCTCGCGGAGGAAAGCTACCGCGCCGGCCGCACGTCGGTGCTGGGCCTGCTCGACGCGCAGCGCAGCCTGCGCGATCTCAGGCGCGAGGGGCTGCAGGCCGCGCTCGATCTGCAGATCGCGCTCGCGGATCTGGAGGAAGTCCTTGGACGGCCGATTCAATGACACGGCGCGGACACGCAACCGCCACGATATGAAATGCAACCACGAAACCACGAAAACACGAAATAGGGCGATCTGGAAGACACGAAGAGGAAGAGGTTTTTTTCGTGGTTTCGTGGTTTCGTGGTTGCGTTTGTTTTTCGTGTGTTCATCGTTGTCTGTCAGTGACGCGTGCAGCCACAAAGCCGAGGAAGAAACCAAACCGCCCGATGTCCCCACGATCACGGCGGATACCGCGAAGGTCACGCGCCGCACGCTCGTCGACGATTTAATCGTCCGCGGCGCGATCTCCGCCGTCCCGAACGAGGACGTCAAGGTCAGCGCGCTCGTCGCCGGCCGCGTGAACGCGCTGCCCGTCGCCGAGGGCGACGCGGTCAGACAGGGCCAGGTGGTCGCGGAGCTCGATCGCCAGCCGCTTCTCGATCAGCGGCGGCAGGCGGCCGCCGCGGTCGAACAGGCGAGGGCGCAGCTCGAAAACGCGCGGCTGAATCTGCAGCGCAACGAACAGCTCTATCAGCGCGGCATCGCCGCCGGCAAGGAGGTCGAAGACGCGCGCATGGCGCTGGCCGCCGGACAATCGGCGGTGGAGCAGGCGACCGCCGCGCTCAATACGGCCGAGCGCAACCTCGAGCGCGCCTCCGTCCGATCGCCGATCTCCGGTCAGGTGGTCAAGCGCATGGTCAGCGTCGGCGAACAGGTGGATGGCACCGCCGCGCAGCCAATGGTGGAGATCGCGAACCTGGATCGCGTCGAGCTGGCCGCGAACGTGCCGGCCGAATACCTCTCGCGCGTGACGGTGACGATGAAAGCGTCCATCGCGACTGACGCCTATCCCGATCGCACGTTCGACGGCACCGTGATCGCGATCGCGCCGGCGGTCGACCCGGCGACGAACGCGGCGCTGACGCGCATTCGCATCGCGAACCCCAATCGGCAGTTGAAGATCGGCGTGTTCGCCGAAGCGCGCATCGCGCTCGCCGAGCACGCGAACGCGCTCGTCGTGCCGCCGTCCGCGATCGTCCGCGATGCAAACGGCGCCGCCGTCTATGTGGTCACCGGTGATCTCGCGCAGCGGACCGAGGTGAAGGTCGGCCTCGAGAAACCGGACGCCGTCGAGATCATTTCCGGCCTGAAGGAAGGCGACACGATTCTCACATCGTCTGTGCATGGACTCGGAGAAAAGGCCAAGCTCGCGAAACCAGAACCGGAGAAGCCCGAGAAACCCGACAAGCCCTGACAAAGAAGCTTTGCAAGCAGCAAAGGGCTAGTAATCAGCGCCGAGCGCCGAAGGCGCGAGGTGGCAGGCGGCGACCCGCCGCAAGGTAAATAATGTCAGTCGCTCACTTTGCCCGGGAACAGGCGCGGACGATCGTCTTCGCCGTGGTCGTCATCACGCTCGCGGGGCTGTATTCGATCACCATCCTGCCCAGCGGCATCTACCCCGAGGTCGAGTTCCCCCGCATCGTCGCCGTCGCACACTCGGGCGATCTGTCGCCGCGCATCATGCAGATCGCCGTCACGCGGCCGCTCGAGGAAGCGGCGCGCGAGGTGCTCGGCGTCCGACGCGTCCGCTCGCGCACCATCCGCGGCTCGGCCCAACTGTCGGTCATCTTCAATCCCGACGCCGACATGCCGTACGCGCTGCAGTTGATGCAGGGCAAGGTCGACGAGGTCCGGCCCGACATGCCGGCGGGAACCCAAATCCGCGTCGAGCGCATGACGCCGTCGTTCTTCCCGATGATGGAGTTCAACGTGACGGGCCGCCTGCCGGCCGCGGATCTGCGCGACATCGCGATGTTCCAGATCCGGCCGCTCCTCAGCCGGATTGCCGGCGTCGCGCGCGCCGAGGTGTCGGCGTCCGAGGAACGCGAAGTGTCGGTCATCGTCGATCCGAACAAGCTGAACGCCGTGAAGCTCACGTTGGACGACGTGGCGAAAGCGCTGACCAGCACGAATCAGGTGACGTCGGTCGGCCGCCTGCCGAAGGACTATCAGCAGTACCTGGTGCTCGCGACCGGCGAGCTCAAGAGCCTCGACGACGTGCGCCATGCCGTCGTGGCGTTCCGCAACCAGACGCCGGTGTACGTCGGCGACATCGCCGAGGTGCGCGAAGGCGTGGTCGATCGCACGACGCTCATCACCGGCAACGGACAGCCGGCGGCGGTCATCTCCGTCGCCCGCCAGATCCGCGGCAACATCATCGCGATTGCCGACGGCGTCGAGCAGACGCTTCGCGACAACATTGGGTCGCTGCCGCCGGCGATCCGGATCTCGAAGGTCTACGATCTCGCCGCCTTCGTCCGCGAGGCGGTGCAGAGCGTCAGCGAAGCGATCGTCATCGGCGGCCTGCTCGCCATCTTCGTGCTGCTGGCGTTCCTGCGCGACTGGCGGGCGACGTTCGTCGCCGCGACGACGCTGCCGCTGACGATCGTCGGGACGTTTTTCATCCTGCACCTCGCCGGCGGCACGATCAACCTGATGTCGATGGGCGGCCTCGCCATCGCCATCGGTCTCGTCATCGACGACGCGATTGTCGTCGTCGAGAACATTCATCGTCACCTCGCGGCGGGTGAGACGCCGGCGCACGCCGCCGAGCACGGCACCAACGAGCTCGTCGGCGCCGTCGTCGGCTCCACGCTGACAACCGTCGTCGTCTTCATTCCGCTTGCGTGGCTGCAGGGGATGGTCGGTCAGTTCTTCGCGGCGCTGTCGCTCACGCTCTCGGGCGCGGTGCTGCTGTCGCTGTTCTACGCGCTGCTGTTCATTCCGATCCCGGCGGCGAGGTTTCTGAAGGGCAGGACGGACAACGTGTCGCGAGATCACGCGCCACGAGACCTCGAACACGGCTGGCTGGGACGGCGATACGAGTCGTTCATCCGGCGCGCGCTTGCGCATCCATTCCTCGTGATTGCGATCACGATCGTGGTCGCTGCGCTCGGCGGACTGATGTACTTCCAGCTTCCCACCGGTTTCCTCCCCGAGATGGACGAAGGCGGGTACGTCATCGACTACGTCACGCCGACCGGCACGTCGCTGCAGGAGACCGATCGCATGCTGCGGCGCGTCGAAAAGATTCTGCAGGACACGCCGGAGGTGGCGGGCTTCACGCGGCGCACCGGGACCGAGATGGGCATGTTCGCCACCGAGCAGAACACCGGCGACATCCTCGTCCGGTTGAAGCCGCGCGGTCAGCGCGACCGCGACGCCGAGGACATCATCTCCGAGCAGCGCGAACGCTTCGAGCAGGAGATTCCGGGCGTCGAGATCGAGTTCGTGCAGTTGCTGCAGGACATGCTGGGCGACCTCGAGGGCGTCCCCGAGCCGGTCGAAGTGAAGCTGTTCGGCGACGACATCAACACGCTGCTCGGCTTGTCGGCGCGCCTCGCGGACAAGCTGAAGGACATCCCCGGCATCGTCGATCTCGTGCAGCCGCGTCGCGGCAACCCGGAGCTCGAAGTCCGGATCGATCCGACGCGTGCGGCGAAGGCGGGCTTCACGACGCAGGAAGTATCGACGCAGCTCGCCGACGGATTGCTCGGCGACGTCGCGACCGAAGTCCGGCGCGCCGACCGGTTGATCGATCTACGGATCCGCTATCCGGATGCCTACCGTTTCAATCCCGCGTGGATTCGCGAATACCCGCTCGTGACGCCCGCCGGCGCCCCTGGAGCAATCGTCCCGCTGTCCGCGGTCGCGGAGGTCGTGCCGGTCGAGGGCGCGGCGCAGCTCCATCGCGAAGATCTCAAACAGATGGTGCCGATCACGGCGCGGCTCGAAGGGCGCGACATGGGCAGCGCGATTGCCGACGTGAAGCGGCTGCTCGCGTCGGAGAAGCTGCCGTCCGGCTACACGACGGAAATCGGCGGTCAGTACGAGTCGCAGCAAAGCTCGTTTCGCTCGCTTCTCGTGGTGCTGACCATCGCGGTCCTGCTCGTGTTCGGGCTCCTCGTCGCGCAGTTCCGGCGCTTCACCGCGGCCATGGTCATCATGTCTGCGGCGCCGCTGTCGCTCGTCGGCGCATTCGGTCTGCTGCTCGTGACGCGCACGCCGCTCAACGTCTCGTCGTTCATGGGACTGATTCTGCTGATCGGCCTCGTCGTCAAGAACGGCATCATCCTGATCGATTACGCCGACCGGCTGGCCGGGCAGGACGTCGAGCCGCGCGAAGCGCTCGTACGCGCCGGCGCGATCCGGCTCCGGCCGATTCTCATGACGACACTCTGTACGTTGTTCGGATTGCTGCCGCTGGCGCTGGGACTCGGTGCGGGGGCCGAACTTCAGAAGCCGCTGGCGATCGCAGTGATCGGCGGCCTGTCCGTGTCGACGATCGTGACGCTGGTGTTCGTCCCGACGCTGATGTCGCTGATGCCGCAGCGACATGAACTGAGAACTTAGAAGTGAGAACTGAGAACTTGAACTTCGAACTGGGACGTCCGGGTTCCAACTTCTGAGTTCCAAGTTCTGAGTTCCGTCAGGATTCCTTTTTCTTCTTGACCGCCCGTTTGCGCGGGGCCTTGGTCGGCGCCGGCTCGCTGGTGGCCTGCAGCGTGACGAGCCGCGTGGCGAAGACACGGCGGCCGTGCTCGTCGAAATCGATCACCGTGTGATGTTCGTTGACTTCGACGAGCGTGCCCGGCCCGTAGGTGGGCTGCACGACACGATCGCCTTTCGCCCAGTTCTTCATCGTTGTCCTATTCTCGCTCGCGCTGCGGCGCGACGTTGCCCCTGCGCGGGGTCGTCGCGCGGGCCGCGGCCGTCAGCTACCAGCGAGGCTCGCGGCGTCCGCCGCCGCCGCCGCCGCCGCGATTGCCGCCGTAGCCCCCGCCGCCGCCGCCGAATCCGCCTTCGGGTTTGGGCCGGGCCTCGTTGACCGTCAGGGGACGGCCGCCCATCTGATACTGGTTGAATTCGGCGGCCGCTTTCTGCGCTTCCTCATCGGTCGCCATCTCGACGAACGCGAAGCCGCGGGCGCGGCCGGTGGCCGCATCGCGCATCACGCGCACCGATTCGACCGTGCCGGCGCGGCTGAACAGTTCCTGCAATTCAGCTTCGCCGGTCGTATAGGGAAGGTTGCCCACGTAAAGCCTACGACCCATACGTCTCCTCACTCCTCACGGTGGCAACACGTCGCTAAGCAATCACTGGGAGGGAGCGAGTCAGGCTTGACCCTCGATCGGCTCTCTGCGCAGGCGAAGCAGGCGGGGCTGACCACCAAAGGCGGGTAGTCTACTCAAAGCGGTCGAGTCCAGCAAGTCAGTAGGTACCATGAGGGTGCAGGTGGGGACGATCGCGGCCGGAAGCGCCGGCCAGGCGTCCGTCGCGCGCGCGGACGAGGCCGGCCCGCGACGCCGCTCGAGCTTCCGCGGTTTTCCGTGTGAAATAATCACCGGCGCGATGCAACTCGGATCGGAACGTCTGCTCGCGTCCAACGCGCTCGACGGTAAGCGCGTCGGCGTCGTCTGCAATCCGGCGTCGGTCGATCACGAGCTGCGCCACGTCGTCGACCGCATCGCGTCGCATCCGAAGGCGACGCTGGCGGCGATCTTCGGGCCGCAGCACGGATTTCGATCCGACGTGCAGGACAACATGATCGAGACGCCGCACGGGCGCGACGAGATCCGGCGCGTGCCGATCTACTCCCTCTACAGCGAGACGCGCGAGCCGACGCCGGCGATGCTGCGCGACCTCGACGTGCTCGTCATCGATCTGCAGGACGTCGGCGTCCGCATCTACACCTACGTCTACACGATGGCGAACTGCCTGAAGGCGGCACGCAAGCGGGGGCTGAAGGTCATCGTGTGCGACCGGCCGAACCCGATCGGCGGCGTACAGCTCGAAGGGCCGGTGCTCGTCAAAGGCTGGGAGTCATTCGTCGGGATGTACCCGATTCCGATGCGGCACGGTCTGACGATCGCCGAGGTCGCACGGCTGTTCAACGAGCACTTCGGCATCGGCGCCGACCTCGAGGTCGTCGCGATGGGCGGCTGGCACCGCGACATGTACTTCGACGCCACCGATCTCACGTGGATCATCTCGTCGCCGAACGTCCCGACGTTCGACACCACCGTTGTCTACCCGGGGACGGTGCTGTTCGAGGGGACCAACGTGTCGGAAGCGCGCGGCACGACGAGGCCGTTCGAGCTCATCGGCGCGCCGTGGGTGGTCGCGGAGCGCTTCGCCGACGCGATGAACCGGCGCGATCTCCCCGGCGTCTTCTTCCGGCCGGTCGTCTTCGAGCCGACGTTCCACAAACATGCCGGGAAGGCGTGCGCCGGTGTCCAGATTCACCCGCTCGATCGTCGGACGTTCCGTCCCGTCGAAGCAGCCGTCGCGCTGATCGAAGCGTTCCGCGCCTGTAATCCTGATCAGTTCAAGTGGAAGGATCCGCCGTACGAGTACGAGCTCGAGAAAAATCCGTTCGACGTGCTGGCCGGATCATCGGAGCTGCGCGAGCAACTCGAAGCCGGCGTCCCCGCGCGTGAGATCGCGCGGTCGTGGGAAGAGCCTGTCGCAGCGTTCATGAGAATCCGCGAGCGCTTTCTGCTGTACTGAATCGGGTAATTGGGTAAGGTAATTATCCTGTTCCCAAACCCAGCGCGTCACTCGACCACGAGCGGCACGTGGAGCCATCCGAAATGGTGACCAATGACTACAAGCGCGGTCGCCAGTAGGATTGCGGTCACCATCAGGTAGCTTCGTCGGATCGGCTCACTCATTGCGTTCTGCCTTTCTGTTTCCGCCCCAATTACCCGATTATCCAATTACCCGATTCAGTCACTTTTCTTCCTGGCCGCATCTCTCGCGACGAGGATTTGTTCCGCGTGCTTGTGCGCGTGGGTTGTATAGATCTCCAGCCAGCGCTCGAGCGTGTAGCGGCCGTGCTCGGTGTGCGTCCCCTCGCGCGCCCAGTCCTGATCGCTGAGCTTGTCCAGCAGCTCCGCCGTCGTCCGCCGCGCCGACTTGAACGCGTCGAGCGACGCTTCGATCGGCCGGTCGTAGTGCAGCCGGCGCGCGAACTCGTCCTGATCGAAGCCGACGATCTGCGGCCGGTCGACCGCGACGAGCAGCCTAGCGCGGACCGCCGCGATCATCTCGCTGTCGGCGAGGTGATGCACCACCTGGCGCGCCGACCACTTCCCCGGCGCCGGCGCCGTGTCGAGCTCTTCGTCGGTCGCGCCGACCAGCGACTCGGCGACGACGCGATAGCCGTCCTTGTATTGATCGAGCAGTTTCTTGCGCGTCTCCGAATCCATCGGTGATTCACCTAGCGGCGACCGCCCGGCAATGACCTTTCCAGTTCATCGATCCGGGCGTTGAAATCGAGCCACCGCCCCTGTTCGGTCGAGACCAGTGCGACGAGCTCCGCTTCCTGATCGCGCAGCCCTTGTTCGCTTCTCTGCATCGTTTCAATGAGAGGCTTGAGGTTTTCGTCGATCTCCCTCCCAGCCTCCAGGGCGCGCTTGACCTGTTCCATGACCGGCCCGAGCGCGAGTTGCGCGCTCGCCAGTTGCTGGCGCACGTTCACCAACTGGTTCGAGATCGTATTGATCCGGCCTTCCTGCAACGCCAGCCGCGCCAGAGGCAGCTGCGTACGCATGCTTGCGCCAACCGCCTGATTCAATTCAGCCCGGAGACCGCGCACCTCCGCCAGAAGGGCGGTCGCCGGATCGGTTGGAGTTTGAGCAGACCGCGCGGTCTGGCCGGATACGACGGCGATCATGACGAGGCTCACGACTCCAAGTACCAACAGCGCATGCAGTCTCGGCATCACGCACCTCTCTTCGGCGCCGACACGATGTCAGCCGCGGGTCTTTGCGATCCCCGGCGCTGCGGCTTCCTGCTCGGTCGCCGGCTCGAGGTGATGCGTCACCAGGTGCGCCTTCAACCACTCGAACGCGTCCGCCGGCGTGTCGACGCGCTGCAGCAGCTCGAGATCCTTGTTCGCGATCGCGCCCCACTCGGCCATCGGCCTGAAGTCGAGCACCTGATTCCAGTACTCGCTGCCGTACAGAATGATGCCGATTTTCTTCGACAGCTTGTCGGTCTGCACCAGCGTGAGGATCTCGAAGAGCTCGTCGCACGTCCCGAAGCCGCCTGGAAAAATCACGAGCGCCTTCGCGAGATACGCGAACCAGAACTTGCGCATGAAGAAGTAGTGAAACTCGAAGTGGAGCCCTTCGGTGAGATATGGGTTCGCGCCCTGCTCGTACGGCAGATGGATGTTGAGGCCGATGGTCTTCCCGCCGGCTTCCTGCGCGCCGCGGTTGGCCGCTTCCATGATCCCGGGCCCGCCGCCCGACGTGACGACGAAGCGGTGGTTCTCGGAGTGGAGCGTGAGGCTCCACTCGGTGAGGAGGCGCGCGAGCTCGCGCGCCTCTTCGTAATAGCGCGCCCACTCCAACGCGCGGCGGCTCTTGGCCAGCTCCGTCTGATACGCCTCGTCTGCGTCGAGCTCGCCGCGCGAGCGCAGCGTGCGCAGCGCGCGTTCGGCCCGCTCGCGGCTGTCGACGCGCGCCGATCCGAAGAAGACGACGGTGTCCTGAATCTTCTCTTCCTTGAATCGGCGCAGCGGCTCGAGGTACTCCGCAAGGATGCGAATCGGCCGCGCCTCGGCGCTCTCGAGGAAGTCACGGTATAAGTACGCGAGCGGCTGATGCGCCATGAAGCCAATGTATCATGTCGCATGCCCGTGACCCTCCGCGCTTCGCTCGTCGTGTGTGCGCTCGTCGCCGCTTCGATGCGGCTGACCTTCGGCGTCGCCGCTCAGCAGCCGCCCACCGTTTCGGTTTCACAAGCTGTCCCCCAGATTCACGCGAAGGCCGCCAAGCGACTCGTCGTTCGACACGCGATGCTCCTCTACGGCAACGCCAGGCCGCCGCTCGGTCCCGTCGACATCGTGGCCGAGGACGGCGTCATCACATACATCACGGTTCGTACTTCTTCGGCTGGACGAGCACGCAGGAATCGAGCTGGCGGCGGCAGTACCGCATCTGGATGGATGCGGTGCGCGAATTCGCGAACAAGGGCGGGATCGTCACGACGGGAGACGATGCCGGCTACATCTATTCCATGTACGGCTTCGGGATCGCACGCGAGCTGGAGCTGCACCAGGAAGCGGGCTTCCATCCGCTCGAAGTCATCGAGCACGCGACGTGGAACGGCGCGAAGCTGCTCGGCCTGGAGGATCGGCTCGGCAAGATCCGTGAGGGGTTCATCGCCGATCTCCTCGTCGTCAACGGCAACCCGCTCGAGAATCTCAAGGTGCTCAACCCGTACGGCGCGGACGTCATGACGATCAACGGCCGGCCGGTCCCGAACTACACGCCGGTCGGGATGAGCGATCGCGTGCAGAACGCGCACGGCGGCGGCATCGAATGGACGATCAAGGACGGCATTCCGTATCACGTGCCGACGTTGATGCGCGAGGTGAAGGAGATGGTCGCCAAAGCGCGCGAGCGCCGTCCGACCACGACCGCCGGTCAGTGAAAGGAAGCAACCGCAGCGCACGCGGAGGCCGCAGAGCCACGGTTTTCTCTGCGGGCTCAGCGTGCGCTGCCGTTGAAACGCGTGTATGCCCAAGCCGAGCCTGGACGTCTCGGTCGCCATCGCGGCGCCCGCCGGCCGCATCCTGAAGGCCTTCTTCGATCCCGACGCGCTCGTCGCCTGGTGGGGCGTCGCCCATTCGGTGACGACCGCCCGCACGCTCGGGCCGTACGTGATCGAGTGGTCGCCGACCGATTTTCAGGACGAAGTGCTCGGGCGGCTGGGCGGCGTGTTCCGCGGCACCGTCATGCAGTTCGATCCGGGCGCCGGCTTCTTCGTTGCCGACGCATACTGGCTGCCGCCCGACGGCGATCCGATCGGACCTATGGCGCTCGAGGTTGCGCTGACGCAGGATGGGACCGATGCGACGCGGGTACGCGTCACGCAAACGGGCTTCGAAGACAGCGACCGCTGGCGCCGCTACTATGAAGTGATTGGCTTCGGCTGGGAACGCGCGCTCGCGTCGCTCAAAAACCTGCTCGAGAAATAACCATGGCTATCGTTCTTCTGTGGCTCGCGCTCTTCCAGCAGCACAGCACGCACGCGGGCGACGATCGTCCCGCCGCGCTCATGACCGGCCTCGGAAAACTGCATCATCCGATCGCGACGAAGAGCCGCGAGGCGCAGCAGTTCTTCAACCAGGGTCTGACGCTGGTCTACGGCTTCAATCACGACGAGGCGATTCGATCCTTCCGCCGCGCGGCGGAGCTCGATCCGGCGTCGCCGATGCCGCGTTGGGGCATCGCGCTCGCGCTCGGCCCGAACATCAACCTCGACGTCGATCCGGAGCGCGAGAAGGCGGCGTACGACGAAGCGCAGCGCGCGAAGATGCTGGCCCTTCGCCAAAGCTCAGGGCAGGCCCTTCGACAGGGCTCAGGGCAGGCCGGACTGGAGGCGAGCGAGCGTGCGTACGTCGACGCGCTCGTCATGCGGTACTCGAACGATCCGAAGGCCGATTCGAAGGCGCTCGCGGTCCAGTACAAGGACGCGATGCGCGATCTGACGAAGCGTTATCCGAACGACCTCGACGCGGCGACGCTGTACGCCGAGGCACTGATGGATCTCAATCCGTGGCGGCTCTGGTCGAGCGACGGCAAGCCGGCCGAGGGCACCGAGGAAATCGTCGCGGTCCTCGAGTCGGTGCTGCGACGCGATCCGATGCACGTCGGCGCCAATCATTACTACATTCACGCCGTCGAAGCGTCGCGGACGCCGGGGCGCGCGCTGCCGAGCGCCAGCCGGCTCGACACGCTCGTGCCGGCCGCCGGTCATCTCGTGCACATGCCGGCGCACATCTACATGCGGACCGGCGACTACCAGGCGGCCGTCACCAGCAACGCCAAGGCAGCGGACGTCGACCGGAAGTACATCGAGGCGACGAAGCCGGGCGGCGTCTACCCGGCGATGTATTACAACCACAACCTCGACTTCCTCGCGTCGGCCGCGATGATGACCGGGCAGTTCGCCGAGGCGAGCCGCGCCGCCGACCAGCTCGTCGCCGCCGTCACTCCGGCGCTCGCCGAGATGCCGATGCTCGAACCGTTCGGCGCCAAGAAGCTGGCCGTGCTGTTGCGGTTCTCACGCTGGAACGACGTGCTCGCGCTGGCGCCGCCGGATGCGAAATGGCCGCTGCTCACGCTGCTGTCGCATTTCGGCCGCGGCGTCGCGTACGCGGCGCTCCGCCGCGTGTCCGATGCGAAGCTGGAGCAGGTCGCCTACTACGAGACGCGCAAGAAGATCTCCGGCGACACGCGGTGGGGCTACAACAACGCGAGCGCGGTCATCGCAATCACCGACGCCGCGTTCGATGCGCGCGTCGCGGCGGCGGAGAAGCAGCTCGGCGCCGCGATCGAGGCGTGGCGCCGGGCTGTCGCTGCCGAGGATGCGCTCGACTACAACGAGCCGCCGGACTGGTTCTCTCCGACCCGCGAATCGCTCGGCGCCGCCCTCATGCGCAATACGAGCTTCGAAGAGGCCGAGCGCGTCTTCCGCGCCGATCTCGAGCGCAACCCGAAGAACGGCCGCTCGCTCTTCGGCCTCTGGCAGTCGCTCGTCGCGCAGGACCGGACCGCCGAAGCTGCGCGAGCAGAACGAGAGTTCAGATCAGCATGGACCCATGCGGACGTTGAGATGAAGCTCAGTGATTTCTAAGCGCAAGCGCCTGCGGCCATGCCTCGCGGTCCGCCGCGAGGCATCAGCGACAGCTCGCGCCGGGGGTGGGGCCCCGGCGCCAGTGCAAAAAAGTTGACCAGCACGCTTGAACGTGACCCGATGTGAACGATTGTGGCGTCTCCGCAAGCGGCAGCAGAGTATCGACGCGATCCTGCGCGATCGCGTGATGCTCGAGTTCGTGTTGAACGGCAAGCGCGTCACCATCCGCCGCTGGCCGTCGCGCGCGCAGGCCGTGAGGGCAGCAACGGAGAAGCGGAAAGAGCTCGAGCGTGCCGGTTGGGCCACGCACTGGTGATGTCTCGCCGACCGGTCACCGCGCCGGATCGTAGAAGTGGTTCGCCGATGGATACGTGCTGCTGGTCAGGCGGCAGTTCAATCCCTCTTTGCCCCAGAACTGCGGCACGTGCCATGTCTTCGGCGGCGCGTACACGATGTCGCCCTGCGTGGCGACGATCGCGCTCGGCACGTCTCCTTCGAACGTCCAGCGGAGCTCACCGAGCATCACGACCCAGAACTCCGCGAAGTCGGAGTGGAAGTGTCCGCGGTTGTTCGGTCCGGGCGGCTGATCGGATCCCGCGTGACCGCAGATCAAGTTGCCGCGCGCGCGGTTCTTGCGGATGGCCTCCTGCGTCCAGTTTTTCTTCCCGTCGTTCTTCTTCGCGAGATCGTACACGTTGAAGTGGATCGGCCACGGCTTGCCGCTGGGATCCGGCACGTCGAGCGGGTTGGGACCGGTGCTCAATCGAACGGGAATGAACTCAACGCCGGGCTGCGCCGTTGCGGGCCTCTCAGGGTAGACGGCTGTGGCGGACGCCAGTGTGACCTCGAACGTGATCGCGGGCTGACTGCCGAGCACCTCGTACGAGTGCAACATGCGCTCGGGAACGAACACGTACGAGCCTTTCGTCGCCTCGAACGTCTCGAACGTGCGATCGGGCTTTTCGACGTCGAACCGGATGCGGCCGTCGAGCACGGCCCACCACGCGGGTGAGTCCGGATACAACCGCCGCTCGCGTTTGGTTCCCGCCGGTTCCTGGACGAGAAACGCGCGAGAGTTCTCATCGTGGATCACTGGCTCGCGCCAGCTTCGTTCGTCTTTGTGCTTCGCCTTGACGTCGGCAAGCCGAGTGACCGGCTTCATCGGCGGCTGCCACGGCGTCCGCGCCACAGGTTTGGGGTAATAGAACGTCCTGCCGTCCTGGTCTTGCGCCGACACGAGGGCCGGAAGGAAAAGCAGCGACAGCACCAGTGTTCGCCACGTTCTCATCTCGAATCCTCCTAGGGCAGCCACCCTTTCGTCTGGAGCTTCACGCGCTGGCCCACGCCGCTCGCCACATTATTTATAGTCCTCGCGGGGCCCCGCCGCCGCTCGCTCCGCGGCCGTACTTCCCACACGTCGACATACACCGACGGCCACCAGCGCGGGAGCGCGAGCGGGTCGCCGAGCACGTCGGCGACCTCCCCGCACGTGCCCTCGACCCGCCATTGGGAAATGAAGTGGTAAGCATTGTCCGGCATTCTTCAGCGATGACTTCTCCTGTCACGCTGCGATCGCACCCACGCAAATGCAACCACGAAAACATAGAAGACACGAAACGGACTTTGCTTTCGTGTCACGCTGCCGTCGCGCCACGGACGATCACTTCGGCTGTGGGATAGTCTTGCCGTCGGTATCGAGGAACGTGACGTCCTTGAACTCCGCGAGCTGATCCTTCACCTTCGTCCAGTCGCCGACGATCGTGACGACCGAGTTTTGCGATCCGAGCAGCGTCGCGGCGGCGCCCTTCACCTGGTCCGGCGACACGGCCGCGATCCTCGCGCCGAAAGTCTCAGGGTAGTCCTTCGGCAGACCGAAGATGTACACGTTGTTCAACGTACTCGCCAGGCCGCTTTGCGACGCGGTCTGAATCGGGAATATGCCGCGGAGGTACGATTTCGCGCCCTGCAGCTCGGTGCCGGTCGCGCCTTCCGCGCGCATCTTGTCGATTTCCTTGAACACCTCGGCGAGCGCGGCACCCGTCACTTCGTTGCGCACGTCCGCGCTGAACCGGTAGAAGCCGGCGTTCGCAAAGCCGGTGAGCGCGGAACCCGGTGAATACGTATAGCCCTTCTCTTCGCGGATGTTGCGCACGATCCGCGAGTTGAACGCGCCGCCGTAGATCGCGTTCGCCAGCGTCAGCTCGTACCACCGCGGATCGCTGCGCTTGATGGCGAAGTTGCCGAGCGCGATCGACGACTGGATGCTGTTCGGCCGCTGAATGAAGTACAGCTTCCGTCCCTCGATCGATGGCGGCGCCGGGAACGACGGCTGCGGGACGTCACCGCGCGCCCAGCCGCCGAGCGTCTTCTCGGCAGCCACCAGGATCGCGGCCGGCTCGACGGCGCCGACGACGAGCAGGAACGCGTTGTTCGGGCGATAGTGCGTGCGGTGGAACGATTCGATCTTCGTGCGGTCGATCGCGTTCAGCGTCGCTTCAGTCTCGCTCGTGCGTGCATACGGATGGTCGCCGAACAGCGCGCGCCGGAACTGCCGGTTGGCGAGAAACTGCGGCGACGCTTTCTGCTGCATCACGTTCTGCAGCCGCTGCTGCTTCAGGATGGCGATTTCGTCGGCCGGCAGCGTCGGATTCATCGCGACGTCGGCGACGAGGTCGATGAGCTGCGGCGCGAACTCGGAGAGGCCGCGAACTGACAGCGACGAGTAGTCCTGAGACACGCCCGCTGACAGCGAGCCGCCCATGCCGAAGACCTGCCTGCGGATTTCTTTGCTGGTCCGCGTCTTCGTTCCTTCCTGGGACGCGTCGGCCGTGAGCGCGGCGAGACCGGTGAGGTCCGCCGGATCGCTGGAGTAGCCGGACAACACGGTCAGCGTGACGCTCACCTTCGGGACGACGGTCTGCCGCGTGACGATGACGCGCAGGCCGTTGGCGAGCGTCCGCTCGACGCGCGGCGCGAGCTGAAACGGACGGTCGGGTCCCACGGCCGGCCGTTCGGTTTGCGCGACGGCATTCGATGTGAACCACACGAGCGTCACGATCAGAATCGCCACCACAGAGGACACGGAGGAGAGGTTTGGGCGGGTCACTTGGTGCTCCCTTCCGGGCGGCGATCGATCGACGTCCGATTCGCCGGCACCAGCCACTTCCGCGCGGCGTCGCGCACTTCCGCCGTGGTCACTTTGTCCAGCTCGCTGAGGATCGTGTTGATGCGGTTCGGATCGTCGTCGTACAGCGC
>DASYQZ010000125.1:0-12608 GCA_036004865.1 Vicinamibacterales bacterium
AAATAGCGCGCCTTCCAGTAGGCGAGTTGCGCCGCCGGGCCGATCGGGCGAACGACCGCGGCGCGCGACGGTTGGATCGGCGTCAGTGTTCCTCGAACTTCGGTGGCAATCGCACCGGCGATCTCGTTCTGCAGCGTCAGCGCGTCGCCGACGGTTCCCTCATACGAACGTGCCCAGATGTGTTTTTCCGGTGACACCTGAATCAGATTTGCGGTCGCGCGGATGCGATCGCCAGACTGGGCAATCGTCCCTTCGACAACGACGTCGACGTTCAGCTCGCGCGCGATCTCCTGAACGGACTTCTTCGTTCTCTGATAGCGACCGATCGACGTCCTCGCGATCACCCGCAGCGGACTCGCCTGGCCTAAATAGGTGATCAACGCGTCGGTCATCCCATCGGCCAAATATTGCTGGTCCGCACTATTCGAGAAGCTCTCGAACGGAAGGACGGCGATCGCTTCGAATGCAGGCCCGCGGTCCAAAAGATTTCCGCGCCATTGGAGCCGAACAAACGCCGCTAGAAGACCGAGCGCCGCCGTCGCCGCCACGAGCATCGCGCGTCTGCGAACAAGCAAACGCTTCAGGACGCGCCGTGGAGATTGACGCTCCTGCTCCGGCGGATTCTCCCGTTCATCGAGGACCCGAGCTCGGTGGACGAGACGGACTTCAGGTTGGAACAGGAAACCCCGCCGCGTCACGGTTCGGATGATCTCCTGGGCATCGTCGGTCAGAGCTTTTCGAATGTCGGCAATGCACTTGGTCACCGACTCGTCGGTGACCGCCACATCTCCCCACACTGCATGCAGCAGTTCCTCGCGAGTCACCAGGCGGCCCTGACGTTCGACGAGATACCGCAGGACCTGAAAGGACTTGGGACGGAGCTTGATTTCGATGCCGCCGCGCGTCAGGCGTTCGCCCGCGAGATCGAGCGTGAACTCGAGAAACGAGTACGAACGGTCGCGCTGTGCGGTGTCTCGAGCGTCGAGTCGTCCGGCGCTCCAGGATGAAGGCATGGCTGTGAGGTGCGGCCAGAGCTTACCAGAACGCTCGATACGTTTGTCCTTCGCCGTTCTTTCCTCGTTTTTTCCGCGTTCGTTCAGGACTCCCGACGGAACCGACCATAGCTTGTGTCGGCGAAAGCGGGGCTATTCGAAGGACAGAGCCGCCTCGAGGAGGAACTATGAAACGGATGGTGCTTTCAGTGGTTGGCGCAGGTCTCGTGCTCTTCGGGCTTGGCGATGTCGTTCCCGGCTTGCCGTCTCAGTTGGGACCGCAAGCTGCGGAAGCCGCCGGCAAGAAACACTCCATCATCTGGGACGTCGCGATCGATTGCCGAACATGGCGGTTCAACAATGGGCTTCCGTTCTCAGAATTCGGCAGGGGCGACGGCTTCGTCGCGAACGGCAAGATGTTTCGCGCCGGCACGCTTCTGGGTGGAGCCCAGGCCAACGATCCAAACGATCCCGGTTCCATCGGCGGCTGGGTTGAACGTGGCACCATGGCTGCGACTCTCGCGGAAATTCTCGCCGGTACGAGACCCGCGTTCTTCGCGACGTGGTACCACCTTCTCGACAACGGTTCGGGCCTCGTTGCCGACGGTCCTCACCCAGACTCCGGTCCGATGGCCGTGACTGGCGGCATGGGCCGTTTCAGCGGCGCCAGCGGTGAGCTCTCGGCCGAAATTCTCGGGACGAACGTCACCGGCTGTCCAAATCTGCGATTGACGGTCGATCTCGAAAAGAAGGACGAGAAGTAGTCTTCAGCTCTTCGTCCACTTCGCCCTCCGCGGGCAGCGTGAACTCGATAGGCATGTCGATGACGTAATCGGGCTCGCCGTACTTCCACCCGGATCCGACCCCGGGCACGGGCGGCATGTCGGCGTCGTTGCCTCTGGGCGCGCCGCCGTCGACCCACGCGACAATCGCGTCGATTTCCGCCTGCGTGAGGCTGCGATCGTTGCGGAACTTCACCGGGCTGAAGTGGGGATCGGCATCCCACGGCGGCATCTCGCGCGAGAGGACCTTCTGCTTGATCGCGCGCGCCCACCCACGGCCGCACCTCCGCGTACGAGAGCAGCGACATCGGCGCGATCTCGCCGGGACGATGGCAGGAGGTGCACGACTTGAAGAGGATCGGCGCGACGTCCTTCGTGAACGTCGGCATCGACGCCGCCGATCCGAACAGAACCGACCACCGCAGGGCGAGCGACAACAGCAATTTCATTTCGCCCTTCTCATCAGCTAGGCGCGCACGGCGCGCCTGCGAGGGAGCGGCGCGGGGCGCAGGGGCCCGCGCAAGCGACCGAGCCGGGGTGTGGGGCGGAGCCCCACGTTTAATTGAATCGCACGTATTCGAAATTCAGCGGCTGATTGTTGATGCCCGCCCGCGGCGGCGCAATCCAGTTCGCGAACTTGCCCGGCTCGACGACGCGTCCGGTCATGAGGGACTGGACGAACGCGTGGTCGCTCGGACTCGGGAGCCACTCGTGCGCGTGCCGCTTCCACTCGGCTTCGCTCATCACGCGGCCGTCGGGGCTGATGTGACGTCCGGCGAAGTTGCCGATCTCGCGGTGGAAGCCCTTGTGCGGAAGCGTCAGCTTGAACGGCACGCCCGTCTTCGCGATGATGCGGTTCCACCGCTCGACGCCCGACTGCACCTCGCGGATGTAGTCGTCGCGCAGCCGCTCGTTGAGCGCCGTCAGCGCCGGCACCGCTCGCGTGACGATCCGATCGCCGGCGACCTCCTGCACGTCGTAGGTCTCGTCGCTCAACACGTGATCGTCCTTGACCTTCGTCTCCTCGAACCGCCCCTTCAGGCCGTTCGTGTAGAAGCTCGCCGCGTTCGACGAGATGTCCGATCCGAACAGGTCGAGCGTGACGCTGTAATGGAAATTCAGGTAGCGCTGCATCGTCTGCAGATCGATGACGCCGAACGCGCGCACTGACTCGGGATCGTCGACCTTCTGCTCCGCCATCAGCTCCGCAGTCCGCTGGACGATTCGGCCGACGCCCGTCTCGCCCACGAACATGTGATGCGCTTCTTCGGTGAGCATGAACCGGCACGTGCGCGCCAGCGGATCGAAGCCCGACTCGGCGAGCGACGAGAGCTGATACTTGCCGTCGCGGTCGGTGAAGAACGTGAACATGAAGAAGGCGAGCCAGTCGGGCGTCGGCTCGTTGAACGCGCCGAGGATGCGCGGGTTGTCGGCGTCGCCCGATCGGCGCTCGAGCAGCGACTCGGCTTCTTCGCGGCCGTCGCGTCCGAAGTACCGGTGCAGCAGGTACACCATCGCCCAGAGATGGCGGCCTTCTTCGACGTTCACCTGAAAAATGTTTCGCAGATCGTAGAGCGACGGGCACGACATCCCGAGCATCCGCTGCTGCTCGACCGACGCCGGCTCGGTGTCGCCCTGCGTGACGATCAGCCGGCGCAGCGACGAGCGAAATTCGCCGGGCACTTCCTGCCACGCGCGCTGTCCTTTGTTCGAGCCGAAGTTCACCTGGCGATCGGCCGTCGGCGGCACGAGGAAGATGCCCCACCGGTACTCGGGCATCTTGACGTAATCGAACTGCGCCCATCCTTCCGGATCGACGCTGATGGCGGTACGCAGATACACATCGTAGTTGTGGCTCTCAGAAGGCCCCATGTCGAACCACCAGCCCATGTACGCCGGCTGCCAATGTTCGAGCGCGCGCTGCAGCACGCGATCGCGGCCGAGATCGACGTTGTTCGGAATGCGATCGATGTAGTTGATGTTGTCCATCATTGCGAGCTGCCCATCCTGATAACGATCACGATCGCGAACCTAACCACCACGGTGGACACGGAGGACACCGAGGTTCAATCCTTGAAACACAGGATTCGTCCTCCGTGTCCCTCGTGTCCTCCGTGGTGGAGAGCTTCAATTCAGCACACCTTGCTCTACACCCGCTCCCAGTTGAATTTCGACGGCGCACCCGTGCCGTACACCTTCAGCGCGCCGCTCGTGCCGACGGCGTTCGGCCGGATGAAAATCCAGTTCTGCCACGCCGACAGACGGCCGAAGACCTGCGACTCCGTCGTCTCGGGCGTGCCGAACCGCAGGTTCTGCTCCATCCCCGTCAACGCATCGGGCGACAGCGCCGTCCGCGTTTCGATGGCCTGGCGCAGCTCGTCGTCCCAATCGAGCGTGTCGGGCGCGGCCGTCACGAGCCCGGCCTCCAGCGCGTCGCGCGCCGAGAGACGCTGCCCCACCTTTGCCCGCAGTCCGTCGATCGTCGCCCGGTCGCCATAGAAGCGCGCGGCGAGGCGCGACTGCTGGTGGACCGCCGGCAGCGGCCCGAAGTTCATCGCCGACAACGTGACCGATGCCCTTGGCTCTTCTTCCGTGTCCAGCATGTAGACGCGATCGGCGGACAGCGCGAGCTCGAAGAGCGTGCCGGCGAAACACGATCCCGGTTCGACGATCGCGTAGAGCGAGCGCGAGGAGACGTCGAGCCGCGCGAAGGTGCGCCGCATCATGCCGAGCACTTCGCGCAAGAACCAGTGATTCTGATGCGCGAGCAGGAAGTCGTCGATCGCGACCACCGCATCCGGATTCCCGGTTGCCTTCAGGATCCACAGGCCGAGCTCGAGCTCGTTCGTGCGCAGGCTGAGGATCGCATCGTCGAGCTCCCGTGCCATCTGCAACGGCCACCACCGGGCGCCCGCCTCGAGCGCGGCATCCGGATTCTGCGGCACGCTCGAATCCGGCGCGCGCACGACGATCGTCGCCGTCCGCGCCGGACGGTCGTACTGCACGTCGACATACTCGTAGTGAAGACCCGCTTCGTCTCTCGTCCGCGCGAGCGGCGTCAGCGCGATGCCCTTCGCGTCCAACGGCCGATCGCTCTCGTCGGCCAGCTTCGCGGCGCGCTTCTTCACGTACTCGGCAAACTCCTGCGTCCGCACCGAGGCGTCGACCAGGCGCCACTCCTTCGCGCGCTGACCTTTCACGCCGTCCGGATTCGTGCAGAACAGGTCGGCGTGATCGCGGCGGACTTTTCGCTTATCGACGATGCGCGTGAGACCGCCGGTGCCGGGCAGCACGCCGAGCAGCGGCACCTCGGGGAGACTCACCGCCGACGATCGATCGTCGACGAGCACGATCTCGTCGGTCGCGAGCGCGAGCTCGTAGCCGCCGCCGGCCGTCGTGCCATTGAGCGCCGCGAGGAATTTCAGGCCGGAGTGCCGGCTGGAATCCTCGATGCCGTTGCGCGTCTCGTTCGTGAACTTGCAGAAGTTGACCTTCCACGCGTGGCTCGACTGGCCGAGCATGTAGATGTTGGCGCCGGAACAGAACACGCGATTGCGCGCGCTGGTGATGACGACCGATCGAATCGCCGGATGCTCGAAGCGTATGCGCTGCAGCAGATCGTGCAGCTCGATGTCGACGCCGAGATCGTACGAGTTCAGCTTCAGCTTGTAGCCGGGCCGCAGGCCGCCCTCCTCGTCGACGTCCATCGTCACCGTGGCGACGGGGGCGTCGTACGACACCCGCCAGTGTTTGTAGCGCGACGGATCGGTCTGATAGTCGACGAACTCGGCGGCGGGGGTCGTCTGCGGCTCGGCGGTCACGGCTCGTTCCACTGCGCGCTCTCCATGCTTGAAATTGAACGCTTGTTCAAACTAGGATCTTAGGGCCGTGCTCACAGGCAAGTCAACCGCGATCTCGCGCGCCACGCCGCTCCGGCGGCGCCGCCGCGGCCGCTCGCGCAACGCCAGCACGACCGCGTCGACGCGCGTCGAGATCCTCAAGGCCGCGGCGAAGGCGTTTCGCAAGCTCGGCTATCACGGCGCGACCGTCGAAGAGATTGCGGCGGCGCTTCACATGAAGAAGGGCAACCTTTATTACTACTTCCGCAACAAGGAGGAGATTCTCTACGCCTGCCATCAGTACTCGCTCGACCGGCTGATGCAGCTGCTCGACGATGTCGAGCAGAGCGGCGTGAATCCGGACGCGAAGCTGCGCCGGCTGATCGTCGCGTTCGTCCACACGATCCTCGACGAACTGCACGGGACGGCGCTCCTGCTCGATCTCGAGGCGCTGACGCCGTCGCACCTGAAAACGGTCATCGCGCGGCGCGATCGTTTCGAGCGCGGCGTGCGGCAGGTGCTCGAAGACGGGATCGCCGAGGGACACTTCGGCGTCGGCGATCCGAAGCTGCTCGCGTTCGCGGTGTTCGGCGCCGTGAACTGGATTCCGCGCTGGTTCAATCCGGACGGTCCCGCGACATCTCAACAGATCGCCGATCTCTTCGCGGATTTTTTCATTCGCGGCCTCCAAAACGCGCGAGCCTAGCGACTATAATCGCGCGGCGTGACCCCTTCGGCCCCTGCAACGTCCCCAGGGCTGGCGCGCCGGCTCGGCCCGCTCGACGCGGCGGCCATCGTCGTTTCCAATGCGATCGGCGGCGGCATTCTGTTCGCGCCGCCGCAGGTGGCGGCCAACGTCCCGAACCCCTGGCTGTTTCTCGCCACGTGGGTCGCCGGCGGCGCGCTCGCGTTTGCCGGCGCGATGGCGTACGCCGAGCTCGCCGTGCAGCGTCCGAAGGCGGGCGGCGAGTACGTGTACCTCGACGCGGCATTCGGCCGCGGTGCGGCGTTCCTCACCGGGTGGACGTCGTTCGTCGCTGGATTCTCCGGCGCGATCGCGTCGCTCGCCGTCATCTTCGTGTTTTATCTCGGTCGCTTCGTCCGCGGCGTGGCGAACAATACGCCGCTGCTCGTCATCCCGATTCCGTGGGTCCCGCTGACGGTCTCCGTGCAGGCGCTGATCGCAATCGCGATCATTGCGTTGATGGCGGGGATTCACATTCGCGGCGTGGGACCCGGCCGCATCGTCGGCGACATTCTCGCGGCGCTCAAGGTCACCGCCTTCGTGCTGTTCATCGCGCTTGGGTTGTCGTTCGGCACCGGATCGACTGCGAACCTTCAATCGTCGGCCGGCGCTGTCACGCCGAGCTCGTGGCTGCTCGCGCTCGTGCCGGTGATGTTCGCATACGCGGGCTGGAATGCGGCGTCGTACGTCGCGGAAGAAATCCGGGATCCGGCCCGCAACGTACCACTCGCGCTCGGCGCCGGCACGATTGTGGTCATCGCGATTTTCTTTTTTCTGAACGTCCTTTATCTGTACGTCCTGCCGATCGGAGAGCTGGCGAAGATACAAAGGAGCGTGCTCGACGTCGTCGCCGACAAGCTGCTCGGCGCCCGCGCCGGCGACATCATGGGGATCGTGTCGCTGGTGAGCCTCGCGGCGAGCATCAGCGCAATGACCATCGCCGGGCCGCGCGTGTACTACGCGATGGCTCGCGACGGCGTGTTCCTGCCGGCAGCCGCGAAGGTTCATCCACGATACCAAACGCCGGCGATCTCGATCGTGGCGCAGTCCATCTGGAGCGCCGTGCTCGTCTTGTCGGGTGGAGCCGACGCGTTGATCCGGTACACCGGATTCGCCGTGGTTCTCTTCTCGGGCGTGGCGGTCACCGCGCTCTTCGTGCTGCGCTCGCGCGAGCCGAACGCGCCCCGGCCGTTCAAGGCGTTCGGCTATCCGATCGTGCCCGGCATCTTCGCGGTCGTGAGTCTCCTGATCGTCGCAAACGCGCTCTACGGCGATCCGCGAACGTCCGGCGCCGGAGTGCTCATCATCCTCGCCGGTCTTCCCGTCTATTGGATCTTCGCGCGCCGCCCCAAGCCGGCGCGGATCGGCCAGCCAGTCGTCTGAGAAACGATCGGAGACACCTTGGCGTCAGCTGATTCGGCGGCGGCGCTCCATCGAGCGCTGTCGGCTCTCCTCCGCGAGCTCGTTGACGGATCGGCGCCGAAGGCGGCGTGGATTCTCAATCCTGGTGATTTCGGTCTGCTGCGATCGCTCGACACACTTTCCGCGCGCGCGGCATCCGCGGTCTCGCCGGCAACGGGATCGTCGATTGCGGCCCATGTCGATCATCTGCGATACGGGCTGGAGCTGATGAATCGCTGGGCCCGCGGCGAGAACCCGTTCGCGGACGCCGACTACAGTGCAAGTTGGCGCCGCCTGACCGTCACGGAGAGCGAGTGGACCACGCTGCGCGACCGGTTGCGCGGCGAAGCGCAGAATTGGATTGAGGTCGTTCAACGACCGCGAGCGCTCGACGACGTCGAGCTCACCGGTGTCATCGCGAGCATCGCGCACCTCGCGTATCACCTCGGAGCCATTCGACAAATCGATCCCTCCACGCGTGGTCCGCTGGCGCGTGACTGAGAGGTGCGTCATGAGGTCAGTGCGGCCGTGTGCACCGAAGCCCTGACGCCCGACGACATAGAACAATGCCCGTCACGATCCGGCCCGAAGACCGTCGCGATATCGATGACGTACGTGTCGTGAACGAGCGGGCCTTCGAAGGTCCGGACGAGGCGGCCCTCGTCGATGCGCTCCGCGGAACGTCCGACGCGCTTTCCCTCGTCGCCGCGGACGGCGATCGCATCGTCGGTCACATTCTCTTCACGCCAGTTCAAATCGAGCGACCCGCGATGGCAATTCGCGCGGTCGGTCTGGCGCCGATGGCGGTGTTGCCGGAGTACCAGCGGCGCGGCATCGGTTCGCAGCTCGTACGACGTGGTCTCGAGATGTGTCGCGCGTCCGGACAGGACGCCGTCGTGGTCGTCGGCCATCCGACGTACTACCCGCGGTTCGGTTTCGTGCCGGCCTTCACGAAAGGCCTCGAATGCGAATTCACTGTGGCGCGGGAGGCGTTCATGGTGCTGGAACTGCGGGCTGGCGCGCTCGCCGGCGCGCACGGCGTCGTGCGGTACCGGCCCGAGTTCAACGTGTAGCGCAGGCCTTCAGGCCTGCCGGGCACGGATGGCTAGCGCGCCGGCGCGACCGCGAACTGAAAATCCTTGAGCAACTGATCGCGGGTGCGCATGACGGTGTAGCCCCAACTGAGGACGCCGCTCGGGGTTTCGTTCCACACCGCGTTGCGGTCGAAGAGCAGGTAGCAATCCCACAACGCATCGGCGCGCTGCGGAAACAGGCCGTCGCCGCCGCGCGACGGCCGCAGCGACGTCAGCCGCGTGAGGAACCAGCGGCCGGCCGCCTTCGGCTCGTCCCACCGGTGCTCGACCCGGGCGTCGGTCAGCAACTGCCGCGGCCACTTCGATTCGGCGTCCCCCGGGTACATCCGGAACCAGATCGTGAAGACGCGGACGTCGGACTTTGGATTCCTGTCGAGCAGCTCGCTTTGCGCCCACCGGGCGCCGGCGACGCAGGTCGGTCACGTCGGCGAGAGCAGGAAGATCAACCGCGGGTGGCCCTGGCCGGCATTGAACCAGCTCTTGAGCTCGTCGATGCCGTCCAGATGGCGGAGAGCCGACCCGGACGACTGCGCGGCAGGCGACGTCGCCAGCAGCACCGCGAGCGCAACGGTCGCGAGTGACACGCGCTTCATGCTTTTCGTCCGCTCACGATGAAGTTCGTCATGGACGAGAAGAACGATCCGGCACGCACCACCTCGTCCAGCTGGCGGAGCCACTGCGTGCTTTCTTCGAACGTGATCGCACCGGCCGCTTCCGCGCGCCCGACGATGCGCGTCAGATCATACTGCGCATCGAACGCCGCGAAATCGGTGTCGATGACCGTCACCGGTTCGATCGCCACCTCCCGCAGCCCCGCCTCCGCGAACAACCTGGGAAGCTGACGCCCGATCCAGCCGCCGAGAAAGCGGTCGCACCAGAAATTGATGATGCGCCGCGTCACCGCCCTGTCCGCCGCAGGGACGTCTATCGTGCGGGTCTCGATGTCGCGCTCGAGCACGACGACCTTGCCGTCCCGTTTCACGACGCGGACCATCTGCGCGAGCGCGCGTTCGGGCTCAGCCAGATGAAGGAAGACGCGCTCGGCACGGCTGCCGTCGAATGTCGCGTCGGACTCGGCGAGCGAGTACACGTCCGCGAGACGGAAGTCGACCGGGAGATCGACGCCATTCGACCGCCGCGCCGCTTCGGCGAGCATCTGCGGATCGACATCGATCGCGTCGACGCGACCGTTCCGGCCGACCAGCGCCGCCATCGCGCGCGCATCGTCGCCCGCGCCGCAGCCGACGTCGAGAATCCGCGCGCCCGGCCGAATTTCCAGGAGCTCGATGCTCCGGCGCCGTGCGTACTGCATCGCCGGCTTCGCGCTCTCGCAATCGAGAAATCGAAGCCGCTCCGCCGGATCGATGGTCCGGTCGAGGCTGTGCAGGCCTGACGAAGGAAGCGTCATCGTGCCGCTGCCGCCAGAAGGCCCGCGTTTCTCAGGACTTCGTCGAGCCGCTCCCGCACGGGCACGCTGGCTTCGACCAGCGGGAGACGGACCTCGGGAGCCGACAGCAATCCGAGCCGCGACATCATGTACTTCAACGGCACCGGATTCGTGTCGAAGAAGATGGCCTGATTCAATTGAAAGAGCTCGTCGTGCAGCCGGCGCGCCTTGCCGAGATCGCCGGCGGCGACCGCGTTGCACAACGCGGCCACGCGATCGGGCGCGAGATTGCCGACGGCGTTCATGACGCCGGCCGCGCCGACGGCGAGCATCGGCAGGCTCAATGCTTCGAGCCCGCAGAAGACGCGGAAGTCGCGGCCCAGGCGCGCGAGCACTTCGGTGACGAGCTCGAGATCGTTGACGGCGTGCTTCATGCCGACCAGCGTCGGCAGTCGATCCGCGATCTTCGCGACGGTCTCGACGGTCACCGACACGGCCGCCCGGCCAGGGATGTGATAGATGAGCAGCGGCAGGCGCGTCTCCCGGCCGACGGCCACGAAGTACTCGACCAGACCGGCCTGCGACGGCTTGATGTAATACGGCGTGACGACGAGCACCGCGTCGGCGCCTGCTTCCTCCGCGCTTTTCGTCAGCGCGATCGTGTCGGCGTACGACTGCGATCCGGTGGCCGCGACCACGGGACGCCGGCCGGCGGCGGTCGCCACCGCGACGCGCACGAGCTCGTTGCGCTCAGCGATCGTGAGGCTGCTCGGCTCCGCGGTGGTGCCGGTGACGAGCACACCGTGACCGCCCTGAACGATCTGCCGATCGACCAGCACGGCGAACGTGTCCAGATCGATCTCGCCGTTTCGAAACGGCGTGATGATCGGCGTGTAGGATCCGCGCAGGGACGCCGCGGAGAGGGGAATCATGCCTTCCCGACCACTTCCCGGTTGGTGGCGAAGCCGCCGGTCGCGCCAAGCGCTTCCATCGGGTGCTCGAGATCCTCCTGCCACAAGAGCGAGCCCATCGCGATGTTCAGCGGGCTGTCCTGGATCGTCAGCTCGTACACGCTCTCGTCGTTCGATGAGTGATTGTGAATGGCCCAACCCGGCGCGGTGAGCATCAGGTCGCCGGACTTCCACGTGTACTTCTTGCCGTCGACCATGCTGTAGCCGGAGCCGCTGAAGAAATAGTTGATCGCCGCCGCGGTATGCCGGTGCGGTTTGTCGGTGATGTTCGGCGGCCGAATCGTGATCGTCGCGAAGAAGTTGTTCGTCGTGCCGTTGGTGCGGCCCGTCGCGGGATTGAACAAGAGATACAAGCGCCGGCCGACATACGACTGGCCGAGCGCCGCGAGCTTGTCCAGGTGCTCCTTCACCAGCTTCCACGGCCAGTGCAGCGGTTTGTGCGGCACGACCTCCGGATTGATCAGCGTCTCGTACGGCATCAGATACGCGCCGTCGGCCGTGAGCTGAAACGTGCCGAACGGATTCCTGCTCTGCGGCGGATGATCGCCCTCGTCCGGATCCGATGGACCCGCGTTGGCCGTGACGCTCTCGTCGACGACATGGACGTTCATCTTTTCGAGCAGCGCGGAATTGCTGTAGGTGAGGCGCACCTGAACCTGGTCCGTGTCGTTGATGTGCTCGTACACCATCCACGACGGCGTGTTCCACACGTCGTACTGCTCGAACGTGATCGTCTTGCCGCCCACGATGCTCGTCCCGCCGCCCTGAATGCAGAAGTTCACCTGCGCCGAGTTGTGGCGGATCGGTTTCGTGCGCTCGCCCGGATTCAGGACGCACAGCGACACGGCGGTGCCGGGCGCGAGTCCATTGCCGGCGCCGCTTTCCGGATTGCTGATCATCGAGACGCGCCGGCCGTTGGCCGGCGCCGGGAGCGCCGCCAGGCGCGCGATCTCGGCGTCGATGACTTCTTTGGCGATCACGACGGGAGAACCGGCCTTGTGAGGAGGCTCGGTGTAACCGGTCCGGTCGACGAATTCAAATGGCACGATGAACTCCTGACTCAATTGTCAAACGCAACCACGAAGGCACGAAGACACGAAGGACGTTTTGTACAACAAGGTCTCTTCGCGCCTTCGTGCCTTCGTGGTTTGCATTTTTGACGCTGAAATCACCAACTCACCATCTTTGGTACGCCTGGCAACGGTGTGCCGATCCCTTTGGCTCGTGCGACATTGTAAATCTCGATCCCGAGCGACAGATCCGAGATTCCCATCCCGAGCGACTTGAACAGCGTGAGGTCGCCGGCCGGCGTGCGCGGTTGCCGCTCCGCGACCACGGCCGAGAGCGGACGCACCCTCTTCCATCTCTCTTCGTCGGTTCCGTACGCGTCGATGAGC
>DASYQZ010000126.1:0-11875 GCA_036004865.1 Vicinamibacterales bacterium
CTCCCGACGATCGGGTGCTATCTCCAGATGATCCGGCCCGGCGTGGAAACGCGCGCGCATCGCCAGACCAGCACCGCCGTGTATCACGTCGTGCGAGGCAGCGGCACGACGATGATCGACGAGTCGCCCTGCGACTGGGACGCCGGCGATTTCTTCGTCGTGCCGCCGAACCTGCCGCACAGCCATCGGCAGAGCGGCGCGGAGCCCGCCATCCTCTTTTCCATGCAGGACGTTCCGCTTCTCGAGGCGCTGGGCCTGTACTACGAATCCGGTCAGGGCTGAGAGCGTGACGCCGCGCATCGCCGTGCTCGACGACTATCAGGGCGCGGCGTCGACGCTGCACTGCTGGCAGCGGCTCGATGGCCGCGCCGAAGTGCACTTCTTCCGCGACGCGGCGGCCGGCGACGAGGAACTGGCCGATCGCCTGCGCGGCTTCCCCATCATCGTGCCCATTCGCGAGCGCACGAAGTTCAGTGCCGCGCTGCTGCGGCGCCTTCCGGATCTCAGATTCCTCGCGCTCACCGGCCGCAATTCGGGTCACGTCGACGTGGCGGCGGCGACGGCGTGCGGCATTCTCGTCGCGGAAACGGAATCGTCGGGCGCGTCGCCGTTCGAGCTGACGATCGCGCTGATGCTCGCGCTCGCGCGGCAGATTCCGCAAGAGGATCGCGCGATGCGCGAGGGGAAGTGGCTCACGACGATCGGCGTCGAGCTGGCGGGCAAGACGCTTGGCATCCTCGGCCTCGGCCGTCTCGGCGCGCAGGTCGCGGGCGCGGCGCGCCTGTTCAACATGCGGCTCCTCGCCGCGGGGCTGACGCTGACCGACGAGCGCGCGGCGGCCGCAGGCGCCGCCCGCGTCACGGTGGACGAACTGTTTCGCGAGAGCGACTTGCTCTGCATCCATCTCCGGCTGTCGGACCGGACGCGCGGCTTCGTGACCGCGCGGCATCTCGCGCTGATGAAACCGACCGCCTACCTTATTAATACGGCGCGCGGGCCGCTGGTCGACGAGGCGGCGCTCGTTGACGCGCTTCGCGGGCGGCGCATCGCCGGCGCCGCGCTCGACGTGTTCGAGACCGAGCCGCTGCCCGCCGGCCATCCGCTTCGATCGCTCGACAACGTCGTGTTGTCGGCGCATCTCGGCTATGTCACGTCGGAGTCGTATCAGCTCTTTTTCACGCAGGCGGTCGAGAACATCGTGCGTTATCTCCACGGCGAGGCGCCGCTGCGGACGCTCAACGCCGAGGTTCTCGCATGACGCCGGTGACATGGAAGGGCGTCATCGCGCTGCTCGTCACGCCGTTCCATGACGACTACTCGATCAACGAAGCAGCGCTGCGGGAGGAGATCGACTGGTGCTTCGCGCACGGCGCCACCGGCGTGGTCGCCACGCCGAGCATCGGCGAGTTCGTGCACCTGTCGGACGACGAGCGGCGGCGCTGCTTCGAGATTACGCTCGACCAGGCGTCGAAGCATCGCGGCGCATCAGTGCTCGCCGTGACCGCGGGTCCGGACACGCTGGTGGCCGTCAGGTTCACCACGCTCGCGCGCGACATGGGCTTCCACGGCGGGATGGTGATTCCGCCGTACTACTGGCGCTGCGGCACGGACGAAGCATTCGATCACTTCAGGACGATCGCCGAACGGTGCGCGCTGCCGCTCGTCGTCTATCACAATCCGGCGCTGTCGAAGTTCCACATGTCGCCGGATTTCTTCGGCCGCGTCACGGCGCTCGACGAGGTCGTCGCCGTCAAGGAAGTCGAAACCGATCTCCAGCACCTCGAAGCGCTCGTGCAGGCCATTCGCGGGAAGGCGGCGTACTTCCAGACGTTCCGCGCCTACCTGACCGGCCGTCAGCTCGGCAGCGCCGGCGGGTTCATCAACGTATTCGCGGTCCCGGCGTGCGTCGCGATCGACCGCGCGCTCGCGGCCGGCGACACGGCGCGCGCGCTCGACATCCAGATGCGCCTGAACAACTCTGATCTTTGTATTGCGGATTGCGGATTGCGGATTGCGGATTTATTGGCGATTACTCGGACTGATCTCCGCTTCAATCAACAATAAATCCGCATTCCGCAATCCGCAATCCGCAATGACAACCTTACCAGCTGACGCGCGCGCCCAGTTGAATCACCCTCGCGCCACGCGTATTGAGCAACTGGCCGAAGAACCTGTCGTTGATGTTCGTGCGAAGACCGGTCAGATTCGTCCGGTTGAACGCGTTGAACATGTCGCTCCGCAGCTGCACGTTCATGCGTCCGCCGACCGGGATGTTCTTGGCCAGTGAAATATCCACGTTCCAATACCCCGGAACCCGGATCGACCCGACACCGACATTGCCGGGCCGGATCGTCGCCCGAGAGACCGTTCCAACCGGCACCGCGACGAACGCCGCCGGGTTGAGGTACTGCAACGTCGTCTGGTAGTCGCTGTTGATCACCGTCCCGCCCGCGAAGTCAGGGCGGCTGGTCGGGATGACCGAGCTCTGAGTGACGGTCACCGGTTCGCCCGTTTGTGCAAGGACGATCCCCGACAGCTGCCATCCTCCGAGCACGTGGCGCGCGGCGTTCGGCAGCCGCGACGATCGCGGCACCTCGTAAATCCACTCACTGGCGAAGTAGTGGGTGACATCACCCGTGCTCGGACCGCGATCGGCGCGGGGGTTGGAGAAGTCCTGGAGCACATCGCTCTGGGCATCGCCCTGGTAATACGCGCCGATGTCGCCTCCGCCGGTCGAGAGCGCTCTGCCCCAGGTGTAATGCACGCTGCCGCTCAGATTCCGCGACAGACGCTTCCGGAGCGACGACTGCCATGAGAAGTACTCAGTGTCCTGTGAAGAATCGACGTAGTAGTTGACGTTGAGCAGCGGGTTTGGCCGCAGCCCCGTCAGACGATCCGGCAGGTTGGCCCAGCGCTGCATCAGAAACTTGTACCCGCGTGTGCCGACAACGCCCGTGTCGACCGCCAGATTCGCGCTCAGTTCGCGCTGAATCCCGAGCATGAATTGCGTCGTGTACGGATTCTGTAGCTTCGGATCGAAGACCGAGAAGGTATTGATCAACCCCCGGCTCTTGACCTCCGCGTCGATGATCTTCCGCAGGTCGTCGTTGTAGACCGGCCACTTCAACCCCAGCCTGGTGGCGTCGAGCCTGCTGATCCGCATGCGGAACGGAATGCCCGGCGCCGGCTGCGCCGACTGCCACATGGCGCCCGGCACCTGGCTGCTGAAGAACATGCCGAAGCCGCCGCGCAAAACGGTCTTGCCCTGGCCGTCCGGGTTGAAGGCGAGGCCGACTCTCGGTCCGAGATTGACTGCGGCGTCGGATTCGTACGGATTGTTTCGGTCGCGAATCGGCCCCACGGCAAATGTCTGCTGGTCGAGCAGGCCGTCCGGGTTGTAGAAACCGCTTTCCGGAGCGGCGGTGGTGCCCACGGGCACGAGATGTCCGAAGTAGTCGTAGCGGATGCCGAGATTCAGGACGAGCTTGCCGCCGACCTGCCAATCGTCCTGGACGAAGACGCCGACCTGATACATCTTCGCCACGTAGTCGCCGTTGCCGAACACGGGCGCGACCTCGCTCGGGATGTTGTTCACCAGATCGTCGCGGCTGGTGTAATTGAGCCATGGGGCTTCGGGGTTGGTGCGCTGGCAGCAGTCGCGCCGAATGCCGACGCCAAGCTTCAACCCGTGCTTCCCGTAGTGGCGCGAGTATTTGTGATCGAAATTCCAGGTCCGTCCCGACAGCAGGTACAGCTCGTGATCCGGCGACCCCCAGCCGAGGGTCGTCCCGATGCGGCCGACGCGACGGCCGAATGGAAGCTCCTCATTCCGATTGGCGGGATCGAACTGCGAGAAGTAGAAGCGGTCCTCGCGCGTCATGTCGCTCCGGTGGTACCCGAATCGCGTTTCAGACGTCCAGCGCGCTCCGGTCATCGTGAAGGCCACCGTCCCGCGATCGTCGTGCACGAAGAACTCGCGGTCGTTCGACTGGTTCACGTAATGCCTCGGCACGAGCTGATACGGACGGCCCCTGCTGTATGTGCCGGCGAGCTGACGGGCGGGCGTGAGCCGGATGTCCGTCTTGAGATCCACGTGATTATCATCGCGCCGCGAGGTCCGGGGAGCCTGGTACAAACCGATGTCGGCCGTTGGACTGGTCGGTTCGGTCGGCAGCGGCAGAAAATTCAGGAGCAGCGCGTACGATGGCGTGGCGCGCAGCATGTCGTCGCGCAGCCGCGCGGTCGGGACGTTCTCCTGAACGAGCGTGAAGGCCCGATCGCGATACCCTTCGTACACGCCGAACACGAAGATCTTGTCGCGACTGATCGGGCCGCCGATGGACCCGCCGAACTGATTGAACTTCAGCGGCGGCTTGGAATCGAGCCGCTGGTGCTTGGCGTTGAGCGTGTCGGATTGAAAGTTCTCGAAGAGCGACCCGCGCCAGGTGTTCGTGCCGGATCTGGTGAGCAGGTTCACCTGGCCGCCGATCATGTTGCCGTACTCCGCCGGCGCGATCCCCTTGACCGTGTGGACCTCCTGGATCGCCTCGACGCTCATGATGTCGATGAGGTTCGGCTGCAGATAGTTCGAGGAGTTTCGGCCCTCCGGGTTGCCGCCGGCGTCGGTTCCATCGACTGAAAAGGCGACGCCGTTCTTGCCGACGCCGTTCATCCGCACGCTGTCGCCCGTGTAGGTGACGCCCGTGCCGATCCGAAGCAGCGTCGAAAAGTTGCGCCGCGGCAGCGGTAACTCCGTCACTTTCTCACGGTCGAAGGTTTGCAGCTGTTCCGCAGCCGCGATGCTGACCAGGGGCGACGAGGCCGCCACGGTGACGGTGTCGCTCAACGCGCCTACCTCGAGCACGAATGTCTGCCGAACTTGCTGGCCGGCCGTCAGATCGATCCCGGCGCCCTCGTACGCCTTGAACCCGGGCGCTTCGATCCGGAGCTTATACGCACCGACGCGCATGAAATCGAAGACGAAGACGCCCGTGGCGCTCGTCGTCTTCTCGCTGCCGGCGCCCGTATCCGCGTGCGTGAGGGTGACGGTCGCCCCGGAGATGACAGCGCCCGTCGAATCAGTGACCGTTCCGTAGAAGGTGGCGGTTGTGACTTGTGCCCGACCCGGGGCCGCCGAGCCCAGCGCGAAGATGCATCCGACCAAGGTCAGCAGCGTTCTTTGAGCGAGCTTCATGTGCCTCCCCCTTTTCAGGATTGCGACGAATGATGCCGGAGCGTTGGGGGCCATCGACTGCTCGGGCGAGGACGCCGAAGCCAGCTCAGAGGGGTTCTTTTATCACACCTTGACGGCAGCGTCTCTGTTGCTCCTTCCTGTGTGATACCGTTTCGCCCGTACAACCTCCGTTTCCAGCGACTTCGCTTCCCGCGGGAGATCGTCGATGCTCCGTAAGCCCTGTTTCCTCGCGGCGCTCGTGTGCGCGCTCGACGTCCTCGTCGCCGCTCAGTCCGCGCGCCTCGGTCCGGAGGCGCTCGGCGCCCTCAAATTCCGCTACGTCGGGCCCGTCGGCAACCGCGTGATCGCAATCACCGGCGTGCCGGGCAATCCGCATGCGTACTACGCGGGCGCCGCGTCCGGCGGTGTGTGGAAGACGCTGGACGATGGCGCGCACTGGGCGTCGATGTTCGATGGCCAGGACGTGCAATCGATCGGTGCCCTCGCGGTTGCGCCGAGCGACCCAAGCACCGTGTGGGCCGGCACCGGCGAGTCGTTCATCCGCAGCAATATCTCGATTGGCAACGGCATCTACAAATCGCTCGACGCGGGGAAGACGTGGAGCCGCATGGGCCTCGACCGCACCGGCCGCATCGCGCGCGTCGTCGTCGATCCGCGAAATGCCGACGTCGTGTTCGCGTGCGCGCTCGGGCATGCGTACGGTCCGCAACAGGATCGCGGCGTCTATAAAACGGCGGACGGCGGGGCAACCTGGTCTCGCGTGTTGTTCGTCGACGAGAACACCGGCTGCTCCGACGTGGCGATGGATCCCAACAATCCGCGCGTGCTGTTCGCCGGCATGTGGCAGCTCGAGATTCACACCTGGGGCCGCACGAGCGGCGGCCCAGGCAGCGGACTTTTCAAATCGATCGACGGTGGCGCGAACTGGAAGCGGCTCGGACCTGTCCTGAGCGACGCTCGCCCTTCGACAGGGCTCAGGGCGAGCGGAGTCGAAGGACACGGGCTGCCCGAGCCGCCAATCGGCAAGATTTCAGCGCAGGTCGCGCGCAGCAACTCGAATCGCGTGTACGCGCTCATCGAGACCGGCGACGGGATGCCGACCAACAACGGCCAGAAGACGCAGAGCGGATCGCTCTGGCGGAGTGAGGACGGCGGCGAAACCTGGACGATGGTGAGCGCCGATCGCCGGCTCCGTGGCCGCACGCACTACTACACGCGCTTCAACATCGCGCCGGACAACGAGAACGAAGCGTATTTCCTCTCGGCCGAATTCACCAAGACGGTCGACGGTGGAGCAACGTCCATCGACCTGACCGGCAAAGTCGCACCCATCGGCGACAACCACGACATGTGGATCGACCCCGCGAACGGCGATCGCATGGCCGTCGCGCACGACGACGGGATGAGCTTCTCGATCAACCGCGGCAGGAGCTGGCATCACATTCAACTGCCGATCGCGCAGATGTATCACGTCGCGGTCGACAATCAGATTCCCTACAACGTCTACGGCAATCGCCAGGACGGACCGTCGACGCGCGGCCCGAGCAACAGCCGGATTGGCAAGCAGTCCGAGGAGGCGGAGTCCGGTCCGATCCCGCGCGGCATGTGGCATTCGGTGGCGGGCGGCGAGAGCGGATGGGCGATTCCGGATCCGGTCGACCACAACATCATCTGGGCGACCGGCACCGGCTTCGGCAGTCTCGGCGGCACCGTCGAGCGCTTCGACCTGCGCACGCGGCAGGCGCGCGAGGTGGAGATCTGGCCCGAGGTCACCGTCGGCGCGCCGGCGGCCGGCGTGAAGTACCGGTTCAACTGGACCTTCCCGCTCGCGATCTCGCCGCACGATCACAACACCATTTACGCCGGCAGCCAGCACGTGCATCGCACGACGAACGGCGGTCAGAGCTGGCAGGCGATCAGCCCCGATCTCACGCTCGGCGACGCGTCGCGGCAGCAGATCTCCGGCGGGCTCACGCCCGACAACGTCGGCGTCGAGTACGCGGGCGTCGTCTTCGCCATCGCGGAGTCGCCGAAGGAGAAGGGCGTCGTGTGGGCCGGCACGAACGACGGCCAGGTGCAGATCACACGCGATGCGGGCGCGCACTGGACCAACGTGACCAGGAATCTGCCGGGCCTGCCGGCCTGGGGCACGGTGAGCAACATCGAGCCGTCGCGGCACGATAACGGCACCGCGTACCTCTCCGTCGATCTTCATCAGGTGAACAACCGCGATCCGTTCGTCTACAAGACAGCCGACTACGGGCGCACGTGGAAGTCAGTGGCCGGCGATCTGCCGAAGAGCGTCTTCGGCTACGCGCACTGCGTGCGCGAGGATCCGGTTCGCAGAGGTCTTCTCTATCTCGGCGTCGAGAACGGTCTGTACTTTTCGCTGGACGACGGCGATCACTGGACGCCGCTGCAGTCGGGGCTGCCGCACGCACCGCTGCACTGGATCGCCATCCAGGAGCACTTCAACGATCTCGTCGTCGCGACGTACGGCCGCGGATTCTTCATCTTCGACGACATCACGCCGCTCCGCCAGATGACGCCGGAGGTGCTGAATGCAAACGCGCATCTCTTCGCGCCCCGCGCGACCTATCGGCTGCGCAACATCACCGAGCCGATGATGATGCCCGACGATGCCGCGGAGGGCGTCAATCCTCCGGACGGCGCCGCGATCACCTTCTGGCTGAAAACCGCGCCCGCACCGGTGAAAGACGCAAAGGATTCGCCGATCAAGGTCGTCGTCAAGGACGCGTCGGGACAGACCGTGCGGACCATCGACGTCAAGGAACCGAAAGCGGGTCTGAATCGCGTGTGGTGGGACCTGCGCGGCGAGCCGTCAACCGAGGTCAAGCCGCGGACGCGTCCGGTCAACGCCGACGACTTCAAGATGAACCCCGACGGCACGCGAAAGCTCGCGATCGCCGGCTCGACTCGCCTGTCGGTGCTCGTGCCGCCCGGGACTTACAACGTGGCGCTGACGGGCGCCGGTCAAACGGCGGCTCAGCCGCTGATAGTTCGCAAGGATCCGAATACGTCCGGCACCGAGTCGGATATCGACGCGCAGACGAAGACAATCCGCGAGGTGCGCGAGAACATGAGCAAGACCGCGGATCTCATCAACCGCTCCGAGGCGATCCGCGCGCAGATCAGCAATCTGAAAACCTTCATCGGAAACGAAGCGGCCGCGAAGGAGCTCATCGCGGCGGGCGAGGATCTCGACAAGAAAGTGGTTGCGGTCGAGGGGCGATTGTTCAACATCACAGCGACCGGACGCGGTCAGGATTTCCTGAGGATGCCGAGCCAGCTGCTCGAAAAGCTGGCGCACCTGGCCGACACGCTGCAGCTCGCCGACTTCGCGCCGACCGACCAGCAGCTCGAGGTCCACAAGCTGCTGACCGATCAGCTCACCGCCGCCGCCGCCGATCTCGACACCGTCGTCAGCAGAGACGTCGCGACGTTCAATGACATGCTCAGGCGCCGCAACATCGGCACGGTCATCGTCAAGTAAACCGTATTGCGGATTGAGGATTGCGGATTGCGGATTTATTGTTGATTTGTTGTTCGATTGAAGTCGACAAGAAAGCCGGGAAAACCCGAAGTGAATCGCCAATCCACAATATCCAATCGACAATAAATCCGCATTCCGCAATCCTCAATCCGCAATGCATCTGACGCTCGCCATGGCCGACTACGACCGGACGGCCGGCCTGCGCGACGGGTCGGTCAGACCGGCCGGTATCAACCTTACTCATATCGTCTCGCCGCCGTCGGAGACTTTCTGGCGGATGCTGAAGTTCGACGAGTTCGATGCCGCCGAGATGTCGCTGTCGTCGTTCCTGATCGCGCGCGGCCTCGGCCGCGCGTGGACGGCGATTCCGGTGTTTCCATTCCGCGCGTTCTTCCATACCTACATCTTCGTCCGCGCGGATTCGAAGATCCGGCAGCCGCCCGATCTCGCGGGCGCGCGATTCGGACTGCCCGAATACCAGATGACCGCGGCCGTGTGGGTGCGCGGCGTTCTGCAGCACGACTTCGGCGTTCCGCCCGCGGCGATCCGCTGGTTCGTCGAGCGGCCGTTGGAGATGAGTCACGGCGGCCAGACCGGCTTTACGCCGCCCGGCGGCGTGTCGATCGAGCGCGTACCGGAGGGCGAGACGCTGCTCAGACTTCTGGAACGCGGCGACCTCGACGCGGTGATGCCGAGTCCGTACGGCGGCATGACGTCGAGGCTGAACAAGACCTACGTCGCGGATCTTGGGCGCTCCACTCGCGCGCGTCTGCTGTTCGAGGATCCGATGGCGGAGAGCGTTCGCTCCTTCCGCACGCACGGGTTCAGCCACATCAATCACACGGTCGTCGTACAGAACCGCGTGCTCGAGCGGCATCCGTGGGCCGCGCTGAACCTGTTCAATGCGTTCGCACAAGCGAAGCAGCAGTGCTACGGCCGCATCGACTACCTCCTGCGATCGAGCGTCATGGCCGCGTTCGCCGTCCTCGAGGCGCAGCGACGCACGTTCGGCGACGATCCGTTTCCGTACGGACTCGCCGCAAACCGAAAGGCGCTCGAGACGCTCGCCGGCTATTCCTACGAGCAGGGGTTGATCAGGGAACGGGTGAAGATCGACGACCTGTTCGCACCGACGACACGCGACGTCTGACGGTGCCAAGACGACAAAGAATCCCGACCCACGAAGGTCACGAAGAGCACGAAGGCCACGAAGAGCGCGTTGTACAAAACCTTCTTCGTGATCTTCGTGATCTTCGCGATCTTCGTGAGGCCCGTGGATCTTCGTGAACTTGGCTTATGTTTGATCGATAAAGTAAGGAATCGCCCGAAGCCCGATCGCGGCGGCGAGACACAGCAGCGCCGGCAGCGCGAACCATTGATATACGGGAGCGTCGCGCACGTACGATCGGCTGACGAGGACGCCCTTCTCGATTGAATCGATTGTCCGCGACGCGGCATCGAGATCGCGGGGAGTGGCGGCGTTGAAGTAGCGGCCGCCGTACCGCCGGACGCTCTGAAACAGACGCTGCACCTGCGGCTTGTTGCGGACCTCCTCCTCGAGATCGACGCCAACCATGTGGACACGGATGTTCGCGGCGTTCGACTCGCCGAGGACTTCCATCGGATCGCGCCCGTGGTTGTTCTCGCCGTCGGTGAAGAGGACCACCACCTGATTGCGGTCCCGCCGTAGCTCGCCCTGCATTGCCTCGCGGGCGGAGGCGGACGCCAGAAGATGATTCGCAAGGGCGAGGCCTTCGCCGATCGACGTCATCCCCTCGCCGCGCAGCAGCTGATCGTCGACGAGATCGATGTAGCGGACCACGTAGTCGTGATCGAACGTCAGCGGGCTGATCACGTACGCGTTGTCGGAGAAGACGACCAGCGCCACGCGGTCGTCGCGCCGGCTCCTGACGAACGTCCTGATCGCGTCCTTCGTCGCGGTGAGACGGTTCGTGCCGGCGGCGCGCGCCAGCGTCGCGTCGCGGCTCGAGAACGTCAGATTCTGAAAGGAGCGCGGCGGCTTCGGGCGCCCCATCTCCTCGAGCATGCTCGACGACAGATCGAGCGCGATGACGATGTCGAGGCCGCGCGACGTCATCGCCGATTGCGCGTACGGGAGCACCGGATCCATCAGCGCGACGCCGATCAGAATCAATGCGGCGGCCAGCACCGCGGCCGGGAGTCCGCGCAGCACCGACGCGCGATAGGCGCGCGCCGACAACCACCGCACCGTCGTCGACGCGGCGAACGTCCGGCGCAGGCGCCAGCGAATCGCGCCTGCGACCACGAGCGCCGCAACCAGCCACCAACCGAGGTCCGGACGCAGGAATCTCATGTCAACGGACCGCGAGGAGCTGTTCGACGCGATCGACTGTTTCGCGGCATGCGTCCGCCGACGGCGTGTCGTGCGGCGGCGCATATCGTGCGGCCTCGCACGCGGTCAGCACCGACGTCACCAGTTCGATCGGCATCCGGGTTCCGTGCGCCGACAGCGCAGGCGCAACCTCCGCGGCCGTCAGGCTCGGTCCCGGTATGCCGCAGACGTCACGCAGATGCGCGCGCACGATCGCGTCGAGGCGCGTCCACGCTTCGCGCCGGCCATCGATCGTCGTGACGTCGAGCGCGCGCACCGCGTCGAGCGCGGCGCGCTCGTCGTGGCGCACCGTCCGCGGCGAACGCCGGCGGGCGCGCTCGAGGTGGGCGCGGCGCCGCCGCACGACCGCCGCGGCGGCAAGCGCCGCCGGGACAATCGACACGATGACGAGGCCGATGCCGATCGGCTGCAGGGTGGCCAACATCGCTCGACGCACCGAAGCGGGACGATCGTCGCGAAGGCCGAGGATGTCCGCGTCCTCCGGCAGCGCGCTCCTGAACGCGATCGAGACGCGCGGGACCAGCACCTCGCCCGCCGGCGCCGCTTCCTCGAGGCGCTGCCCCGGCCGCACCGCCGCGTATCGCACGGCGAATGGACCAATCGTCAGCGCGGACGCGTCGACTCGATAGGTCGTCACGATGTAGCGAAACTGATAAGTCGTCGTGCCGTCGCGGCCCGGCTGCCGCGAGTTGTCGCTGGCCACCAGCTCGAGCCCAACGAACTTCACGTTGTCGCCGGACAGATCGTCCGCGAGGATGTCGACGCCGCGCTGGCACGTCAGGTCGATGGTGAA
>DASYQZ010000127.1:0-17363 GCA_036004865.1 Vicinamibacterales bacterium
GTCATCGCGATCGCCACGCCGATCATCTGCACCGTTACGATGAGCGCGACGCACGCGCGCCAGCCGCCCGCGTTCCACAGCACGGACGGCAGCGCGGCGCCGACGCTGCCGCCGATGTAATAGAAGGTGGAATACATCCCCACGGCGAGCGCGCGGTCGCGCGTCGTCACGGCGCCGATGTAGCTGCTCGTCGACGCCTGCGCGACGAAGACGCCGGTCGAGCACAGCGCGAGGCCCGCGGCGACCACGAGCAGCGACGGCGCCAGCGTCAGCAGCGCGCCGGCGGCGCCAATCGCCATGGCAGCGCCGAGGCCGACGCGGTGGCCGTACGTATCGATCCATTGTCCGCCGAACGGCGTCACGACCGCGCCCACGAGATACACGACGAACAGCCAGCCGAGCGCGGCCGTGCTCAGACGAAACGGCGGCGCCGCGAGATGGAACGTCACGTACGTGAACATCGCCACCTGTGTGAAGAGCACACAGAATCCGATCGCGTACGTCGCGACGAGTTGCCGGTTGCGAAGATGATCGACGAGCGAGCTGCCGCGCTGCCGGCGATCGTCGGGGTGTGCGTGCCCGCGCTCCGGCGGCAGCCACGCGAAAAGCGCCGCAGCGACGGCGAAGTTCAGCACCGCCAGCGCGACGAACGACGCATGCCAGTTGACGTCGGCGGCCACGAGCCCCGCCACCGCGCGGCCGGTGAAGCCGCCGATGATCGTGCCGGTCATGTACGCTGCGGTCGCGCGCCCCGCGCGGTTCGCGGGCCATTCTTCGTGAATGTAGGCCACGGTGCCGGCAAAGATTCCCGGCGTCGCCAGTCCCTGCACGAAGCGCCAGATGATCAATTGCCGCAGGCTCGCCGCGGTCGCCGCCAGCGCCGTCGCGATCGCCAGCAGGAACGCCGAGCCCACGATCACCCTCCGGAGGCCCGCCCGATCGGCGAGCCGGCCGATGATCGGCGCGGAGATCGCCACGGCAATCGTCGGCGCGGTGACCGTCAGCCCGACGTCGAACGTCGAGGCGCGAAACGTTCGCGCAAGAAGCGGCAGCAGCGGCTGCGTGGCGTAGAGGTCGAGAAACGCCGCCGACCCTGCAAGGACGATGGGAAATGTCGGCGGACGGCGCATCGCGCTATTCTCGGTGTTTTTGGTCCGAGGATTTCTCGATCCTCGTTTTGCACTATAGTCTTGCGCCATGACTCTGCATCGCATTGCTGCCTTTTCACTCGTCGCCCTCGCGATCGGCGTCGCGACATTGATCACGGGGGTCACCGCTCCGGCGCAGTCACCCGGCGTCAGGGCGTTCACCGGCGCGCGCGTCATCGACGGCACCGACCGCGCCCCGATCGACAACGCCACCATCGTCGTCAAGGACGGCCGCATCGTGTCGGTCGGACCCGCCGGCCGCGCCACCGTGCCGGCCGGCGCCGAGCGCGTGTCGCTGACCGGCAAGACGGTCATTCCCGGCCTCATCAACGCGCACGGCCACGTCGGCAACACGGTCGGCCTGCAGCAGGGCAAATACTCGAGGGAAAATGTGCTGCGCGATCTGAAGACGTACGCCGCCTACGGTGTCACGACCGTCTTCTCGCTCGGCGACGACCAGGAAGCGGGCTTCAAGATCCGCGACGCCCAGAACACGCCGTCGCTCGATCATGCGCGGCTTTACGTCGCGGGTCCGGTACTGAGCCCGAAATCGCCTGAGGACGCGCGCCGGCTCGTCGACGAAGTCGCCGCGATGAAGGCCGACATCGTCAAGATCCGCGTCGACGACAACCTCGGTACGTCGGCGAAGATGCCTCCCGACATCTACAAGGCGGTCATCGACGAGTCGCACAAGAAGGGCATGCGCACCGCCGTCCACCTGTTCTATCTCGAAGACGCAAAGGGCGTCCTCGACGCCGGCGCCGATTTCATCGCGCACAGCATCCGCGACAAGGACGTCGACGAGCCGGTCATCTCGATGCTGAAGCGCCGCGACGTGTGCGTCTGCCCGACGCTCATGCGCGAAGTCTCGACGTTCGCCTACGAGACGACGCCCTCGTGGTTCAACGATCCGCTGTTCCTGAAACACGCCGACAAAGCCACGCTCGACCAGCTGAAGGAGCCGGCGCGGCAGGAACAGATGAAGAACAGCAAGTCGGCGCAGCGCTACAAAGTGGCGCTCGATCAGGCGAGCAAGAATCTCAAGAAGCTCTCGGACGCCGGCGTCAAGATCGCGATGGGCACCGACACCGGTCCCCCCGCGCGCTTCCAGGGCTACTTCGAGCTGATGGAGCTGGATCTGATGGCGAAGGCGGGACTGACGCCGAAGCAGGTGCTCATCGCCGCGACGCGCGACGCCGCGCGCTGCCAGAAGCTCGATCAGAATCTCGGCACGCTCGAAGCGAACAAGTGGGCGGACTTCGTCGTGCTCGATGCCGACCCGCTGGCCGACATCAAAGCGACGCGCTCCATCGCGGACGTCTACGTTGCTGGCAATCGGGTCGCGCGCTGAATTGGATAATCGGGTAATTGGGTAATCGGGTGATTGATTGCGAGACTGGCGCGCAATCCGACAATCAATTACCCGATGACCAAATTATCCAATTACCACATTCAGGATCACTGAGCGGGCTTGTCCACGCTTCCGGGCACCGCAGCCTCGGCAGCGGCAAAGCCGGTTCGTGAGTGCGTGCCGTCGCAGAAGGGCTTCGTCATCGATCCGCCGCACCGGCACAGCGCGAAGGGGCGTTTGGGGATCGGATACGGATTCCCGTTCCAGTCGACCAGCCTCACATCGTCGCCTTCGACGAGATACGGTCCGTTCTGTCTTACCTTGATAGTCGCCATCGATTAACTCATCTTCTGCATTGATGCGAGGAAATCGCTGTTGGTCCTCGTCTTCGACATCTTGTCGAGGAGGAGCTCCATCGCCTCGGTCGGCGACAGCGGATTGAGCACCTTGCGCAGCACCCAGATGCGGTTGAGATCCTCCTTCGGGATGAGCAGCTCCTCTTTGCGCGTGCCGCTCTTCTGCACGTCTATCGACGGGAACACGCGCTTGTCGGTGAGCTTGCGGTCCAGATGGATTTCCATGTTGCCGGTGCCCTTGAACTCTTCGAAGATCACGTCGTCCATGCGCGACCCGGTGTCGATGAGCGCCGTCGCCATGATGGTCAGCGACCCGCCTTCTTCGATGTTCCGGGCGGCGCCGAAGAAGCGCTTCGGCTTCTGCAGCGCGTTGCTGTCGAGACCGCCGGAGAGCACCTTGCCCGACGGCGGAATGACCGTGTTGTAGGCGCGCGCGAGGCGCGTGATCGAGTCGAGCAGAATCAGCACGTCCTTCTTGTGCTCGACGAGGCGCTTCGCCTTTTCGATCACCATCTCCGCGACCTGCACGTGGCGCTGCGCCGGCTCGTCGAACGTCGACGAGATGACCTCGCCGTCGACGGAGCGCTGCATGTCGGTGACTTCTTCCGGCCGCTCGTCGATGAGCAGCACGATGAGGTACACCTCGGGATGGTTCTTCGACACCGATTGCGCGATGCTTTGCAGGAGCATCGTCTTGCCGGTGCGCGGCGGCGCGACGATCAATCCGCGCTGTCCCTTGCCAATCGGCGTCCAGAGATCCATCACGCGCGCCGACAGGCTTTCCGGCGTTTCGAGGGTGATCCGCTCCTGCGGGTACAGCGGCGTGAGGTTCTCGAAGAACAGTTTGTCGCGCGCCTGCTCGGGCGCCTCGAAGTTGACCGCCTCGACCTTGATGAGCGCGAAGTACCGCTCGCCTTCCTTCGGCGGACGAATCTGGCCCGAGACCGTGTCGCCGGTCTGCAGATCGAACTTGCGAATCTGCGACGGCGAGACGTAGATGTCGTCGGGCCCGGGCAGGTAGTTGTAATCGGGCGCGCGCAGGAAGCCGAAGCCGTCCGGCAGCACTTCCAGCACGCCTTCCGAGAAAATGAACCCGCTCTGCTCGGTCTGCGCTTTCAGGATCTGAAAGATCAGCTCCTGCTTCCGCATCCCCGTGGCCCCACCGACATTCAGATCCTTCGCGATCTGCGTGAGCTTCTGGATGCTCATGTCCTTCAGATCGGTGATGTTCAGCCCGCGCTGCTGCGCCTGCGCCTGCGGCTGCTGCGGTGGCGGCGGCGCCGGCGCCGACTGGGCCTGCTGTGCGCTTTTCGCGGGTTGTTCGGGTGTCGCGGGGTCAGTGGGATTCGGGGGGTCTGGGCTGGCGGGGCCATTCGCGGTCCGCGCCGGAGCATGGCGCTTGTGATTGCTGGGCATGAAAACTCGCGTGAAGGTTGGGTTGAAACTTCCGCAGGTGTGCTATGTCGGCCGAGTATAGCAGATCACCTCATAACGCATAAGGGTTCTGTCCAATCGCGACGATGCTGCAGGCGACAATGGGTTGGATCTGAAGGGCCTGCGCGCGGGCAATCAAGGCATCGCTTTCCGCTCCCGGATTCAGCCACACCTCGGCGATTCCTTTACGCGCGACCTCTTCGATCACGGCCTCCCCGACCTCGGGCTGCACGTAGAACGACGCCATATCGATCGTTCCTGGAACGTCGAGCACCGAGGCGTACGCTTTCAGCCCCTCGACCTCCGGTTCATTCGGATTGATCGGGACGACCGTGTAGCCTTGCTGCCGAAACGCGCGCAGGGCGCGATTGCCGAACTTCCGCCGATCGCTCGACGCGCCGATGACCGCAACCACCTTAGCCATATTCCCGAGAGGATGCAATTAACTGGCCGCGGCTTCGTGCACCTGATGCGCGCGCACGAAATCGATCAGGCGCGCGCTGCCCTCGCGCAGGTTCTCCATCGACGTCGCGTACGAGATGCGAATGAACCCGGGGGCATCGAACGCTTCGCCCGGCGTGACGGCGACCCGCGATTCCGAGAGCAGCGCGTCGGCGAAATCGAGGGAGGTGCGGAAACCGTCGGGAGCCACACCCGAGAGCAGATCGCTGATGTCGATGAACATGTAGAACGCGCCGGCGGGCCGCTGACATCGCAGTCGCGGATCGGCGCTGAGCCACTCGCACAACTGATCGCGACGCTTGCGATACTCGTCGAGCATCACCGTCACCGTCGCCTGCGATCCGGTGAGCGCGGCGAGTGCGGCTTTCTGTGAGATCGACGCCACGTTCGACGTCGCATGACTCTGAATCGCGCCCGATGCGGCGATCACCGGGGCGGGACCGATCGCCCAGCCGCAGCGCCAGCCGGTCATCGCGTACGCCTTCGACGCCGACCCGCACAGCACGGTGAGGTCGCGGCATTTCTTCGCGAGCACGCCGGGCAGGTTGTGTGGCACCGGATCGTAGATCAACTTTTCGTAGCAGAGATCCAGCACGACCCAGATGCCCTGCCGCGCGGCGACATCCGCGAGGTCCGCGAGCTCGCTTTCGGAAATCAGCGCGCCGGTCGGATTGCACGGCGAGTTGATGATGATGCCGCGCGTGCGCGGCGTGACGAGATCGAGGATCGTGCGCGCGCGGATGGCAAAGCCGTCCTCCGGATGGGTGCGGGCGAGAACCGGCGTCGCGTCCGCGAGCTTCACCTGCTCGGTCAGCGTCGGCCAGTACGGCGCGTGGGTGATGACCTCGTCGCCCGGCCCCCAGAGCGACAGCGCGGTGTTATACAGCGCCTGCTTGCCGCCTGCCGTCACGATGACTTCCGATTCCTTGTAGTCCACGCCGTAGTCGGCGCGGTATCGCTCGCAGATCGCGCGTTTGAGCTCCACGATGCCGGCCGGCGGCGTGTAGCGCGTGAAGTTCTGATCGAGCGCGTCGTGCCCTGCCGCCTTGATGGCGTCCGGCGTCGGAAAGTCGGGCTCGCCCGCTCCGAAGTCGATCACCTCGATGCCTTCGCGCCGCAGCCGATCGACGGTGGCCGTCACCTTCATGGTCGGCGAGCTCGAGATACGGGTGGTGCGATCGGCGAGTTTGGTCATACATCCCTCGTAGTGGCCAGCACTTTTTCACGCAGCCGGGTTTCGACGAGCTCGGGCACCAGGCCGTGCACGCGTCCGCCCAGCGAGAACACTTCCTTGATCAATCGCGAGCTGATGTACGTGTACTGCTCGGCGGGCATCATGAAGATGGTCTCGATGTGCGGATTCAACCGCTGATTCATCAGCGCCATCTGGAATTCGTACTCGAAGTCCGACACGGCCCGGAGCCCGCGCACGATGACCTGCGCCTTGCGCCGCTCGACGTAGTCGACCAGCAGGCCGTCGAAGGTGTCGACCTCGACGTTGTGCTGGTGCTTGAACACCGATCGCGTAATCTCGACGCGCTCGTCCTCCGTGAAGAGCGGCGACTTCTCGGCGTTCTTCAGGATGGCGACGACGATGCGATCGAACAGCCGCGCGCCGCGCGAAATGATGTCGACGTGGCCGTTGGTGAGCGGATCGAAGGATCCGGGATAAACGGCTAGCGTGGCCATGAATAGAACGACAGCGCGGAATCGCCCGAGATCACATCGCGCGTGCGCACGAGCCGGCCCGCTGAGTCTGGCGCCGCGTCGCGGCGCGCATGTTCCACCACCAGCACGCCGTCCGCGGCGAGACGGTCCGCGGCGGCTCCAAGGACGTCGTCGACTTCGGCGGGCTGCTGGTTGTATGGAGGATCAAACACCATGATGTCGAAGGATGCGCCCTGGAGATCGGCGAGCGCGCGTGTGACGCTCGCGCGAATAATAGCATAGCCCTCTCTGAGGCCGCAGTGCGCGAGGTTGTCGGCGATGAGCGCCTGCGCGCGGCGATCGCGTTCGACGAAGGTGACGTGCGCCGCGCCGCGGCTCAGCGCTTCGATCCCGACGGCGCCGGTGCCCGCGTAGCCGTCGAGAACGCGCGCGCCTTCGATCCGCGGCGCGAGGATGTTGAACAGCGTCTCACGCAGCTTGTCGGAGGTCGGCCGCAGTCCCTCCCACGTCGGCGTCTTCAAGCGACGGCCCTTTAACGCACCAGAGATCACTCTCACTTTTTTGCACTTGCGGCGGGGCCCTCCGCCTTCGCTCGCATCTGTTCCCGCGAGCTACGGCGGACCCGCCGTAGCCTTCGGCGGAGGCGGGCACCCCAATCGCCGCGACCTGTCGCTGATGCCTCGCGGCGGACCGCGAGGCATGGCCGCAGGCGCCAGCAGTCTGTTTATCCCACTTCGATCAGTTTGAAGCGGCTCTCCCAGCTCTGAAGCAACTTCTCCACCGCTGCCGGCGCCGGCGATGTCTTGTCGAACCACGCGCTCGCTTCGCGTTGGGCGACGTCGAGGATCTCGCGATCGCGGATGAGATCCACCATGCGGAACGTCGGGACGCCGGCCTGACGCGTGCCGAAGAAATCGCCGGGGCCCCGCAGCCGCAGATCGCGCTCTGCGATGTCGAAGCCGTCGGTCGTCTCGGTCATCGCGTGCAGCCGCTCGCGCGCCTCGTCGGACAGCGGCGATTGATACAGCAGGAAACAGTACGACTGGTGCCGATCGCGGCCGACGCGGCCGCGAAGCTGGTGCAGTTGCGACAGTCCGAACCGCTCGGCATGCTCGACGATCATCACGCTCGCGTTCGGGACGTCGACGCCGACCTCCACCACCGTCGTCGACACGAGGATGTGCAGGTCGCCCGACGCGAACGCTTTCATCACGCGATCTTTACCGTCCGCCTTCATGCGTCCGTGCAGCAGCCCGACGTGGTACGCGGGAAACACGTCCGCCGCGAGGTGATCGGCCATCTCCGTCGCCGCTTTCAGGTCGACCTTCGCCGATTCCTCGACGAGCGGATAGATGACGTACGCCTGGCGGCCGGCGTCGAGCTGCTTGCGAACGAATTCGTGCACCTCGTCGCGGCGCGATTCCGGCTTCGCGAGCGTCGTGATCGGCAGCCGTCCGGGCGGCACGTCGTGGATGACGGACACGTCGAGGTCGCCGTACACGGTCAGCGCCAGCGTGCGCGGAATCGGCGTCGCCGTCATCACCAGCACGTCGGGGTGCAATCCCTTCGATCGCAGCGTCGCACGCTGCATGACGCCGAATCGATGCTGCTCGTCGATGACGACGAGCCCGAGGCTCTTGAAGGTGACGTCGCCCTGCACGAGCGCGTGCGTGCCGACGACGAGCGGGATTGTGCCTGCTTCGACTTCGGCGAGCTGCGCGCGCCGCGCGGCCGCCGTCGTGGAGCCCGTCAGCAACGCGACGCGGAAGCGCGATGCCTGGAGCAGCCGCGAGATGTTCAGGAAGTGCTGCTCCGCCAGGATCTCGGTTGGCGCCATGAACGCGACCTGGAGTCCGTTCTCCATTGCTACGACGGCGGCCAGCAGCGCGACGATCGTTTTACCGGCGCCGACGTCTCCCTGCAGCAGCCGATTCATCGGCTGCGGGCGCTGCAGGTCGTCGACGATTTCCTTCAGCGCCGTCCGCTGACCGTTCGTCAGCCTGAACGGCAGGACGCGGCGCGCCGATTCGCGGATGCGATCGTCGACGCGTATCTCCGCCGGCTTGCGCTCGCTCGCGGCGAACCGGCGCCGCGCGATGACGCCCATTTGGAAGAGAAACGCTTCCTCGAAGATCAACCGGCGCTGCGCCGGCATCTTGAACACATTCAGCGCATCGATCGACACGTCGTCCGGCGGAAAATGCGTGGCGAGGAGCGCCGCGTACCGCGACGGCAATCCGAGCCGCAGCCTCAGATCCTCGGGGAGCTGGTCGGGCAGATCGGTGGGAAGACGCTGCAGCGCGTCGTAGACCAGCCGGCGCTGCATCTTCGGCGTGACGGCGCCGGTCTTCTCGTACACCGGCACGATACGACCCGTGTGGATCGTTTCGCCATCCTCGTCGTCCAGGATTTCGTACTGCGGATTGGTGAGCTGCAGCGTGCCGGTGGACGACGCCCCGCGCATCTCGACCATTCCGTACAGCACGATGCGTTGGCCGCGCATCAGAATCTCGCGCAGGAACGGCTGGTTCAGCCACACGGCGCGCAGCGATCCGGTGCCGTCTTCGATCGCAGCCTCGAAGATCTTGAAGCCGGGCCGCCGCGTCGATCGCAGGCCGCACACTTTGATCGATCCCGCAATCGACGCAGGCCGTCCCGGTTTCAACGTCGCGATGGATTGAAGGCGGCTGCGATCTTCGTAGCGGAGTGGAAATCGATAGAGGAGATCTTCGATCGTCACGAGCCCGGCGCGTTCGAGGTCGGCGGCGCGACGGGGACCGACACCCTTGAGGAACTGCAAGGGCGTCGACAAAAAGGGGTCGGACCCCTTTCCGCTCATTGCACGATTATGGCTTGGCCTCGCTCGACCTGGATCTCGCGAATGCGCGCTGGAAGCGCGAACGGATCGTCGAGACCGATGCCGGACGGCTTCTCGGGCGTGCGCGTGTAGTAGCTGACGATTTCCTGCAGGAGCATCTTCGGAACCGGCACGCCGCCCACACTCGCTGACTCGAGCTCGAAGTGGCCGACGCCGTTGCCCGTCTTCAGACGGCCCGTCGCGTACACCGGCAGACGGCCCGTCAGGTAGTTCGTCGGATCGAACCAGCTCTGCGACGCGCGCGCGCGGCGCACCGCGTCGAGGTCGACGACGGCGCGGCCCGACAGCCGGCCGGTGCCGAGAATCGTCACGGCGGGATCGACGACGCCCGCCGGCAGTTGCGGCTTCGCGTCGTAGACCAGATACGAGTTGACTTCGCTCTCGGTGACCGTCGTGCGGCGTCCCTGTTTGGTCGGACGCTCGCCATGCGCGCTGATGGTCGCCACTTTCTGCCTCAGCAGCTCGGCGTCACGCTTCGACGCGCGCTCGTCGGCGCCGAGCACGACCGTCGCGCCGGCCATCATCGCGCAAACCAGAACCTTCATGTTCACGACAACTATTTTACCGCTGATTCTTGGGACGATTCGCCTGACGGGCGCGGGTGACGAGCTCGAGCTTTCGGCGCTCCATCAGCTCTTCGAAGACGCGAAACTTGGCCTGCTGGCGGACGTCGAGCATCTGATCGATGCTCTCGTATCCCTTTCTGATGTCGGCCGTCGACCGGACGTCGAGATCCTGCAGTGCCTTCATGCTCTCCTTGAGCTTCGCCTCGTCCGGATTGGGCGTGTTGAGCGTCTGCCGCATTTCCAACACGAGCCGCGTGTGCTCCTGAAGATTCTTGCGCCGCAAGTCCTGCAGCGCCTTGTAGCGCTTGAGGAACTGCGCGAATTGCTCGTCGCCGATCTTCAACTGCTCCTGCGCTTGCATCACGGCGTAGGCGTCGAACATCTTCTGCACGTCCGCAGGAGACACGCCAGGGGCTTCGGCTCCCCTCGCGGTTGGCCCGCTTCCGGCGCGACCTTGTCGACCTTGTCGGCCCTGTCGATTCGGGTCGGCGGGCGGCTGCGCCGCCACCGACACGGCGCACAGCAGTACAAGCAACGATGAATAAATGATTGCGGGTTTCATGGATGCACTCATTATCGCGTCACGCGCCCTTTCCTCCGAGCGCTTCTTTCAGCAGCCGCTCGAGCTCGCTCAGCTCATCGCGGCTCAGGTGTGTGACCGCATGTTCCGCGCTTCCCGCCAGCGCCAGGTCGGCGTCGGCCGCCTCGTTCCATCCCAGGGCGTCGGTCAAATCCGCGACAAGTGTCAGCGACGGATCGTCGGCGGACATCGAATCATTGAGCAGCTCGACGCCGGACGTTCCCGGCAGCGCGGACGACGTCGTCGCCTGGGCCGACGAGGCGACCGGCGCCGGCGACGTCACCTCGGGCCGGTTCGACGGCGTCGACATCGTCTTCAGGACGATCGCGAACACGAGAATCGCTGCGGCTGCAGCGGACATCGGCGCCATGACGCCGGGCCATGACGAGAGCCTTCTCCACCAGCTCCCGCGGACCGCGCGTTCAGCCGCAACCGCGTCACGTACGCGCGACGAAAAATGATCCCAGAACAGTGGCGACGGCGCCGGCACCTCCGCGTCGGACGCCATCGCCATCGTCGCGTGCAGTTCCGCGAGCTGTTGCCGGCACGTCGCGCACGTCGCGAGATGAGGGACATCCGATTCGAGGGCGACGCCCTCGACCAGATCGACCAGTTCATCGGCGGTCAGATGACGCATGTCATTCACTTCCGAGCAACTTCTTCAGATTGCCGAGCGCATGGAAAAAGTTGGCCTTCACCGCGCCGACCGAGCTCCCCAACGTATCGGCGATTTCCTGATGCGACATGTCGTGATACATCCGCAGAATCAGCGCGCTGCGCTGCTTCGGCGGCAGCTGCGCGATGGCGGCCCGCACGCGTGCGCCGCGCTCGTCCTTCAGCATCTTCTCGGACGCCGGCTCGGCGTGAACGTCGACGAACTGATACTCGCCGATCGGCTCGGTCTGCGGCGCTTTCGCGCTGACGCGATTCAGGCAGACGTTGACGCCGATCCGATACAGCCATGTGGCGAGCGAGGACTGGCCGCGAAAATTCTTCAGCCCGCGATAGGCGCGCAGAAACACGTCCTGCGCGAGATCGCTGGCGTCTTCGTGGTTTCCCACGTACCGGTAGCACAACTGATACACCGCGCGGCGATGCCGCTCGACGATGACATCGAAAGCACCCTGCTGGCCCGACAAGCATGCGGCCACGAGCGCCGCTTCGTCCAGGTCGGGCAACGTGGCGTCAGTCAACGCCTGTCCCACTGATTTGGCAGCGGCTTCCCGTGGCTCGGCCCACGGCAAGGACCACGCAAGTGAGGCGGACATCAGATGGGTTAGACCGGCCTTTCACGGGAAAGTTACAAATGCGCCCGTGGGAGCAGGAGTTGCTCGACCTCGTCAGGGGTCGGAATGCCGCCGCGCGAGCCGAGCGCCCGGCAATTGAGGGCCGCCACGGCATTCGCATACGTGAGCACGTCCTCGAGATCGTCGTCCGGCGAGCGCAGGCAGCCGGCCGCGAACGCTCCGCGAAACACGTCGCCGGCGCCGGTGCTGTCGACGCAATCGACCTGAAACGCCGGCGTCCGAATCTCGCGGCCGTTGCACCAGGTGAGGCTCCCCTCGGGCCCGAGCGTCACCGTCACGACGACGGCGCCGAACTCACGTCCCATCGCCGCGAGCGCGCGGCCCAGATCCTCGTGACCGGTCAGCGCCGTCGGAAATTCCTGCGCCGCGATGATGACGTCGATGTTCTGCAGCAGGTCGGCGATGCCGGGCCGCACTTTTTCCACATCGACGATCGTGGGAATCCGCGCGTCGCGCGCATACCGCGCAGCCTGTGCGGACGCGGCGGTCTGGTGGCAATCGACGATCAGCATCCGTCCGGAGACGATCGCGTCTTGCGGGACGTCGATCGGTTCCGCGGTCAAGGCCGGATCGCGATCCCACAGCACGGTCCGCTCGCCCGATCGGCCGTCGACCAGAATCACCGCGAACTGATTCGTCGCGCCCGGGACCGTTCGAGCTGCGCTGATGTCCACGCCGACACCGGTCAGACTGACTCGCGACAGCGCGCCAAGGTCGTCATCGCCGAAGCTCCCGACGTACCGCGCCCGCCAGCCCAGTCTGGCGCACGTTGCCGTGGCCGTCGCGATCTGACCGCCGGGCAACCGCGCGAACCGTTGAAGACGCTGCTTGGTGTTGGAAGCCGGGTATTCCGCAACGACCGTCACCAGATCGATGCTGTTCAAACCAAACCCGACGACGTCGAACGCGCGTTCGTCCGAAGCAGGGATTCGAAAGGGAATCCGCACAGAATCGCATCGTAACACCCACCTTCGCTCGTTCGAATCCGCGGCGAGCTTCGGTGAGCAAGGGGCGCCTTCCGCTGCGCAGACGTGAGAGTCCCTCCGCAACTCTTCAGTATCTTGACCTTCGCCTTTCTTTTGCGTATATTTACCCGCATCAGTGAGGGCCAGATGCTTCCACTCACCAAACGGCAGCGCGAAATCCTCGATTATCTCAACGAGTTCATTTCGCAGCACGGCTACGCGCCGAGTCTCGAGGAGATTGGCCGCCGCTTCGGCCTCTCTTCGCTCGCGACCGTCCACAAGCACCTGACGAACCTGCAGGAAAAAGGCTTCATCAAGCGCGCGTGGAACCGCAGCCGCTCGGTCGAAATGGTGCCGACGCGCACGGGCGGCCGCGCCGTCGAGCTGCCGCTGCTCGGCTACGTGGCGGCGGGCGCGCCGATCGAAGCGGTCGCGTCGACCGAAACGATTGCGGTACCGGAAGACCTGGTCGGCAAGCGCGACACGTACGTGCTCCGCGTGCGAGGCGATTCGATGATCGACGAGCAGATTCGCGACGGCGACTTCGTCGTCGTCGAGGATCGCAAGTCGGCGGACAACGGCGAGATGGTCATCGCGCTGCTCCGCGGATCCGACGTCACGCTGAAGAAGTTCTATCGCGACCCGGGCGGCAAAGTGCGCCTGCAGCCGGCGAACGCGGCGATGCAGCCGATTTTCGTGGATCCCGACCAGGTGCAGGTGCAGGGCGTCGTCGTGGGGGTGATGCGGAAGTATTGAACTACACTTGGCCGCATGGCCGACCAACCACAGTCCAAGCAGATCAACTTCACTATCGTTCCCGACGACAACGCGACGACGCCGCGGACCTACTCGAATTTCTGTTCGATCGCCCACACGCCGTTCGACTTCACGCTCACCTTCTGTGAGGTGATGCCGCTCTCCGACAAAGAGATCAAGGAAGCGGAATCGGAGCACGTGGTCCGGGCGCCGGTCCGAACGAAGATCGTCGTGCCGGTGCAGTTCGTGCCGAACCTGATTGCGGCGCTGCAGGAGCACTGGCGTGTGTTCTCCGATTCCTACAGCAACGTCGGGTGGAACAAAGGATCGGGCACGACGCACTAGCCAGGCGCATGAAGTCACCGCGTGAGATTCGGCGCATCCTCGACAAGCTCGAAGCGCAGCATCCTGATGCGGATACGGAGCTGCACTACACAACGCCGTTCGAGCTGCTCGTCGCGACGATCCTTTCGGCGCAGTCGACCGACGTGCGCGTGAACCTGGTCACGCCGGCGCTGTTCAAGCGGTATCCGAACGCGCACGCGCTGGCGAAGGCGGCGCCGAGCGAGCTCGAGCCGCAGATTCACTCGACCGGATTCTTCCGCGCGAAATCGAAAGCGCTCGTCGGCATGGCGCAGGCGCTCGTCGCCGAACACGGCGGCGAAGTACCGGCGCGGATGGACTTGCTCGTCACGCTGCCGGCCGTCGGGCGCAAGACGGCCAACGTCGTGCTCGGTCACGCGCTCGGCGTTCCAGGTCTGCCGGTCGATCGGCACGTGCTGCGCGTCGCGAACCGCATCGGCATCGCGGAGTCGGACGATCCCGTGGTCGTCGAGCAGCAGCTCACGCGCGCGCTGCCCAAGGAACGATGGACGCGCAGCTCCGACACGCTCATCCTGCACGGCCGGCGCGTCTGCAAGCCGAAGCCGCTCTGCGATGTGTGCGCGGTCCGCGACGATTGCGACTACTTCCGCCTCGTCATCTCGCGCGCGCGCGACGGCAAGGCGCCCCGGGAGAAAAAAGCGAAAAAGACGAAGGCGGCAAAGAAGAAAGCCCTGCGTGCAGCGCAAACAATTCGAACGCCGCGTCGCTGAAGCGCTCGCGTCGATCCCCCGCCGCTTCCGCGACGCCATGCAGAACATCGCGATCGTGGTCGAGGACGAACCGTCCGCCGAGCTGCTCGAGGACATGGAAATCGAACCGCCCGACACCCTGCTCGGTCTCTATCAAGGCACGCCGCTGACCGAACGCACGTCCGCGTACGGCAACGTGCTCCCCGATCGCGTGCTGATCTTTCAAGGTCCGCACGAGCGTGAGAGCGAAGACGACGACGATCTGATCGTCTGCATCGGCGAGACGCTCATCCACGAGATCGGCCACTACTTCGGATTGAGCGAAGAAGAGATCGAGGAGATCGAAGAGAAGTACTGGCGCGGCGAGGACGATGACGGCGACCCTGGAGAAGACGTCGAAGACGTCGAAGACCTCGACGATGACGGCGAGCCGCGCTAGGAAGCGCTTCGGGCAGCATTTCCTCGAGCCGGCGTGGGTCGACAAAGTCATCCGCGCCATCGATCCGAAACCAGACGAGACATTCATCGAGATCGGGCCAGGCCGCGGCGCGCTGACGCGTCCGCTCGCCGCACGAGCCCAGCGGGTGATCGTCTACGAAATCGATCGCGACCTCGCCGCCGAGCTTCGCGGCAACGCACCCTCGAATGTCACGGTCGTCGAGGGTGACTTTCTCGACACGATCAACGAGCAACGCCTGGCGACCAACGACCAACGGCTGGTGACCAACGACCAACGACTAACGACCAACGACCAACGACTAAAGACCAACGACCAAATTCGCGTGGCCGGGAATCTCCCCTACAACGTCGCCTCGCCTATCATGTTCAAGCTGGTGGAGGTCGCCTCGTCCGGCGTGCCGCTCGTCGACGCGACGCTGATGCTGCAGCGTGAGGTCGCGGATCGGCTGATCGCCAGGCCGGGTCGTAAGGAGTACGGCGTGCTCAGCGTGCTGATTCAACACTCGGCGGACGTCGAGCGGCTCCTGACGCTGCCTCCGGGCGCATTTCGGCCGCAGCCCAAGGTTCAATCGGCGCTGGTCCGTCTGCGATTTCATCCCGCGGAGCCGCCGGTTGCCGACGCGGGGCTGTTCGAACGGCTCGTGCAAGCGGTGTTCACGCGGCGGCGCAAGACGCTCGCGAATGCGCTGCTCGCGCTGCCACGAGCGGCGCAGGTCACTCCCGCAACAGCGTTGCGCATCGCCGACGTCGACGGACGGCGCCGTCCCGAGACCCTGACCGTTGCCGAGTTCGTTCGTCTTGCCGACGCGCTGTCGTCGGTACGGCTATCGGCCGAGCCGTGAGCTGTGCTATAGTTTTCGGCCGTAAGTCGTTCATCCCGCCGCAGTTACTTCAGGCGCACCCAGCAGCCTGACTGAGCCGCAAGACGCGGCTCCCATCGACGCGGTTCCACTCCGCCTGGAGTGTGTCCGGTGATGGTGCGTACCCGCGTTTCCAGATGCTCGAAGTCGTTGCGCTCGGCGGACTCGGCGAGTTCGGCATGAACATGCTCGCGCTCTCGTGGGGCGAGACGACGATTGTCGTCGACGCGGGTGTAATGTTCCCCGACCCCGAGCTGCTCGGCGTGGATCGCATCATTCCCGATCTCGCGTACCTGCAGCAGAAGGGACGCGTCTCGGCGCTCGTGCTGACGCACGGTCACGAGGATCACATCGGCGGCGTGCCGCACCTGGCGCCGCTCGTCGACGGACCGATCTACGGGACGCCGTTGACGCTGGCGCTCGTCGAGCCGAAGCTCGAGGAGCACGGCCTCGCCGGCGCGCGTTCGCTCGTGCCGGTGCGCCCGCGCGAACGGGTCAGCATCGGTCCGTTCGGCGTGGAATTCATCCGCGTCACGCACAGCATGCCCGACTGCGTGGCGCTCGCCATTCACACGCCGGTGGGCGTCATCGTCCACAGCGGCGATTTCAAGATCGATCAGACGCCGATCGACGGCGAGCATTTCGACGTCCACCGCTTCGCGCAGCTCGGCATGGACGGCGTGCTCGCGCTGTTCGCCGACAGCACGAACATCGACCGCCGCGGCTTCACCGGATCGGAGCGCGAGGTCACCGAGGCGTTCGAGGAAATCTTCACGAGCGCGACGGGAAAGCTCATCGTCGCGGCCTTTGCGTCGAGCATCTATCGGATTCAGATCGTCGTCGATCTGGCGACGCAGTTCAATCGCAAGGTCGCGTTCGTCGGCCGCGGCATGATTCAGAACTCCGAGATCGCGCAGCGGCTCGGCTATCTGCGCATGCCGGCGGGCGTCCAAATCCGCGACTCCGATGTCGCGAGCTACCCCGCGCAGGACGTGTTGTGTCTGAGCACCGGTTCGCAGGGCGAACCGCTGTCGGCGCTTTCGCGCATCGCGATCGACGACCACCGCTTCGTCAAGGTCACCGAGGACGACACGGTCGTCATCTCGGCGCGCGCGATTCCGGGCAACGAGAAGGCGATCGGCCGCGTCATCAACCATCTCGCGCGGCGAGGCGCCGACGTGATTCACGAAGGCATCAAGCACGTCCACGTCTCGGGCCACGGGAGCGAGGAGGAGCTGAAGCTGATGCTGTCGCTGGTCCGGCCGCGCTATTTCGTGCCGATTCACGGCGAGTTCCGGCAGCTGTCGCAGCATGCGCGCATCGCCGAGCGCGTGTTCGCCGGGCGCGAGCCGAAGCCGCAGATCCTCCTCGTCGAGAACGGCGACGTGCTGCAGTTCGACGCCGAGGGCGCCCGCGTCGCCGGCAAGGCGACCGTCGGGCGCGTGCTGATCGACGGCACGCGGACCGGCGAGGTGGGCGACCAGGTGCTCCGCGATCGCC